>NZ_JABWRI010000019.1:0-102006 GCF_014268865.1 Pseudomonas sp. BW16M2 | reverse complement strand
GACAACGGCCATCCACGCCCGGGCCAGCCGGTGGCGCGCTACCGCAAGTACAGCGCCACGCTCAGCTACGTGCAGGGCTTCCAGCTCTTCGGCGAGCGCCTGAGTTTCAGCAGCCTGGCCACCGGCCAGCGCAGCGAGGACGTGCTGTTTAGCCCGCAGCGCATCAGCCTTGGCGGCTTGTCGTCGGTGCGCGGGCTGAAGGACCAGTCGTTGTCCGGCGACAGCGGCGGCTACTGGCGCAACGACCTGCGCTGGACCCGTCCGGTGGCCTGGCAGGCTTTGCAGCCGCTGGTGGCTGAATATGGGATGGGCCTGGGCTACGACCTGGGCGTGATCCGCAACGATCGCTACAACGGCGAGTACCACGGCCGTGCCAGCAGCCACTCGCTGGAGTTGTTCGCCCGTGGCCAGCACATGGCCGCCAGCGTGACCTTCGCCCACAGCCTGGAACGCCCCGACGTGCTGACCGACAAGGAACGCCCGGTGTATTTGCGCCTGGACTTCTTCATCTGAATGGGAATGTATGACGATCTGCAGCCGGACAAGGTGTCCGGCCCCCTTTCCAAGCTGGCGACCGCCGAAGCGCGGGTACTCTCGGCCCTGGCTGGCCCCCATTCGCAGGTGCCGGCCGATTACCTGGCGTTCATCAGGGAGCTTGGATGGGGGGAAGTGGGTGAGGCGGCCTATATGTTGTACGAAGGCCTGCTTACGCCTGACCAGGTCTACGATGAGGACGGGGACAACGCCCTGGAAGGCATCCTGCTGTTCGGCGATGACCTGCAGGGTTACTGCTCAGGGTTCGACACGAACAATGGCTGGGTGGTTGTCGATATCGACCCGGTGAGCCGTGAGGCTCATCAGGTGGCGGACAGTTTCTCCGAGTTCATACGCGAACTGTTGGGTGACTTGTAGTCCGTGTGAACTGCAAGGGCCGGGAATCACCAGGCGGTGTCTCCCGGTTTCGCTTCGCGGGTCCTTGCTGGCCGCTGCGGCCAGTTCGTCTCTTCTCTGTGTGGCTTCTTGCGGTGCGCATGCCCAGATGAGGCATGGCACCGATTTCTCCCCTCCCGACGTCCTTGATAGCCCTGGATGCAGTGCGCTGGTGGCTTCAGGCTGCCTGGCGTTTCAGCCTGGGTGACTGCTGGAACAGGCAGTAGATGGTTTCACGGTTTTTTGACGATATTAATTTGACGTTTACGTGATGGCCAAATAACATCTCGCGCTCTTTTTTCGGGGGCCAGGCACTGGATGATGCCTGTGCGTTGTCAGCGGGGGCGAGCCTGCGTGCTTACCTTCGCACAGCCTGGAACGCCCCGACATGCTGACCGACAAGGAATGCCCGGTGTACTTGCGCCTGGACTTTGTCATCTGACCGCCTGATTCACGAGACCTGACATGGACGTTCGCCTGTTTGCCTTCCTGGCCCGCCAACGCTCGGCCGCAATTCAGCCCCGCGAGCGCTTCTGCGGGCTGCCCAAGCGTGGCCTGGCCTTCCTGCTGGCCAACGCCATGTTCTGGCAACCGTTGTGGGCGCAGGCCGCCGAAGGCGTGGTGGTCAGCGGGCCAGGCACCAGCCTCGGCCAGGCGGGCAACGGCGTGCCGATCGTCAACATTGCCGCGCCCAACGGCAGCGGGTTGTCGCACAACCAGTTCAGCGACTACAACGTCGGCCAGCAGGGGCTGATCCTCAACAACGCCACCGAGCGCACCCAGGCTACCCAGTTGGGCGGGATCATCCTTGGCAACCCGAACCTGCAGGGCCAGGCGGCCAGTACCATCCTCAACGAGGTCAACGGTGCCAACGCCAGCCAGTTGCGCGGCTATACCGAAGTGGCCGGGCATGCAGCGCATGTCATCGTCGCCAACCCCCACGGCATCACCTGCGATGGCTGCGGCTTCATCAACACGCCACAGGCCACGCTCAGCACCGGCAAGCCGGTGATCGAGAACGGCCAGCTGACCCGTTACCAGGTCGACCAGGGCCACATCGCCATCGAAGGCGCGGGGATCAATGCCAGCAACGTCGACAGCTTCGAGCTGATTGCCCGCAGTACCAAGATCAACGCCGAGATCCAGGCCCGCAACCTGGCCATCGTCGCCGGGCGCAACGATGTCGATGCCCGCACCCTGGCGGCCACTGCGCGTGCTGACGACGGCAGCGCCAAGCCGAGCCTGGCGATCGACTCCAGCGCGCTGGGCGGCATGTATGCCGGCGCGGTGAGGCTGGTGGGGACCGAGGCCGGTGTCGGTGTGCGCCTTGATGGGCGGATGATTGCCAGCGGTGGCGATATCCAGCTCGATGCCAATGGCCAGCTGAGCATGGTTCAGGCCAGCGCCGGGGGCGATGTGCGCATCCGGGTGACCGGTATCGAAACCCAGGGGCCGGTGCATGCCGGCAAGCAACTGCAGGTGGAAAGCCGCGGTGACCTGGTCAACCGCCAGGGGCTGACTGCCGCGGGTTCGGTGCAACTGGACGCGGCAGGCCAACTGAGCAACCTTGGGGGCATCCAGGCCGGTATCCAGGCCGATGGCAGCCGCGCGGCCGACGCCGACCTGAAGATCAACGCCGGTGCCGTGGATAACCGCAACCAACGCCTGATCGCCAGCGGTGACCTGACGCTGTTCACGGGTGGACGCCTGGATAACCAGGGCGGCAGCCTTAGCGCCGGGCGCAATGTCAACATCAACGCCGCAACGCTGGACAACCGCCAGCAGGGCAAGGTCCTTGCTGACGGACATATGACCCTCACCGGTGGGCAACTGCTCAACAGCGATCGTGGCCAGATCATCAGCCAAGGGGCACTGAACGCCACCTGGGCGCATCTCGACAACCAGGCCGGCGAGTTGTCCAGCCTCGATGCCCTGGCCCTGAACCTAGGCAGCCTGGACAACCGCAATGGCAAGGTCCTGGCCAACCGGGGCATTACCGTCACCAGCCAGGGCCTGGTCGACAACCGGACCGGCCGGATCGCCAGCCAGACTTCCCTTGACCTGACTGCCCAGGCCCTGAACAACGGCCAGGGCGGCCATATCAGCGGCAACCAGGCGGTCAACGTCAATGTCGGGCGGCTCGACCAGCAAGGTGGCCAACTGAGCAGCGTCACCGAGCTGACCCTCGACCTGAACCATGGCCGGCTGGACAACCGTGACGGCGAGATCGCCGCCAACCAGCTGCGTCTGCGGCAGATGGCCGATATCGACAACCAGCGTGGCGAGATCTCCAGCAAGAGGGCCTTCACCCTGACGGGCCGCAGCCTCGACAACACCGGTGGCAAGTTCTACAGCGAGCAGGCCCTGACCGTGCGCCTCGACCAGTTGCTCGACAACCTGGATGGCCTGGTCTCGGCCGACGGCCTGGATATCCAGGCCCTGGCGTTGCACAACCAGGGCGGCGTGGTCACCAGCAAGTCCGGCCTGGAGTTGACCACCCGCGCAGCCATCGACAACCAGCACGGCGAGATCTCCAGCACCGGCCACGGCCAGGTAAAGGCCGGCAGCCTCGACAACCGCGAGGGTACGGTAACGGGTGGGGCGTTGGAGCTGGTAGTCGCCCAGGCGCTGGACAATCGCCAAGGTGTGCTGGCTGCCGGCAAGGCACTGACGCTGAACGCCGCCAGCCTCGACAACCGCGAGCAGGGCAAGCTGCTCAGCGATGGCACGCTGACCGCCAAGGTCACCGGCCTGCTGGACAACCAGGCCAAGGGCCTGGTGAATGGCCAGGGTGCCACTGATATCGACGCGGGGCAGTTGGACAACCGTGGCGGCCGGTTGCAGGGCAAGGACCTGCTGACCCTGCACGGCCAGCGCTGGGACAACCGCGGCGGCAAGATCGAGGGTGATGGCGCGATGACGCTGACCATCGACCACCTCGACAACCGCGACCAGGGCCTGGTCAGCGGCCAGGCCGGGGTGCGCTTCAATGGCACCGAACTGCTCAACCAGCTCGGCATCTTCGGTGCGAAGGGCAACCTCGATCTGGTCGCTGCCCACCTGGACAACAGCGGCGCCAGCCTGACCAGCGGCGGTGATCTCAATGGGCAGGTCACGCGCCTGGAACAACTCGGCGGCAAGCTGTCCGCCGATGGCAAGCTGACCCTCAAGGGCAGTTCGCTGGTCAACCGCCAGGGCGCCGTGCTGGGTGCCGGCCAGGGTATGCACCTGACCGTGGACAACGTCGACAACCGTGGCGGCGAGCTGTCCGCGGCCAAGGCGCTGAGCCTGACCGGGCAGCGCCTGGACAACACCGGCGGCCAGGTTCTGGCCGACACCGACCTGGCGCTGACGGTGGCCGAGGTCATCAACCAGGCCCAGGGCCTGCTGCGTGGCAAGGGCCAACTGACCCTCGACGGCCAGACCCTGGACAACCGCGACGGGCGTGTTTCCGGCGAGCAGGGTGCACGCCTGCGCCTGGGCCAGGCGCTCGACAACGGCAAGGGGCTGCTGACCAGCGAAGGTGACCTCGATATCGGCGCCGCCAGCCTCGACAACAGCGACGCCGAGCTGAGCAGCGCCGGCAAGCTCACTTTGGCCACCACCGGCAAGGTAGACAACCAGCGCGGTTCGATCACCGCCGACGGCACCCTCGACCTGCGCAGCGCCAGCCTGGACAACCGTGCCGGCGAGATCGGCGCCCAGGGGGCCGTGGACATCGCCACTGGCGCGCTGGACAACCGCGACAGTGGCCATGTGGTCGGCAACGACCGCCTGACCATCAAGGCTGGCCAGGTCAACAATGCAGGCAGCGATAGCCGCATCGACAGCGATGGCGCAATGAGCCTGGCCGCCACAGGCTTCGACCAGCAGGCCGGGCGCCTGCTGAGCAAGGCCTCGATCACCCTTGACCTGGGCCAGGGCGCGCTGGTCAACCATGGCCTGATCAAGGCTCCGCTGCTGGTGCTGAACAATCTCGGCAGCGTCGACAACCAGAAGGGCGAGATCTCCAGCCCGCAAGGTTTCACCCTCGCCGCCACGACGCTGGACAACCGCCAGGGCAAGCTGATCAGCGACCAGGTTCTGACGGTGCGTATTGCCCAGGTACTGGAGAATACCAAGGGGCTGGTCTCGGCCAAGGGCCTGGACCTGCGCGCCACCCGCGCGGATAACCGCCAAGGCATTCTTGTGGGCGACACCGCCCTGAACATCGACGCCGGCACTTTGGACAACCGCCAGGGCAAGGTCTCCGGCAAAGGCCGTGGTGAGATCCAGGCTGGCACATTGCTCAACACTGCGGGTTCGCTGGTCAGCCTGGAGCAGTTGCAGGTCAAGGGCGGCGAGCTGGACAACCGCGAGGCGGGCCTGCTCGGCAGCAACGGCGCGCTGACCCTGGACGTTGATCGCATCGACAACCGTGGCGGCGAGATCACCGGCAAGGCCGCCGTCGGCGTGACCGGCACCTCGCTGGACAACAGCGACGGCGGCCTGCTGGTCGCCGGCACGGGCATGACCCTCGCGTTGCAGGGCCTGCTCAACCGTAACAAGGCACGCATCGAGGCCCAGACCGGCCTGACCCTGACCGGCCTGACCCTGGACAACGACGGTGGCCGCCTGACCAGCCAGCGGGACATGACCCTGGCGTTGACCGGCGCGGCACTCAACCGCCTCGGCCTGATCAGCGCCGAGGGCCAATTGGTGGTGGCCGCGCAGAGCCTGGACAACAGCACCGGCAAACTGGACAGCGCCGGCAGCCTGAAGCTGACCACGGTGGGCGCGCTGCTCAACCAGGGTGGCGAGTTGCTCAGCGACGGCGATATCACCCTGGCCAGTGTCAGCCTGGACAACACTGACAAGGGCGTTATTGCCAGCAAGGGCGCGTTGGCCATTACCACCGGCCACCTGGACAACAGCCGCCAGGGCAGTGTCAGCAGCAACCGCACCCTCGACCTGCACGCCGGCCAGCTGGACAACCGTGACGGCGGTCGGGTGGGCAGCCGCGAAGCACTCAGCGCGACGGTTACCGGCCTCGACCAGCAGGGCGGCAAGCTGTTCAGCGACTCTTCGGTGAACCTCGACCTGGGCCATGGCCACCTGGACAACCGTGGCGGCCTGATCAACGCCCCGTCGCTGCTGCTGAACAACCTCAAGACCGTGGCCAACCAAGGCGGTGAGATTTCCAGCGCGCAAGCGTTCACCGTCGCCGCCGAGCAACTGGACAACGGCAACGGCCGCTTGCTCAGTGACCAGGGCCTGCTGCTGCGGGTCAGCCAGCGCCTGGACAACCTCAAGGGCCTGATCGGTGGCCAGTCGCTGGAGGTTCATGCCGGCGTGCTGGACAACAGCGGCGGCACCCTGAGCAGCCAGAGTGGCTTGCAGGTGACCGTAGATGGCTTGCTGAGCAACCGCGACGGTGGCCGCATCGAAGCCAAGGACGCGCTCACACTCACCAGCAAAGGCGTGGACAACCACGGCGGTAAACTGCTCGGCAGCAGCCTTGCACTGGACCTGCTCGGCGCCGACCTCGACAACGGCGCCGGCCTGATCACCACCGCCGGCCCACTGACCCTCGCCAACCTGGCCAAGCTCACCAACCAGAGCGGCGAGATCTCCACCGCCCAGGCCCTGCGCCTGGACCTCAGCGAGCTGGACAACCGTGACGGCAAGCTGATCAGCGAACAGACCCTGGCCATCACCAGCGGCGCCATCGACAACCGCAACGGCCTGGTTTCGGGCTGGCAGGGGCTGACCGTTACCGGCCAGAGCCTGGACAACCGCCAGCAAGGCACGCTGTCGAGTCGCTCCGGTGCCGTGCAGGCGACCGTGGCCGGCGCCCTGCGCAACAGCGACGGCGGCGCGCTGGTCGCCCAGCAGCGCCTGGACGTCAAGGCCGACAGCCTGGACAACAGCGCCAAGGGCATCCTGTCCAGCGGCAGCGGCCAGCAGCTGACCATCACGGCGGCACTGGACAACCACGAGGGCGGCCTGATCGATGCCGGTGAAAAGCTGGTTATCAGCGCCGGCACCCTCGACAACCACGGCGGCCGCGTGGCCACCCGCCAGGACCTCGGCCTGAGCGCCGCGAGCCTGAACAACAACGACGGCAACCTCACCGCCCAGGGCGCCCTGACCCTCGACCTGCTCGGCGATTTGCTCAATCGCAAGGGCACGCTGTTCGCCGGCAAGGACCTGCTGATCCAGCGCGTCGGGCTGGTCGACAACCAGGCTGGGCAGATCGCCAGCCAGGGCCTGCTCAAGGTGCTGGCCGACAGCATCGACAACAGCCAGCGCGGCACCCTGGCCGCCAATGGCGCGCTCGTGCTCAACAGCAGCGGGGCGCTCAGCAACACAGGCGATGGCCTGATCTACAGCCAGCAGGGTGAGGTAGGCCTGCAGGTGGCGAGTTTGAACAACGCCAAGGGCACCGTGCAGGCCAAGGGCGCGATCAGCGTGCAGGCCAACGGTGTGCTCGACAACCAGGGCGGCAAGCTGATCGCCCAGGATGGCGCGCTGAGCGTGACCGCCGACACCCTCGACAACCGCGGCGGCATCCTTGCCAGCCTCAAGCAGTCGCTGGGCGTGCGCACCACCGGTGTACTGCGTAACGGCAGCGACGCCAATGGCCAGCGCGGCGTTCTCCAGGCCCTGGGCATCGATGTGCAAAGCGCCAGCTTCGACAACCATGGCGGGCGTATCGCAGCGCTGGGCGGTGATGCGCTGATCCGCACCGGGCAGCTGGACAACCGTGACGGCGGCATCTCCGCCGGCAGCCTGCTCAAGGTCACCGGCACCAGCCTGCTCAACGGTGGCGACGCGCGCGGCGAAATGGTCGGCCAGCGTATCGACATCGGACTGAGCAGCGCCCTGGACAACCGCGGCGGCATCATCGAAAGCGCCAGCACCCTGGCCATCGCAGCCGCCAGCCTGGACAACCAGGCGGGGAAACTGCGTGCCCTGGGCAACAGCGGCACAACGCGATTCCAGATTGGCGGGGTGCTGGATAACCGAAACGGAACCGTGGAAACCGCCAACACCGATCTTGCCCTGGTCATTGGTGATCTGTTGAACACCGGGGGCAGCATCGTACACGTCGGCAATGGCGATTTCGGTGTCAGCAGCCAGCAGGTCATGGCGGCGGGAGGTCGCCTGTTGACGCATGGCACCCTGAATCTCAGTGCCGACAGCTGGGTCAACAGCAGCGTGCTGCAAGCCGGCACGCTCAAGCTCAATGTCAACAATTTCAGCCAGACCTCGAGCGGGCAGTTGCTGGCGACCAAGGCGTTGCTGGGCACGGGCGGCAACTGGCTCAATGACGGGTTGATTGCCAGCGATGGCACATTGAACCTGACCTTGGGTGGTGCCTATTCGGGCAACGGCCGATTGACCAGCCTGGGGAACATGACCCTGACTGCGGCGCAGATGAGCCTGGGCACCGCCACAAGCATCGCCGGTGGCGACAGCATTGTGGTCAACATCGGCGACCAGCTGAGCAACCTTGGGCGCTTGTCGGCGGCCAATGACCTGACGATCAACGCGGGCAGCCTGTCGAACTACGGTGCATTGGCCGCTTCACGCAACCTGAACTTGATCACCCACTCCGTCCACAACGACCAGGCTGCCGACGGAAGTCGAGGCTTGCTGTTCAGTGGGCGGGACATGACGATTGGCACCGCCGATTTCAGCAATCGCTACGCGGATGTGTACAGCCTGGGCAATCTGCTGGTTGCCGGCGTCACCGCGGGTAGTTCTGCGGCAACCTTCCTGAACAGCTCCGGCACTGTCGAGGCGGCCGGCGACATCAACCTGCAGGCATCCAGTTTCGTCAACAAACGCGACAAGTTCAGGGCCAGCCACCAGATCACCGATGGCTACATGACCATCTACTGCGTCCAGCATTGCAAAGGGCCGCGGGTGAGGGGGCCGGTGCACATCTACAAGACCCAGGAAACCGTGGTGCTGGAAGATTCGCCAACGGCAACCCTGGCTGCCGGGCGTAACCTGACCATCGGTGGGGACAGCGTTCTCAATTCTCGAAGTGTGATCTCGGCGGGCAATGATCTCACCATCACGGCCGGCAGCATTACCAACGAGGGTGAGCGTTCCAGGTCGGGAACCGTTGGCAGAGAGGTGGGGGCTGGAGTCAAGATCCCCAGGGCGTATTTCTTCCAGTTGATTAACGAAGTCAACGCCTACAACCAGGCACACCCTCGTTCCGGGCCGTTTGATGAAGCCGCCTTCAACAAACTGGTCGCGAAGTTCGACCCCGGGGTATTTTACGGCATCGATGCAGAGCCCGTGGTCCAGCCGGATCAGAAGTTCATCGCTCCAGCGGTCATTCAGGCCGCCGGGACGGCCAAGCTCACTGCCGCAGGCAGCATCAGCAATATCGTTGTGAACAGGGCGGCAACGGCTACCGGCAATCGCTCGTTCGATACCCAGGTATCCAGCGTGACGCAGCCCACGGTGGTCAACCTGAATGCGCAGTTGCCACCTGATCTGGCCCAGCGACAGGTCGATCCCACCACCCTGCCAGGCTTCAGCCTGCCAGCCGGGCAGAATGGCCTGTTCCGCCTGAGTGGCAAAGGCAGCGATGCAGCCACTGGCACCGCCCAGCGCTGGACACTGGGCAACGCCACTGTCACCTCGCATGAGCGTGAGGTGCTGGCCAGTTCCCGACCGGGCTCGATCCAGGCAATGGATGCGTCCGCGTCCAGAGGAAGTGAGCAGGCAATCGATCGCGTTGCCCACCAGCGTGTCGAGTCGGCTGCCAAGGCCAGTGTCATCGGGGTCAATGCGCCTGCGGGCGAGGCCGTGGATAGCTACGTTCCCCCACCGAGCGCAGGTGCGCAGGCCGCCGAGCTGGTAGCGCAGGAGCCGGGTATCGGCGCTCGCCCCTGGATTGCGGGCGTCACTCGCCTGCCGGATAGCCAGTACACGAGCAAGCCGCACAAGTATCTGATCGAAACCAATCCGGTGCTGACCGACCTCAAGCAGTTCATGAGCTCCGATTACCTGCTTGGCAACCTGGGCTTCGATCCGGACAAGAGCTGGAAGCGTCTGGGTGACGGCTTCTACGAGCAACGCCTGATCCAGCAGGCGGTGGTGGCTCGCACCGGCCAGCAGTTCATCGATGGCCAGACCTCCGGCGAGCAGCTGTACAAGCACCTGATGGACAATGCCATCCGCAGCAAGGACCAGCTCAACCTGAGTCTGGGTGTCGGTTTGACCTCCGCCCAGGTCGCGGCGTTGACCCACGACATCGTCTGGCTCGAAGCACGCGAGATCAATGGTGAGCAGGTACTTGCGCCAGTGCTGTACCTGGCCCATGCCAATGGCCGACTGGCGCCTGACGGTGCGCTGATCGCGGGGCAGGACGTCCAGTTGATCGCCGGGGAGAATCTCGACAACGTAGGCACGCTGCGGGCCACGCGTAACCTCAGCGCCACCGCCGGCAAGGACCTGACCAACACCGGCCTGGTCCAGGCCGGCGAGCGCCTGGACCTGCTGGCCGGCAACAGCTTGGTCAACAGTGCCGGTGGCATCGTCTCCGGTCGTGACGTCAGCCTGACCGCCATCAACGGTGACCTGATCAACCGACGCGACCTCACGCGCACGGACATCGTTTACGGCGGCGTGCGTGAGCAGAAGGATTATCTTGAAAGCGCCGCGCGTATCGAGGCCGGCAACAGCCTCAGCCTCAAGGCCGGGCAGGACATCAAGAACGTCGCCAGCGTGATCCAGAGCGGCGGCGACCTGTCGCTCAGTGCCGGTCGTGATGTGAGCCTGCTGTCGGTCGAAGAACGTCAAGGCTTCTACACCGATCGCCAGCGCAGCAGCACGGTGCAGCAGCACGGCGCCACGGTCAGCGCCGGCCGCGACCTGAGCCTCGGCGCCGGCCGCGACCTCACCGCCGTGGCCAGCCAGATCGACGCGGGCCGCAACCTTACCCTGGCCGCCGGCGAGGACCTGAACCTGACCTCCGCCGCCAACGAAGCGCACAGCTTCAGCCGCAGCAAGAAGGTCACCCAGTCCAATGACCAGGTCACCCAGGTCTCGACCACGGTCAAGGCCGGTGGCGATGTCTCGCTGTCCGCGGGCCAGGACATGGCCATCGTCGCCAGCCAGGTCAAGGGCAAGGGCGCTGTCGACATCAACGCCGAGCGCGACCTGACCATCGCCTCCGAGCAGAACGAAAGCGCTTCGTACTATCTGAAGAAGAGCAAGGGTTCGTTCGGTCGCGGCAGCTCCAAGCAGCAGGAGAGCTACCACAGCACCAACGTCGCCTCGGTGATCGAGGCCGGTGGCGACCTGACCGTCAACGTCAGCAAGAAGGAGGGCGGCGGCATTGCCCTGGACGGTGGTCGCGATGTCTCGGTGATCGGCAGCCAGCTCAAGGCCGGCGGCGATGTCATGCTCGGTGCCACCGGCGACGTGGCGGTGCTGTCCGGCGTCGAGGAACACGGCGAGTACAGCAAGAAGACCAAGTCCGGCTTCCTGGGCCTTTCGAAGAGCGGCAAGAGCCAGCTGCAGACCCAGGCCAAGCAGGTCGGCAGCGAGTTGGATGCCGGCAACGACATCGTCATCGCCGCAGGCAGCGATGTGCGCCTGCGCGCCAGTGAGGCCAATGCCGGCAAGGACGTCGAACTGCGTGCTGGGTTAATCGACAAAGAGGGTGACGTCAACCTGGTGTCGGCCAATGACACGGCCTATAGCCGGTCGGAGGAATACAAGAAGAAGTTCAAACTGTCGCTTTCCCCCGAGATCATCCTGAACCCGGCAGCGCTGATGATGCCGATCGCACCGGGCACGGTCCTGCCATCGGTGTCGATCGGTTCGGCCAAGGCTTCCGGGCAGGAGGCTCGCAGCAGCACCAGCGTCGGCAGTCAGGTGAGTGGAGAGCGTGACGCCACCCTGCAGGCGGCCCGCGATATCAACGTGCTGGGTAGCGGCGTCAGCGCCGGACGCAACGTCAGCCTCAACGCCGGGCGCGATGTCAATGTCAGCGCCGCGCAGAACCAGAGCGACAACTCGCACTGGTCGAGTTCGAGCAAGACAGGCCTGCGCTTCGACAGTGACGACAACGGCATGAACTTCTTCGCCGGTGTCGAGAAGGAGAAGGCCAAGGACCGTCTGCGCGAGCAGCTGGCTGCTGGTAGTCGCATCCAGGCCGGGCAGGATCTGGATGTCAAGGCCGGTCGCGACATCAACCAGACTGGCTCCGACCTGGTGGCCGGCCATGACATCAGCCTGGGGGCTGGTCGCAATATCAACATCGACGCGGGACGCGAAACCCGTATCCAGGAACTGGAGCGTGAGTACGAGGGGCATGGTATCAGTGGCTCGGTCAACCATAACCTGGGCAAGACCAAGGACGCGCTGAGCAACACCGGCAAGGGCGAGAATGGGGTGAGCAAGGGCTCCAGCGCCCTGCAGACCCTGGATGCGATCAGTCAATTCTTCGCCGGCCCGACCGGTGACGGCAAGATCGGCAGCAGCAAGCAGACCAGCAGCCAGCAAAGTGTCGAACAGAACAACCGTCCCTCGACGCTGGACGCTGGCAACGATGTGAAGCTGCAGGCGGGCAACGACGTCAATATCAAGGGCAGCCAGGTGCAGGCCGGGCGAGATATCGACGTCAAGGGACGCGATATCAACATTGATGTGGCCAAGGGCAGCAGCAGCCAGGAAAGCAGCCAGTCGCAGAGCTGGGGGGGCATCCACGGCGGTACCAGCGGTGGCTTCAAAGTTGGTATTGGTGGCAGCCACGGTACTGCGGGTGCCGATGGCACCCAGGGCAACTCGACGCCGAGCCAGCTCGAGGCGGGGCGCGATATCAAGCTCGACGCCAGCCACGACCTGAACATCGTCGGTTCGCAGGTCAAGGCCGGGCGTGACATCGACCTGGCCGCAGGCAATGACCTGAACATCCGCGCTGCGCAGAACGACTCGCACTACGAGCAGAACCGCCGCAGCGGCGGAGGTGAAGTCGGCCTGGCGTTCGGCTCGGAAGGGGTAGGTATCTATGCCAGCGTCAACCTTGGCAAGGGCGCGCTGGAACGCGATGCCCAGCGTCACCAGGAGGCCTATGTCTACGCGGGCGACCAGCTGAAGTTCACCAGCGGCAAGGACACCAACATCCAGGGTGCCCAGGTGCGCGGGGACGAAGTCATCGGCCGTGTGGGGGGCGACCTGAGCGTGGCCTCGGCCATTGACACCGGCAAGGTCAAGGGCAAGGAGTTCGACCTGAGTGCCACCGTCACCATCGGCCCGGGCTCGGGTATCAGTGGCTCGGTCGGCAAAGGCAAGACCACGGGCGAAACCGAGTGGGTGGAGAACCAGACCCGCATCAGCGCTCGGGACAAGGTCGATATCCGTACCGAAAACCACACCCAGCTCGATGGTGCCCTGATCGCCTCCGACAACGGCAACCTCAAGCTCGACACCGGCACGTTGGGGCACCGTGATATCGCGGGCAAGGACCAGGAGCATGGTTACTACCTGAATGTCGGTGGCAGCTGGAAGCCGGTCAAGAATGCCAAGGACGAGAAGAGTGCAACCGTCAGTGGCTGGGAGTACGAGAAAGACCGCGAGCAGATTGTCCGTGCCACCGTTGGTGCCGGCGACATCACAGTGCGCGGGGATGCCGACACCGGCCAGGACTCCACGGTCGGGCTGAATCGGGACCTGGACAAGGCTTACCAGATCACTCGAGACCACGAGTCGCGCACCGACCTCTACATCAGTGACACGGCGGTCAACGATGCGCTTCACCCAGTAGCCACGGTGAACAGGTGGTCCAACGAGCTTCGCAACTATGACAAGACTGCGCTGAAGAACCTCGAGCAGGCCGGCAATGTCGTCAATGTTCTGGTCAATCGCTTCGAGCGCCTTCAAGGGCGTCAGTTGGATGCAGGTGCCGTGGCCATTGGCGGGGTGAAGCTCGCAGAGGACACCTATGAAGCCCTGCTGATGGCGAACTTCAAGCCTGATGAAGCCAAGGCGCTCATGCGCACGCCGAGTTTCCAGCAGGAGGTGTTGGCACGCCTTAACCAGATCGAACATGTGTTCGATAAGCACGAGGAGTCGACGAACGAGCTTGCCCGTCTGTGGGGGGCGATGGAGCTTGACCCTACGCCGATCATTGAACGTCGTGGTCCGGTGCAGATGGCGCTGACCTATAGCTCGCAAATCAATGAGTATCTGGATGCAGACCCGGAGCGGGGTCAGAAACTGGCTCTTGCTCTGGCGATGATCCAGGGGCCCAAGGCGGTTATACAGCTGGCGGTGTCGACAGCGATTGGGCAGACGGAGCTCGGTCAAGACCTCAATGAACAGTACGACCGTGCCATGACCCGAGTCGGCACGATGCTTGCCGAGCACATGGAAGGCGGCGGTGTTGTCCTGAATGGGGAGTCTGACAGCGACAAGTTCCTGGTGGGGGGCGGCAAGCTCATCAGCAGCATGATTCTGGGTGTTGCCTCGGGGCGCAAAGGGAGTGGTGGGCATGAGGCCAAAAAGCCAACGACTACTCCTGTGGAGTTGCCAGGGGGCGGGAAAGATGTCATAGATGGTAAAAAAGGGGGAGCTGCTAGCTCCGGCGCTGAAAATGCAGCCTTGTATCCAAAGCTGAAGGATCAACTGATACAAGAAAATCTGAGCAATATTGCGGCTCAGGACTCAAGATTAGCTGCAGCTGTGAACGGCAGTGGAACGAAAAATCCGAACTTCTCTATAGGTCAAGGTACATCTTCCGAAGCTAATCAGTTGGGTAAAACCTGGGTTGGAGATGGTGCAACAAAAACAAGTGATGGGCTTGGTTTGATTAGCGCAGACGGCACTCGTGTATATAGGCCGCCAACACCAAAAGATTCATCTTTTGCAACGACAGGCGTGCAGGCCAATTTTGAAATGTACAACATCAACCCGGTAACAGGTCAGCGCGTAAAAGTAAGTAACGGCCATCTGAATGTGACTGACTAGGAGGAATGATGCGTGCTGTTATAAAAGGTATTTCTAATGATTTATTTGATGTCGAGACCTACGTTCCTGAGGATGTAGACAACTTTTCTTTGAGTCTTCGTATTCGAATTGGGCTTGATATTACACAAGGGGCAGATGATTTTGAGCTTTTCATCTGCACTCCAAAGTGGTTGGAAGAGACGATGTGGGAGCCTCGTTGGGGGAGAGGTCTATTAATTGTTCGAGAATATGATTATTCGACTATTAATGGGTTAATTCATGAGTATGTGAGTCGCTGCGAGGGGGATGGCTGGGAAACTATCGTGATAAAGCTGGGGAAGGTATTTGCCTGGGAGTTTGATGATTACCAATCCTAATTAATAAGATTGTTTATCTAACGCCGGTCATGTACCGGTGTTGCTTTATCTGTAGAAGTCTCAGGCTTGATCTGACACCCTGACGCCGACCTTGGGGAAAAAGGGGACAGACCCGGAGCGAGGTCAGAAACTGGCGCTGGCTCTGGCGATGATCCAGGGGCCCAAGGCGGTTATACAGCTGGCGGTGTCGACAGCGATTGGGCAGACGGAGCTCGGTCAAGACCTCAATGAACAGTACGACCGTGCCATGACCCGAGTCGGCACGATGCTTGCCGAGCACATGGAAGGCGGCGGTGTTGTCCTGAATGGGGAGTCTGACAGCGACAAGTTCCTGGTGGGGGGCGGCAAGCTCATCAGCAGCATGATTCTGGGTGTTGCCTCGGGGCGCAAAGGGAGTGGTGGGCATGAGGCCAAAAAGCCAACGACTACTCCTGTGGAGTTGCCAGGGGGCGGGAAGGGTGTCAAAGATGGTACAAAAGGAGGAGGAGCTGCGGGCCAAAAGCTGCCATCTGCGCTACCAGAAAACCTGACCGGTTATGCGAATCCGAAAGATATCCGCTTCACGCAAGATAGTGTTTCGAATAACTCCAAGGATGGCAAAACTCTGCAGTCAACAATCGATGGGTTGAAGTCAGGAAAAATATCTCCAGATGACCTGCCTCCTATCCGTGTATTTGAGAAGGATGGAGTTGTTTATAGCTTGGATAATAGACGATTGCTTGCTGCATCTGAGGCGGGCGTTCCAATCAAAATTGTTCCGGCTACGCCAGCGGAGGTAGCCAAGGAAGGATGGAAGATGACCACGCCAAATAATGGGTCGGTTATCTGTGTTCGAGGTATTTGTAAGTGAGGTTCATATGAGCTTTGAGCGAGTTAGAGATATACAGACAAAAGAAGACCTTGCTGATTTTGTTGGAGAGTTAAGAGAGGGGCTGGTGCTTAATCCCGATGACTGGGAGAATCCGGACTTAGAAAGATTTTTGGGTGCAATGGAAGCCTGGATTAGGTCAATGGAGATGTATGCAAAAAATTCTGGCGATAATGATGTTGTTAGCCCTGGCTGGAGTACTTTTGCAAAAATATTGTGCGCGTCGAAGGTTTATGAATAGTCGTTCCGCATAGACTTGAATCAGCATCGGTCTCGTGCAGGGGCGTATACGATCGATGCCCCCTTAAAGCTGGGCAAGCATTTGACGTTGGTGGGGGCGGAACTCGTACAGAGGGGGGAAGGGGACCGGGGAAAGCGGGAAAAAGGGGACAGATTTATTTTCCCTGCTCTAGTTTCGATTCTGTAGTGGAGGAGGGGTCGAACAGTCATGCAGGGCAGGTCGAAACTAGAGTATAGAAAATAAATCTGTCCTCTTTTGCGCTTTTGCGTGGGATTAGAGATGCAGGAGTTCATGTTTGTGGGTGCAGAGCCTACTAGGATGTGGGGTGATACACCTCTATTCAATTTAGAAGATGGACGTAAGTTACTGGATTTTTGTGAGGTGCACGATGCGGCTGTACTCGGTATTGAGGGGTTTAAAGTTGTAGGGTATAAAAGAATTCCTGACTTAGATTGTATTGCAGACTTTTCTTCCTTGGCGGTATCCGCCGGAAAGAGATTTCCTGCTGCGTCGAGAAAGTCAGCCAGATATTTTCTTGACACGATTTCAGGTTCTGATGTTTTTTTGGAATTCGTTCTAGTAAAAACTTGATGGCGCAAAGGGGGAGGGGCGGGGAAAAGGGGACGGATTTTTTCCTGCTCTAATTTCGGTGTCTTTGGATGAAGGGGGCTGGTAGTCATGCAGGGTCGGTGAAAGTTAGAGTCGAGAGAATAAATCTATTCCCTTTTGTTGCAGATGGAGGTGGGTGACATTCGCTCTCGTTTTGGCAGCAAATAAGATGCGGTGATCGAGCGGATGTTAAAGTGTGCGGGCGCACTAGACTCAAATGGTTTCATCGAAAGGTGATGGCTTGAATTTTACGTATAGTTCAAAAGATGGGCTTGATATATTTGCTGGGGTGCGAGGGCGTGATAAAGTCAGGGCCAAGTTACAGCTCCCCTACAAGGTGTTTGCCAAGACTGCTTTCTCCGAAAGCTCGACGGATGTCTTTGGTGACGTCCTGATGAAGTCATGGTATGACCAGCACGATATCTTGAGCGGAGTGCAACTTTACTATCCTGAAGCATCGTTGAACTTTAAGGGGCAGGCGCTTCTCGGGGTTTCGGTCGATTTGCTGGAGCAATTTCTCCAACGGATCCATGTCAATTATGAGTTCGAGGACGATGGCTCCGGTTTGAAATTACTGACAGATGGTCTCGAAATAGGGCTCTATGTTCCAGATTTGGAGAATGGCAAAAGTGCAATGGTGGAGGCTGTTTATATACCTGTCCCGGCACAGGTGTGAGCAAATTTAGATTGCCGCTGCTGCGTGTTGGGGATTTCCCGATACGAATGCTTTTAGGTGTGCTAACGAACGAAAAAGGGGACAGATTTATTTTTCCTGCTCTTGTTTCGATTCTGTAGTAGAGAAGGGGGCGAGCAGTCATGCAGGGAAGGTGGAGTCTAGAGTATAGAAAATAAACCTGTCCCCTTTGCGCTACTTTAGTGATAAAGGTGTTCTCTGATAAAGCCGGTAACTTGATAAGTACCTTCCCGGTTAAGGTGATGAACTAATGAGGTCTCTCCCTGTGCATATGTGGCGTGAGCTTCAGTTGGCTGTGATGCTGCTTAGTGAAGAGTCATCGTTAAGAGATGTTCTTGGGGTTATTCTTTTGTGGGTCAGAGGTAATTATAAGTATTTTACTGTTGAGCCGTTTTTGAGTTATGGAGTCGATGAGCTTTCAGATGTAAATGAAAGTTTGATGCCTGTTGATTATTCGTCATTTTTACCTAGTGATATAACACGTTTCAAAAAGGTCATTCTGGGACATCAGGCTAAGGACGTTGAGTCTATAGCGCGGTTTCTACGCGATACAATCGAGGCCTTGATAACTGTTGAAGTTGATAAACAATGCCCTAGGTGTGAGTCTACTGGGCTGCGCGTCTTTATAGGTAGGCATAACGGGTTACTGGCTTACCAATGTGACGTCTGTGGTCATTCCCATTACATAGACGGATCCAAGGTGGACGCTGGTGGGTTAGAATTTGTAAGTGAGGGAGTGTTGCGAAATATTGGCATGATTTAATGGTGTAAAAAGGAAAAAGGGGACGGATTTATTTTCCCTGCTCTAATTTCGGTCCTGGTAGTCATGTAGGGGCAGTAAAAATTAGAGTGGGGAAAATAAATCTGTCCCCTTTACTGGTGCTTTTTTACTGATGGATACTAGGCTTATATGGAAATAGTCTTCTTCTGGAGTGGCGAAGGTAGCGACCGCGAGCCAGGCTGTCGGTCTGATGTGCTCGGTCGTGATGGAATAGATTTCTTAGCGTGCTTGCTGACTGATCATGGCGGACAAAAATATGAAAGCACCATGGCTTGGCTGGATGAAGGGCTATCTAGAATCGGCTTGGTAAGGTCTGGAACTATTGGTGGTTGCGATTGGAGTCGTGATACTTGGGGGTGGAGCTCAAGGGTCAAGTTGCAAAGATATATTCGCTATGTGATGAAGGCTGTTGTTTTGTTTTGAGTATTAATGATTTTGAGAAGGCGCTCTTAGACTGGAAGAAATTTATTATGACTGTCTGAAAGTGAAAGGTCGCAGGTGCCTCGCTGGACAAAGACCGGAAAGTGGCAGGTCTATTTTTTCTACTCTAATTTCGATCCCTTTAGATGAAGGTGTCTAGCGGTCATGCAGGGGGGATAGAAGTTAGAGTAGGGGGGTGAATTTGTCCCCTTTTATCGTACCATTTTATACTTGGCTCAGTTCGTGCGGCAGATACGACCAGCCGTTCTAGCTGGAGAGTCGGTAAACTATTGGGCTATTCTTATCTACTCAGGCAGCAACCTAATGCTGACTGGCGTGACGTTGACCGCTCGAGACTCCATCGGTTTACAATGTGGATATATCCAGCCCTAGCATCAATGGAATCAAGTAATGCTTGCCGACCTAATGAAGCTGTTGCCTCCACCGGCTTCTCCTGCCTACTCGAACCCTGACTGGGCAAGAGTGGAAAATGACCATGGCATCCGATTGCCTGCTGACTACAAGGCTTACATCGAGCGTTTTGGGGCGGGGTGCATAGACGATTTTTTATGGGTAATCGATCCATTCTCCAGCAGTAGTGATCTGAATATCGATAAAGGTGATTACTTTCGTGAATCTTATGCGGTGATGAAAGCTGAGTTCCCTAGTGACTATCCTAGGCCAGCCTACCCAGCTCAGGGGGCGTTTTGGCCTTGGGGATTCACTGAAAATGGCGAGACGCTGGTGTGGATTGTTAACGATGAACCAGACTCTTGGTCCGTTGCGCTTCATAGTGTGGACCAGGGGGAGGAAGATCTAATCGCCTGTGGTTGTGTTGAGTTTTTATGTAAGCTGCTCAGAAGTGAGATCCACTCACGACTCTTGCCGGAGGACTTCCCCAGTGGAGGAGGATCTCCTTATCGTTTCGTGCCTTTCAAGTAGTCGCTATATGTTGTGAGGCTGAGTTTGTCCGCTTTTGTACGGCTTCCTGAATGTTTGATGCCAAAAGGTGGTTGGGGAAAATACATTGAATTAATAAGTAGCGACGGAGAAAATAACTCGGGGCAATTGAAAGGGTTAGGTGATGGGTGTGAGTGCAACGCATGAAGGGCGCCAGATTTTAGATATTGTTGAGTATTTGGGAGAGACCGAGTGGCGTAAAGGGTCTACCAGTACGTATGTTGTAAAAACACATGCAGGGTTGTCTCTCAGGAGTCAGATTGAATATCCTCCCTCAGTTTGTTTTCGCTTCGTTAAAGAGGATGTTGCGGTTGTTGCTGAGTTGATTAGGTGCGTGGAGATCTATCGGGGGAATTTGAAGTGGACAATGATTGGCGAGGGCAGGGAGGATGGGCGACATAGTTGGGTTATTGCTCCTCAACGTTTGTTTGATGTGGAGGAGCAGGCGAATCGGGACGATGAAACTGCGAAGCAGTTTCTGGCTAAAAATGATCCTGGCTTCGGAAAGCAGGCATATGAAGATATGGCGGGGCTTACTGCACATATGAAGAGTTATTTTGGAATGGGCTAAGGTTTAATGTGGCGGATTTATTTTTGCTGCTCTGATTTCTGCTGTTGTGTGGCCAGAGTGACGGCGAAGTCTGGTGTTTAAGTTGCCAGTGAAAGCGTCGAGTGCTGGAAGCGGAGTATCGAATTGATCGCATGAAGAATAGATCTGTCTTCCTTTGTGCCTGTTTGTTGTGTGGGGTGCTCCGTTAGGTGAATAATGTGCTTGCTCGGTTTTGAGAATGCCGAAGTGATGCCAGATTTCTCGGTTGAGTTCCGTCGTTGGGTAGTATTATGGAAAAGATTGAGTTAATTCGTGCTTTGATTAAAGCGGGCAGGAGCGATGATCTTCTTGCTTTTGTCGAAGGAGAGTCTCCCTATCTGACTGATGCCTCACAGGGGGTGCCGGAATCACCTTGGCTGAGAAGAATCTGGGTGCTTGTTGTAACGCATCTCAGATTTGTCACGCGATATGGAGAGGTAACGAAACCTCAGATCGCTGATGGCCAAGTGCTGTCACCCTATCCTGCAGAGTTCCAGCTGTGGTTGGCGGCAGGTGCACCGGGTATAGCACTCGAGGATTTGCAGGCCTATGTCAGAGAACATCCATTGGATTGACAAAGCTTTTCTCTTTTATTTTTCTTTGCAATGATGTTTCCCAGGGGTATGGGGTCGCTTGGTGGTGCTCCCATCACCGATAGGGGTGAGGTCAGAGAGCAGGCTAAGTGAAAAATCAGTTGAAATGGCTAGGCGGGCGACGAAGTGCAAAATGATTGACGGTATTACTAAACATCGGGTCCAGGTTCTCATGGATCCCCGTTATGGGCCTTATATCAGAGTTTTTTCATTTCAGGACAGTGGGGCGCTCCGGGATCTGTTTGATGATGAATTCAATGTGCTCTACTGGTTGGGCCCTTGCCCGGACCTTAGTGTTCATGGGGGGAGCGAGTACTATTTTGGCACCATTGCCGACCCTGTAAAACTTCAGGCACTGCTCGATAGCATCGAGCTATAGGCGTTCGCCAAGGTTTCAAGAGAGAGGGTAAGTCACTTATGATCGATTCTGTAACCGGTGAGCGGGTTCAGGTTCATCTGGACCCTGAGCAGGGACCTTTCGTTTATGTTGTGGGGGCCGAGGACTGCAAACGGCTGGAGTATCTGCTGGATGCTGAGTATTTTGTTCCCTATCTGAAGGTGAAATCGCCAGATCTCTCTCTACCAGTAGCGTGGATTTATTCCTTCGGCAGCATTGCTGATCCACGAAAGCTTCAGGCGCTTCTGGATGGTATTTGACCGTATGCTTCGCGGAGTGGGCTTATGGATCCCAAGGCACCTAGTGCAGGTGTAGGTATTGACACCGTTATCAGGTTATATTTCATGCCTTTTTAGTGATGGTTTAAGTAGTGCAACCTGGCAGAGGCAGGCTTCGATAGACCAGACAGCGGAAAAGCAGAATGCCAAAGTTTTTGTGTAGATGTGGTTATGTCATGAATTTGTCGCAGGGATGGTCAGATCATGAAATGACATTGATGCCTGAGTCAGTGATCGAGCGGGTTGCTGAGCGCCTGGAGGTGGGGCCAATGTCTTCGGAGCAATTCTATGAGGCGATTGAAGTGACTGCCATGACAGTTTACCGTTGCCCCCAATGCAAACGATTGTATTTGGAGGAAGGTAAGAATAGTTTCACGGCCTATGCCGTAGAACAGGCAGGGGCTTGAGGGTTGGTAGCGAGTTGCTCGGAAAGTAGAATTGGGCTGAACGTGGCCGGGTTTAGTGTGTTTTTGGAGGCATGGCGATGGGGCTGAATGAGAAATGGGTTCCAGGTTTTGGAGAGGTATTCACTTGGTTCGCCATGGATAAATTTGGTCGAATTGCAGTCATGGTGAATAATTGCTACGGGGCCATTCCCGAGGTACTGCTGAGGCTGGAAGGGGTAGAGCAGGTACTGGACTCGATAAGCGAGTTTGTTTGGCAGGAGTCCCAGGAATATTCTGATTACCCGCCAGCAAAACAGGGTGGCTTTGCAGTGGATCTTTACTCAGCTTGGCGCTGGCAAGAAAAGTCGAAAGCCAGTGTGGCAAGCGCACTGCAAAATGACCTGGAAGAACGGCTGAACTATAGCGAGGCGAACCTTGCTTTTAACAAGGGATTATTCGTGTATCACGCCGTGGAGGGTAGCCGTGCGGGTGAGGACTACCCCGAAGGGTATGCTGGGGATACTGCGATGGGTGATTACTTCAGGTTTTTAGTGCCAGGAGAGTACGCCACGCTTGAGGATTTTCCCGTTGGGCTGAGGCGAGGGCTGGTGGTGTCTGATAGCTTGGACTTTTCTTTGCTCCAGGTGCTGGAGAGTAGGCTTGTCAGCCAGCATTTTTGTTCGTTGTACCAGGCGTAGGCAGGGCAGGTTGTACGCTCAGGCTGTTTCCCAGGCGCTCGCAAAGGTCGCCGGACGCGATAATCATTGGATGGGCCGAGATGATCTCACTGTGCTTTGAAACGGGAGAGTGCAGGGTGTTTGACCAAGACAATTTGCCCGGCGCCAACCTCGATGGACTGTCATTGCACCGGGCGCAGTTCGACGGCCTGGATGCCAGGGCGACGACGTTCATAGGTAGCGATCTCAGAAACGCGTCGTTCATCGAGGCGGATCTGACCGCTGCCGACATGCGAGGAGCGACGTTGGCCAATGCCCTGTTCAATGGCGCCCGGCTGCGCAATGTCGATCTTTCTCGGGCGCTGGCCGCCTCTGCCGACTTCAGCGGGGCCGACCTGCGCGCTGCAAACCTGGCAGAGGCGGATATCGGAGGGGCTGTATTCAAGGGCAGCAATCTATGCGGTGCCGATTTACGCGCGCGCAGGATCGAGAAGGCAGAGTTCCAGTTGGCCATGTTCAACGACAGTACCCGGTGGCCAGCGGGATTCGATCCTGTCGCTCAAGGCGCAGTCCGGCAAAGCGATGATTCTGCTTTTGAAGTGCCTTCTGAAGAGATCCTATGATCGGCTGACACGGTGATTGGGGTGCGTATTGCGCTCAGTTCAGCCTGAATAGATGGGCTTGATGCGTCGACGCCCAGAGGCAAGCCTGCGTATCTCCCGTCGAGCGATGCGGGCAAGAAAACCTGTACGCCCCCGATTACTCAAGCCTTCGCCATGGCACGGACCGGAGACGGGACAATTTAGGCTGGCATCGCCAAGGCCGGTCCCCCGATAATCGGGATCCATTCTCACTGCCGAGCCTTGCCATGCCGTTCAACCTGCAGAGGGGCCGCCTATGACCGCGGCCCGCAAGAACCCCGACGCCTTTGCCTTCCAGGTCATGCTGGGGCTGTGCCTGATCTGGGGCTGCCAGCAGGTGCTGATCAAATCCGCTGCCGTGGATATCGCACCGGTCATGCAGGCGGCGTTTCGCAATGGTATCGCCGCGCTGCTGGTGGGGCTGCTGGTCTGCTGGCGGGGTGGCTGGAGCCAGGTGGGCAGCACCTGGCGCGCCGGGTTGCTGGCCGGCGCGCTGTTCGGCCTGGAGTTCCTGTTCATCGCCGAGGGGCTGAAGCTGACCTCGGCGGCGCATATGTCGGTGTTCCTCTACACCGCGCCGATCTTCACCGCCCTGGGGCTGCATTTCATGATGCCCAGCGAACGGCTGCGGCTGTTGCAGTGGCTGGGCATCCTGCTGGCCTTCGGGGGGATCGCCCTGGCCTTCGCCGGCGGCGTTTCCCTCGAACACCTCGATGGACGCATGTTGCTGGGCGATGCCATGGCGATCCTGGCAGGCCTGGCCTGGGGCGCGACCACGGTGGTGGTGCGCGGCTCGCGCCTGTCCGAGGCGCCGGCGACCCTGACCCTGTTCTACCAGCTGGCGGTGGGGTTTGTCGGGCTGGTGCTGATTGCCCTGGTGAGCGGGCAGATCGCCGATTTCTCGCTGACCCCGCTGGCGGTGGGCAGTGTGCTGTTCCAGGGGATCGTGGTGTCGTTCGTCAGCTACCTGACCTGGTTCTGGTTGCTGCGCAAATACCTGGCCTCGAACCTGGCGGTGTTTTCCTTCATCACGCCGTTGTTCGGGGTGACTTTCGGCGTGCTGCTGCTGGATGAGCCGTTGAGCCTGAACTTCGTGATCGGTGCGGTGATGGTGCTGCTCGGGGTGGTCATGGTCAGCGCCGAGGCGTGGGTGCGGCAGCAGTTGCGCAGGGTGGTGGGGTAGGCGTTCGGCGGGGCCGGCCCTATCGCGGGGCAAGCCCGCTCCCACGAGGACTGTTAGGGCCTGTATTCCTTCAGCCAGCCTGTCGCAGGCTGGCACAGGCTTGTGAGCGCGAGGAGCCCTTGGCCAAGATCCCGGCCAATCCCATCCCTGCCGCCGCCAGCACCAACGCTGGCTGTAATCCACCACTGAAATGGCTGCTCAACGCCGCCAGCAACGGCCCGCTCAACTGCCCCAGGGCAAAGCACGCGGTCAGCAACCCGGCATTGCGCTGCGTGGCATGGGGCGCCAGCTCCCGTGAGCGCTGCATCACCAGTTGCATGCAGGCCAGGAACGGTCCGCCGCACAGCAGCACGCCCAATGCCAGACCGATGCCGCCACCGAGCAGGCAGGCCAGTACACCCAGCCCTTGCAGCCACAGGGTGGTGGTCAGCCAGGCAGAGGTCCGCCCCGGGCGGCGCAGGCTGACGATGGCCACGCCGAGCGCAGATGCCAATCCGAACGCGGGCCAGAACAGGTCGGCTTGCCACTGCCCATGGAACTGCTGGCTGGCCATCTGCGACAGGAAGGTGGCCGGCAGGATGTAGCCGATCCCGTAGAGCGCATAGACCAGGCCCAGGAGTCCGATACCGGTTCTGCGGCCTTGTTCATTGCCGGCCGCAGGTGTGGCGGCGGGTTCCAGCGCCCGTGGCAGCCACGGCAGCACCGCCAGCAGCATGACCAGCGCGGCGATGCCATAGACCAGCCACAGGGCTGCCGAATCCAGCCCCAGAAGGTGCGCGCCCAGGGCCAGCACACCTGTTACCGCGATGCCGACGCCAGGCCCGGCGAACACCAGCGCGCCGAGACGCTGCCGGCCATGGGCGCTGGCCAGTTGCTGGCTGAGGCTGGCGATCATCACCAGCACCCAGGCGCTGGCCACGCCAGTGCCGAAACGCAGCAGCAGGTGGCTCCAGAAGCCGTCGGCGGCCCAGGAGGCCAGGGTCAGCAGCACGCACAGCCACAGGCCTCCATGCAGACGCAGGCGCACCTGGGCGGGCTGGCGGGCGAACATGGCGTCCACCGCGCCGAGGAAGTAGCCCAGGTAGTTGGCGGCGGCGACCAGGCCACCGGCGGTGAGGTCGAACTGGCCCTCGGCGATCAGTCGGGGCAGTTGCGGGGTGAGGGCGAAGCGGCCGATGCCCATGGCCATCATCAGCGCCACGGCGCTGGCCAGCAGTTGTACGAAGGGCGACATGGAAAGTCTCCTGCACGAAGGGAAGCGATGGATGGCAGGGTAGGGTTCATTGACTTTCAATAAAATTGAATAATGATGATCAAGTTGTTCTGTTTTGGAGAATCTCATGGAGTTCAGCCAACTGCGCATCTTCCAGGCCGTGGCCGAGGAGGGCTCGGTGACCCGCGCCGCCGAGCGATTGCACCGGGTGCCGTCGAACCTGTCGACGCGCCTGCGCCAGCTCGAGGAGCAACTGGGGGTGGAGCTGTTCCTGCGCGAGCGCCAGCGCTTGCAGCTGTCGCCGGCCGGCAAGGTGCTGCTGGACTACGCCCACCGCCTGTCCAACCTGCGTGACGAGGCCCTGGCTGCGGTGCAGGGCGGCCAGCCAGCGGGGGATTTCGTGCTGGGCACGATGTACAGCACGGCGGCCATCCACTTGCCGGCGTTGCTGGCGCGTTACCACCAGGCCTACCCAGCGGTGAACCTGCAGGTGCAGGCGGCGCCCAGTGCCGAGCTGCTGGAAGGGGTGCTCAGCCATCGGCTGGACGCGGCGCTGGTGGACGGCCCGCTCAACCTGGCAGGGCTGGATGGCGTGCCGTTGTGCGAGGAAATCCTGGTGCTGATCACCAGCCCCGAGCACCCGGCGGTGCACAGCGCCAGGGATGTCGCCGGCAAGGCGGTGTTCACCTTCCGTCAGGGCTGCTCGTACCGCATGCGCCTGGAAGCCTGGTACGCCCATGCCCACACGCCCATGGGGCGGGTCATGGAGATCGAGTCGTACCAGAGCATGCTGGCCTGCGTGATCGCCGGGGCCGGGGTGGCGTTGATGGCGCAATCCATGCTCGACAGCCTGCCGGGTCGCGAGCAGGTACGGGCGCATCGGTTGCAGGCGCCGTTCGACCAGGCGATGACCTGGCTGATGTGGCGCCAGGGCAAACGTGGGGCGAATCTGCAGGCCTGGATCGACTTGCAACAAAGCGAAACGATTGACCGACCGTCGGAAGCTGCCGTCTGCGCTTGATCCGGGTCAAAATCGCCCCTATGTGTAGGAACAGAGGCATGCGCAATACAGGACATAGGTCTATGATCTGTATGACGCATCGCAAGTTTGATTGACCGTGAGGCTGACCCGTCAAGGGGGCACTATGAACGAACGCATGTACAACTGGCTCCATGACCTCGCCGTCGCCCTGGGCCTGCTCCCGCCACCGTTGCAGCCGGTGCCGATCCCGACCGACGAAGAACAGCGCAAGCGCCAGCCGCGTCGGCGCTGACCACTGACAAAAAGGCCGCCGCATCTTATCGATGCGGCGGCCTTTTGCGTTGTTGCCCCGTGATCTGGCCTCAGGCCAGGTTCGCCGTCACCACCGGCTTGCGCGAAGCCAGGCTGACCACCACGAAGCTCACCAGGCCGATGGCCAGGCTGTAGTAGATCGGCGTGTTGGCCTCCAGACCGTCCTTGAACATGAACAACAGCGCGGTACCGAAGCCCAGCGTCATGCTGGCGATGGCCCCGGCGGTGGTCGCGCGCTTCCAGAAGATCGCGCCGATCAGCGGGATCAGCATGCCGCCCACCAGCAGGTTGTAGGCCAGGGTCAGGGCGCTGATCACATCGTTCACCGCCAGGGCGATACCCAGCACCACCAGGCCGGTGAGCAGGGTGAACAGGCGGTTGATGCCCAGGCTCGACTGCTTGCCGCCGCGCAGCTTGGGCAGCAGGTCTTCGGTCAGGGTGGTCGAGGCGGCCAAGAGGCCCGCGCTGGCGGTGGACATCATCGCGGCCAGGGCGGCGGCCATCAGCAGGCCGCGGATGCCCTCGGGCAGCTGGCCCTTGATCATCTCGGCGAAGGCGTTGTTCGGGTTGGCCAGGTCTGGCATCAGCACATGGGCAGCCATGCCGATCAGGGCGCAGGCCAGGCCGTACAGCACGCAGTAGACACCGGCGGTGGTGCCGGCGCGCTGGCAGACCTTTTCGTCACGGGCGGTGAACACCCGCTGCCAGATGTCCTGGCCGATCAGGATGCCGAAGAAGTAGATCAGGAAGTAGGTGATGATGGTGTCCCAGCCGATGGTGGTCCAGCTGAAGCTGGCCGCCGGCAGCTTGGCCACCAGGGCGTCCCAGCCACCGGCCTTGTACAGGCACACCGGCAGCAGGATGAACATCAGGCCCACGGTCTTGATGACGAACTGGACGATGTCGGTGAGGGTCAGCGACCACATGCCGCCGATGGTCGAGTACACCACCACCACGCCGCCGCCGAACAGCAGGGCCATCCAGAACGGCACGTCGAGCAGCACCTGCAGCACGGTACCCATGGCCAGGGTCGAGGTCACCGCGATCATCAGCGCGTAGGCGAGCATGATCGCCGCGCTTGCCTGGCGGGCCATGGGGTTGTAGCGGCGCTCCAGCACCTGGGTGACGGTGAAGATCTTCAGGCGCAGCAGCGGCTTGGCCAGGAACAGGTTGAGGGCGATGATCCCCAGGCCCAGGGCGGCGCACAGCCAGAAGCCGGAAATGCCGTGGACGTAGCCCAGGCGCACGGTGCCGACGGTCGAGGCGCCGCCGAGCACGGTGGTGGCCATGGTGCCCATGTACAGGGTCGGGCCGAGGTTGCGTCCGGCCACCAGGTAGTCTTCGTGGGTCTTCGCGCGCCGCATGCCGTACCAGCCGAGGGCGAGCATGCCGGCGGCATAGATCAGTACAACGATGATGTCCAAGGCCATTGGGGGTCTCCCGATTATCTTTATTATGGCGAGATCGGCCGTCCGGACGCTGCAAGGCGCCCGGCGGTCCTGTCATGTGTTGGCGGGCCTCTATGGCCCTCCCGAATGGCTCCTGCCGGGGTTATTTCAATGGCATTGCGCGGGTCTCGTGGGAGCGGCGGTGCGCCGATGCGACTTGCCCCGCGATTGCAATCGCGGGGCAAGCCCGCTCCCACGTCCCTTCAATAACCATTACGCATCAATCAGCGACGTACCACGCCCGGCAGCACGCAAAGCATTTCGAACAGCAGGTTGGCGCCCAGCAGCGAGGTGTTGCCGGTGGTGTCGTAGGGTGGGGAGACTTCAACCAGGTCGCAGCCGATCAGGTCCAGGCCGTGGCAGCCGCGGATGATCTCCATCGCCTGGATGGTGGTCAAGCCGCCGATCTCCGGGGTGCCGGTGCCGGGCGCCCAGGCCGGGTCGATGCCGTCGATGTCGAACGACAGGTACACCGGGCCGCCACCGACTTTCTCGCGCACTTCGGCCATCAATGGCTCCAGCGACTTGTGCCAGCACTCTTCGGCCTGGACCACACGGAAGCCCTGGCGACGGCTCCAGTTGAAGTCGTCGGCGGTGTAGCCCTGGGCGCGCAGGCCGATCTGCACCACGCGCTCGCAATCGAGCAGGCCTTCTTCCACGGCGCGGCGGAAGGTGGTGCCGTGGGCGATCTTCTCGCCGAACATGTGGTCGTTGACGTCGGCGTGGGCGTCGATGTGCACCAGGCCGATCTTGCCGTGCTTCTTGTGCAGGGCGCGCAGGATCGGCAGGGTAATGGTGTGGTCGCCGCCCAGGGTCAGCGGGATGACGTTGTGCTCGACGATCTCGTCGTAGGCCTCTTCGATGATGCGCACGGCGTCCAGCAGGTTGAAGGTGTTGATCGCCACGTCACCGATGTCGGCCACCGACAGCGAGTCGAACGGGGCGGCGCCGGTGGCCATGTTGTACGGGCGGATCATCACCGACTCGGCGCGGATCTGCCGCGGGCCGAAGCGGGTGCCCGAGCGCAGCGAGGTGCCGATGTCCAGGGGCACGCCGATGAACGCGGCGTCGAGCCCTTCGGCGCTTTGCAGGTGGGGGAGTCGGAGCATGGTGGCGATGCCGCCGAAACGCGGCATTTCGTTGCCGCCCAGTGGTTGGTGGAGAATCTTGTCCACGGTGGGCCTCATCAGTCGGTCGATTGTTCTGTTTGTTCGAACCTGTGCCGCCGCGCGCCTCGTTGCTCTGGTTGTGCCGGCGGGCAGGGACATTTCGCCGCAGTCTGCGCAAGGTAGTGCCCGGGAAGAATCGCTACCGACAAAAACTTACTTCAGGAATTTCTGAACTATCGGTGTGCGGCCGGGTTAGACTCTGGCCATTTCCAGCCCACGGACCCGTTGCCCCATGGCCTCATCGCTGCCCGACCTGAAACTGCTGCGCATCTTCGCCAGCGTGGTGCGTCACCAGGGCTTCGCCAACGCCCAGCGCGACCTCAACCTGTCGACCTCGGCCATCAGCACCTACATGAGCCAGCTGGAAAGCGCCCTGGGCATCGTGCTCTGCCACCGAGGCCGTGGCGGTTTCAGCCTGACCAGCAAGGGCGAGCTGTTCCACCAGGAGACCTTGCGCCTGCTGGGGGAGCTGGACGGCTTCGAGCAGTATGCGGCGGCGCTCAAGGGCGAGTTGCGCGGCACCCTCAACCTGGGGGTGATCGACTCCACCGTGGGTGACCGCGCCCTGCCGCTGGCCGAGGCCATCGGCGCCTACAGCCAGGAACACCCGGCGGTGCACCTGCACCTGTCGGTGTCCAGCCCGTACGAACTGCAACTGGGGGTTCAGGACAACCGCCTGGACCTGGCCATTGGAGCGTTCTCGTCGCGCATGAGCGGCCTGGTCTACCAGCCGCTGTACCGCGAGCAGCACTGGCTGTATTGCAGCAGCCGCCACGCGCTGTTCGGCGAGCGACGGATTCCGGAGCCGGTGATCACCCAGCAGCGCATGGTCGGGCGTGGCTACTGGAGCCAGGCGGAGCTGGCCCGGCACGGTTTCAAGCACAGCGCCGCCACCGTGGAGAGCATGGAGGCGCAGCTGATTCTGATTCTCTCCGGCGCCTACATCGGCTACCTGCCCGAGCACTATGCCCAGGCCTGGGTCGACAAGGGCGATCTGCGCGTGCTGTCGCCGGCAACCTTCGGCTATCAGGCGCCGTTTTCCCTGATCATCCGCCGTGGCCGTAGCCGGGAACCCTTGATCCAGACCTTCCGTGATCTGCTCAAGAGTCAGCTCAACGTGGGTTGATCCAGGTCGTTTTCAGCACATTCCGTCAGGTCGGGCTAATTTCCTACAAAACTTGACCGCTGACGTGATGGCCTTCTGCTAAATATCTACTTGCTTTGATGATTTTCCCACTCATCTGGATAAGCAAGGGATCGCCAACGATGCGCATGAATTTGCCCGTCACCGAGCACGAAAGAACCTTTCCCCAAGACCAGCGGCTGATCTCCACCACCGACCTGAACAGCCGCATCACCTATTGCAACGACGCATTCGTGGCCATCAGCGGTTTCACCTACGACGAACTGGTCGGCCAGCCGCACAACCTGGTGCGTCATCCCGACATGCCGCCGGCGGTCTTCGGGCATATGTGGGACACCATCAAGCAAGGTAAACCCTGGATGGGCGTGGTCAAGAACCGCGCCAAGAACGGCGACTTCTACTGGGTCAGCGCCTACGTCACGGCGGTGTACGAGAACGGCCGCATCAGCGGCTACGAGTCGGTGCGCTCGGTGCCGACCCGGGAGCAGATCCGCCGGGCCGAGAACTTGTACGCCCGCCTGCGGGCAGGGCGCTCGCCGGTGCCGCTGGCGGCGCGCCTGGGGCATGGGATCGGCCATGGCTGGCCGCTGATCGGCGCGGGCCTGCTGTCGGCCGCCGCCTACCTGTGGCTGCCCCCCTACGCGGCACTGGGTGTGCTGATGGCCAGCCTGCTGGCGGCCTGGTACGTGGTCGAGCACCGGCAGAATCAGTCGATCCGGCGCACCCTGCAGGAGCACCCCAAGGCCTTCACCAGCCCGCTGGTGGCGCTGACCTACAGCGACAACCCAGGGCTGCAGGGCCAGCTCGATCTGGCGATCATCAGCGAGGAGGCGCGCCTGCAGACTGCACTGACCCGCCTGGTGGACGCCGGTGTCGGGGTCAAGTCACGGGCTGCGCAGTCCGCCGACCTGTCCGATGCCCAGGCGCAGATGCTTGATCGCCAGCGCAGCGAGACCGACCAGTCGGCCACCGCCATCGCGCAGATGGCGGCGACCATCCAGCAGGTCACCCACAACGTGCAGAGCACCGCCCACGCCGCCAGCGACGCCGACCAGCTGGCCCAGCAGGGCAGCGACCTGGCGCAGCAGAGCCTGCGCGCCATGGGCAGCATGAGCGAGGCGGTGAGCGACATCGGCCAGGCGGTCAACGCCCTGGCCGAGCAGACCCAGTCGATCGGCAGTGTGGTGGATGTGATCACCTCTATCGCCGAGCAGACCAACCTGCTGGCGCTCAATGCCGCCATCGAGGCGGCGCGGGCCGGCGAGCAGGGCCGGGGCTTCGCTGTGGTGGCGGACGAGGTGCGTTCGCTGGCGCAGCGGACCCGCGCCTCGACCGAGGAGATCCACCACATCATCTCCACCCTGCGCTCCGGTGCCGACCGCGCGGTGGCCAGCGCCAGCCGCGGCCAGCAGATCTCCAGCGACAGCGTGCACAGCGTCGAAGCGGTGCAGGCGGCGTTGTCGGGGATCGCCCAGGCGGTCAGTCGCATCACCGGCATGAGCCAGCAGATGGCCACGGCGTCCGAGCAGCAGAGCCATGTCGCCGAGGACATCAACCAGCAGATCGTGCGCATCGCCCATCTGTGCGACGAAAGCGCGGGGCAGGCCAGGCAGGGGGCCGAGATCAGCCAGGACCTGGAGCGCATGGCGGAGTACCTGCACAGCCTGGCGGAGCGGTTCAACCGCTGAAGTTGGACCGTGTGAGCGGGGTGTGGGAGCGGGCTTGCCCCGCGATTGCAGTGCTGGCTTTGTCGCGGGGCAAGCCCGCTCCCACGAACGCCTCGCAGCCCACCGGGGATGGCAACCCTGTGGCAAACTACCCGCCCCAAGGAGCCCCCCATGCCCAGACCCCGCTGCGAGCGTTGCCAGCGCCCGCTCACCCATTGCCTTTGCCCACTGATCCCGCACCTCGGCAGCCGCACCCGCGTGGTCGTGCTGCAGCACCCCAGCGAAACCGCCCACGCCCTGAACACCGCACGCCTGGCGGCCCTTGGGCTGGTCAACGCCGAGCTGCGCATCGGCGAAGTGTTCGGCGACCTGGCTGCGTTGTTGGCAACGCCAGGTTACCGACCGGCGCTGCTGTTCCCCGGTGACGAGGCCGAGGTCCTGCAAGGCTATGGGCAAGACGCCGGCCTACCGTTGATGCTGATCGTGCCGGATGGCACCTGGCGCAAGGCGCGCAAGATGCTGTACCTGAACCCGCTGCTCGAGGCGTTGCCGCGGGTGACGCTGGGCAACGTCCCGCCATCGCGCTACCGGCTGCGCAAGGCACCGGAGCCGGGGGCCTTGTCGACCCTGGAGGCAACGGTGCAGGCGTTGAATGTGCTCGAGGCGCCCGAGTCGTTCGATGCTTTGCTCCAGCCGTTCGAGGCGTTGATCGAAGGTCAGATCGAAGCCATGGGCGCGCAGACGTACTTGCGTAACCACGGTGGATAAAGCCCTTGCTGCGCGGGGGGAACGCTTGAAATCCCTTGAAACCACAAGGTACATGCCGGTACTGCCAGATGCGCTAAGGTTGCCACTCCATGAAACGCCAGGAGGGTGCCGTCATGAGTGCCAAGGTCATTTTTTCACAACGCCTCATCACCGAAGCCAATGCGAGGCTTTGCGAGAAGCGCTCGGGCAGAGTGCGCGAGAGGGGGCGTCGCTGGTCCGCCGAAGTGGAGGACATCATCTATAACACCCGTGTTAGCCGGGAGGAGATCCGCGCGGCGCTTGAAGCCGCGATGCGAAGGCTTGGCCAGGGTTGAATATGCATGGCGACGGATCGCTACAACTTCATCTACACGGAGCTTGTGACAGATGATGTCGACTTTCTGGGCATGATTTCCTATGCCCTGTACAAGCGGCAGAAGATCGAGTTCATCCAGGGTTGGCGGGACAGGCTCGGCGAAGATCCCCAGGAAGCAGACTTCCGACACTTCCAAGAGGTCAGCAACTCTCGCTTCCAACTGGAGGTCTACCGCAGCCAGGCAGGCAAGCTGGCCGAGGACTTTCTGAACACGACGTTGGAGGGCAGGGCGCAAGAGCTTGAGCGGCGCCTGGCGGAGCAAGCGACCGAGGAACTTCGGCGTCACAAGCCAAGTTACTGGACCGGCGTGTCCCAGGGCGTGGTTGCCTCGGTGATTTCCGTGTTGCTGCTCGGTTTGCTGGTGATGTTCACCTGGAGCCTGAACCAGGGGCCTCGACAAGTCATCGAGCAGGTCTTCAATGTCAGAATCATTGACCTGCACACAGCACTCGACGACGAACCAATAAACGCCGGCATGTAGTGAAAATCACTATCACCGCTCGCGCAACGCCTCCGTCCGCGCCTTCAGCACCGGCTTCAACAGATAGTCCAGCACGCTCTTCTGCCCGGTGATGATATCCACCGTGGCCACCATCCCCGGAATGATCAGCAGCGGTTTGTTGTCCCCACCCAGGTGGTTCTTGTCCGTGCGTACCTGGATCAGGTAGAACGCATTGCCCTTGTCGTCGGTGACGGTGTCCGCGCCGATCAGCTCCAGCTTGGCCTTCAAACCACCGTAGATGGTGTAGTCGTAGGCGCTGAACTTGACCATCGCGGTCTGCCCCGGGTGCAGGAATGCCACGTCCTGGGGTCTTACCTTGGCCTCGATCAGCAGGTTGTCCTCGATCGGCACGATCTCCACCAGGTCGCTGCCGGGCTGGACCACGCCGCCGATGGTGTTGACCTTGAGCAGCTTGACGATGCCGCGCACCGGCGACACCACGGTGGTGCGGTTGACCCGGTCGTCGATGGCGATGCTGGTGGCGGTGATCTTCGACAGCTCCGTGCGCTTGTCGTTGAGCTCCTTGGCGGCGTCGGAGCGAAAGCTGGCGTCGGACTCCTGGATCTTGCTGCGGATTTCGGCGATCGCCGCCTCGGCGCGGGGGATCGCCAGGTTGGTGGCATTGAGCTGGCCGCGCGCCTCGACGCTGCGCTGCTTCAGGCGCAGGATCTCCACCGGGGAGATGGCGCCCTTGCCCACCAGCGGCGAGGACATGTCCAGTTCCTGCTGCAAAAGGCCCACGGCCGAACGGTACTGGTCGGCCTTGGAGCGGAACTCGGCCAGTTCCTGGGTCTTCTGCCGCAGTTGTTCGTTGAGGGTCTGCTTCTCGCTGGCCAGGCGCCGCTGGCGCGACTGGTACAAGGCGATTTCGTCCTCGGCCACCTGCGGTGCCTTGCCGCGTACCTCGTCGGACGGCACGAAGGGGCGGCCGTCGGACTCGGCCGACAGGCGTTCGACCTGGGCGGTCAGCGCATAGCGATCAGCCTCGCTCTCGCCCTTGTTCGACTTGAAGCGGGTGTCGTCCAGGCGCAACAGGGTCGCGCCCTTGTCGACCATCTGCCCTTCGCGCACGAAGATCTCGGTGACGATGCCGCCCTCGAGGTTCTGCACCACCTGCACCTTGCTCGATGGGATGGCCTTGCCCTCGCCGACGGTGACCTCGTCGAGCACCGCGAAGTTGGCCCAGGCCAGGGCCACCAGCAGCAGGATCGCCGCCAGCCACACGGTCAGGCGCGACAGGCTGGGGGACTCCTGCAAGGTGGCGCCGGCCAGTTCCGGCATGTAGTCGCGTTCGGCGCGCTTGTCGGCGCCCTGGAGGTAGCTGCGCACGCTGTGGCTGAGGGGCATGTTCTACCTCCGATGCAGGCCGGTGCCTTTGTGGGAGCGGGCTTGCCCCGCGATGACGCTATCGCGGGGCAAGCCCGCTCCCACCGGGATCTCAGATTGTTGTTTTACAGCGCCGCGCCGATACGACCTTTGCGCAGTGCGTCGATGACCGCGTCCTTCGGCCCGTCGGCGACGATCTTGCCGTTGTCCAGCACCAGCAGCCGGTCCACCAGGCTGAGCATCGAGGTGCGGTGGGTGACCAGTAGGAGGGTCTTGCCCGGCACCCAGTCCAGCAGGCGCTGACGCAGTTGCTCCTCGCTGCTGTTGTCCATGTGGCTGGTGGGCTCGTCGAGGATCAGGATCGGCGGTTCCAGCAGCAGGGCCCGGGCCAGGAGCACGGCCTGGCGCTGGCCGCCGGACAGCAGCTGGCCGCGTTCGCCCACCGGGCGGTCGAAACCTTGCGGGTGCTGGCGGGCCAGTTCGCTGACCCCGGTCAGTTCGGCCACCTCGAGCATTCGCGCATCGCTGACATGGCGGGCGCCGAGGGTGAGGTTGTCGCGCAGGCTGCCGGCCAGCAGGGGCAGGTCGTGGGTCACGTAGCCGAGCTGGCTGCGCAGGTCGGCGATGTCCAGCTGGCGCAGGTCGAGGTTGTCCAGCAACACCTGGCCTTCGTCAGGGTGATGAAAGCCCATCAGCAGGCGGGCGAGGGTGCTCTTGCCCGAGCCGCTGCGGCCGATGATGCCGATGCGCTCGCCCGGCTTGAGCGTGGCGCTGACATCGTTGAGCGCCGGGGCTGTCTGCCCGGCATAGCGGAAGGTGGCGTGGTTGATGCTGATGCCGCCCAGCAGGGCGGTGTGTTCCAGGGCCTGGTGCTCGGCTTCGCGTTCCTGGGGCAGGCTCATCAGCGCATCGGTGCTGCGCATGGTCAGCTGCGCCTGCTGGTAGCGGGTGATCAGCCCGGCGATCTGGCCCAGCGGTGCGAGCACCCGGCTGCCGAGCATGTAGCTGGCCACCAGCGCGCCGACGCTGAGGTTGCCGGCGATGATGCTGTACACCCCGGCGACGATGGTGGCCATGCCGCAGAACTGCTGGATGAACAGCGTGCCGTTGCTGGCCAGCGAGGACAGGTTGCGGGCATGGGCGTCGAGGCGGGCGATGGCGCCGTTGGTGTGTTCCCACTGGTACTGGCGCTCGCTTTCGGCGCCGCAGGCCTTGAGGGTTTCCAGGCCGCCGAGGGTTTCGATCAGCAGCGCCTGGCGCACCGCGCCGAGGCTCAGGCTCTTTTGCACCGTGTCACGCAGGCGCACCTGGATGAACAGCGCCAGGCCCACGGCCAGCGGGAAGGCGATCAGCGGGATTACTACCAGCCAGCCGCCGAGCAGGCCGATCACCAGCAGCATCAGCGCCACGAACGGCAGGTCGATGATGCTGGTCAGGGTGACCGCGGTGAGGAACTCACGCAGCCCCTGGAAGTCATGGATGCTCTGGGCGAAGCCGCCGATGGTGGCGGGTCGCGCCTTCATGCTCATGCCGGTGATGCGTTCGAACAGGGTGGCCGAGAGAATCAGGTCGGTCTTCTTGCCGGCCTGGTCCAGCAGGTGTGCACGAACCATGCGCAGCACCAGCTCGAAGGCGGTGCCGATGAACAGGCCGGCCACCAGCACCCACAAGGTGGACAGCGCCTGGTTGGGCACCACGCGGTCGTAGGTCTGCATGACGAACAGCGGCACCATCAACCCCAGCAGGTTGATCAGCAGGCTGGCCAGCAGGGCATCGCCATACAGCCAGCGGGAGTGGCGCAGGGTGTCGCGGAACCAGGCATTGACCCGTGGGATCAGCGGGGCGCGCACCTCTTCCAGGGTATGGCGAGGACGGGCGAACAGGACCTGGCCGCTGTAGGCCTCGGCCAGGGCATCGCGTTCGACCCACTGCTCGCCGCCTTCGGCTTCGCACGGCAGCAGCAGGGCCCGGCCGTTGTTCCCCCAGCGTTGCAGCACGGCGCTGCGGCCGTCGTTGAGGATCAGCAGAACCGGCAGGTTGAGTGCCGAGATGGCGTCCAGGTCACGTTGCAGGACCCGCGCCTGCAACCCCGCCCGCGCGGCGGCGCGGGGCAGCAGGGCCAGGGGCAGGCGTTGCTCGGCCAGCGGCAGGCCGCTGCACAGGCTGGCGCGGCTGGCAGGGCAGCCGTGCAGCTTGCACAGGATCAGCAGGCCATCGAGCAACGGATCATCAACATCCAGGCGCGGTTGCGCGCTTTGCATACTGGTCACGATGGCCTACTCCTGCCGCGGTGGACGGGAAATGGGCGCTGGCGAAAAGTCCCTTGTCTCGTCAGAACCTAACGCATGTCGGGCAGTTTCGCCTCGTTGCGTACTTCGGTCTTGGCGATGGCCTCGGGCGGCAGCGAGATGTGCTGCTTGCTCAGTAACTCACCCATGGTCGCCAGGACCCGGTACATGGAGAACTCTTCGGTGTAGCGCACTTCGGTATAGCGCCGGTTGGCGTTGTACAGCTCGTTCTCGCTGTCGAGCACGTCGAGCAGGGTGCGCTGGCCCAGGCCGAACTGGTCCTGGTAGGCGGCGCGCACGCGCTGGGTGGTTTCGGCGTACTCGCGGGCGCTCGGGGTCTGCTTGCGGGCGTTGTTCATCGCGTTCCAGGCCAGGCTGAGGTTTTCGTTCAGCTCGCGCAGGGCGTTGTTGCGGATGTCCATCGCCTGGTTGATCTTGTGCGCGTCGGACTGCAGGCGGGCCTTGTCGCTGCCGCCGCGGAACAGGTTGTAGCTGAGCTCGACGCCGGCCTGCCAGTCGTTGTTGTCGTGGCCTTTCTGGCCGCCGATGTTGTTGTTGGCGCCGGTGGCCAGCACCGCGTCCAGGCGCGGGTAGAAGGGCGACTTGGCCACTTCGTATTGCTGCTCGGCGGAGCGTACGTCAGCCTGCGCCGACTTCAGGTAGGGGTTGTTCTCCAGCATGCCCTGGCGGGCATTGAGCAGGTCACCCGGTACTTCGCCCTTGATCGTGACCGGTGTTTCCAGCTCGTCCGGCATGCGCCCGACTACGCTGTAGAAGTTGGCCTCGGCGTCGGCCAGGTCGACCTCGGCGGTGTCCAGGTTGTTCTCGGCCAGGGCGCGACGGGCGCGGGACTGGTCGAGGTCGGCGGTGCTGCCCACGCCACGTTCGCTGCGCAGGCCGATCTGGTCGTTGACCCGCAGGTGGGCCTGCAGGTTGTTCTTGGCCAGGGTCACCAGCTCGCGGCGCTTGAGCACCTCGAGGTAGACCTCGATGGCGCGCAGGGCGATGCTCTCGGCGGTGGCCTGGGTGTAGTAGGCACGCGAGGTGGCCACCGCTTCGGTGCGGGCGACCTCGTTGGAGGTGTTGAAGCCGTCGAACAGCATCTGCCGCAGGCGCAGTTCGGACTGGGTGTAGTTGAGGGTTTCCTTGTTGTGGTTACGCGTGCCGTCGGGGTTGAAGCCGCGGGTGTTGGTGTTGTCCGAGCGTTGCCGGCCGTAGCCGGCGACCAGATCGACGGTTGGGTAGTACCCCCCGCGGGCGAACTTCACATCCTCGTCGGCCGACAGCCTGCTGTTGCGGCTGGCGCTGATCTCGGGATGCTGGTCCACGGCGTTCTGGACAGCCTCGGTGATCGACATCGCCTGACTGTTGGCACACGCCATGGCCAACAAAATCGCACTGGTGATGGGGGTTAAAGCGCGCATGGGGTACATCTCCCTGGTCTTGAATAATGTCCTGCTAATCGCCAAAAAAATGACGAAAAATTAGAATCAAACCGTTTCAGGTTTGTAACAACAGAGCTAAGAACATTTATCGGGCGAGCTAAGAAGATTTTTTCATAAGATATATGCGAAAAAAAACTTATGCGGTCTAAGGAATCCGCGACATTGTTTCATTCAGGCGGTTACGGGAATTGGCTGGGACAGGCGATTTTCGGGCCTTGGTGAAAGTTCCAGATTTTTTGCAGCTAAGGAGACAGGGGAGGAAGGCGAAAGCGGAATTTGGCGACAAAAAAATGGCACTCAATAATGGCCATTCGCCCTCTCTGCTATCGCGGCAGTCGTCACAAGGAGCGTGGTTTCTCACGAACGTGACAGCAGCGATCCACCAGCCATGGCACTCGGAACGTTGCGCACATTACCCGGCACGCCTTGATCTGCGAAAAGCCCATCGGCAGGGGAGGCGTACGCTCATGGCTAAATTAGTCGGTGTAGTCGGCAAGGTGATCGGCCAGGTATTCGCAGTGGGCGACGATGGTCATCGCCGCCTGTTGGTGGAGGGTGACCGGTTGTTCGCTGGCGAACAGCTCGAGACCGGCAGCGAGGGCGCCGTGGCGGTGCGGCTGCACAATGGCGCGGAGCTGACCCTGGGTCGCGGCAGCAGCCTGGAGATGACCACCGATCTGCTGGCCAATCGCGCGCCCCATGTGCAGGCGCCGGACGCGCAGCCCAGCGAGGCCCAGCTCAGCGATGTCGAGCAACTGCAAAAAGCCATTGCCGCAGGCGCCGACCCCACCCAGGAGGCCGAGGCGACGGCGGCGGGCGGCAACCCGTCGGGTGTGTCGGGGGCGCTCGGCGGGGGGCACAGTTTCGTGATACTGACCGAGGTGGCCGCCCGGGTGGATCCCACCATCGGCTTCCCCACCGCAGGATTCAATGGTTTCCCCTTGCTGGCCAATCTCGAACTCGGTGGCCTAGACGGCAACGATGACGGGCCGGTATTGGCCGATGCGCCAGCGATCGACAATCCGGTCAGCCTTAATGGCCTGGATATCAGCCCCGCCGAATTGACCCTGGACGAAGCCAACCTGCCCCAGGGCTCGGCCAGCAATCCGGCGGCCCTGACCCAGTCAGGCAGCTTCACGGTGGTGGCTGCCGACGGCGTGTTCAACCTCAGTGTCGGCGGCATCAATGTGGTCACGGCGGGCGTGGTCACCGGCGTCGGGCAGTCCATCGTCACCGGGCTCGGCAATGTACTGACCATCACCGGCTACAACCCGGCCACCGGCGTGGTGAGCTACAGCTACACCCTGACCGGCGCCGAGCAGCACCCGGACGGCGCGGGCAGCAATACCCTGGGCGAGCAGTTCCCGGTGCTGGTCAGCGACACGGACGGCGACGTGGCCAGTGGCACGCTCGATGTGATCATCCGTGACGATGTGCCACGGGCGGTGAACGACACCAATGCCACCGCTGCCACCGAGCAGCAGGTGGAACTCAGCGGCAATGTGCTGAGCAACGATATCCAGGGGGCGGACCGCATCCCCAGCGGTCCGGTGGTGGCCGGCACCTTCGTCGGCACCTACGGCACCCTGGTCCTGGCGGCGGACGGTTCCTACACCTACACCCTCAACACCAACGACCCGGACTTCAAGAACCTGCACGGCGGTGGCAATGGGGTGGAGACCTTCACCTACACCCTGAAGGACGCCGACGGCGATACCAGCACCGCGACCTTGACCCTCAATGTCAGCAACCTCGACGATCCGGTGACGCTGGGCGGTCTGAACGTGAACGGTGGCGAACTGACTGTCTACGAGAAGAACCTGGCCGACGGCAGCGCGCCGAACCCAGGTGCACTGACCCAGAGCGGCACTTTCACGGTCAGCGCGCCGGATGGCTTGCAATCCTTGAGCGTCGGCGGCATCAGCGTGGTCAGCGGCGGCGTGGCGGCTAGCTTCCCGCAGTCGATCACCACGGCCCTGGGCAATACCCTGACCATCACCGGCTACAACCCGGCCACGGGCGTGATCAGCTACAGCTATACCTTGCTGGACAATGAGAGCCACGCCAACGGTGATGGCGCCAACAGCCTGTCCGAGCACTTCACCGTCACGGCCACGGACACCGACGGCAGCACGGCCAATGGCTCGCTGGACGTGAACATCGTCGATGACCTGCCCAAGGCCGTGAACGACAGCAATGCCACTGCCGCCACCGAGCAGCATGTTGAACTCAGCGGCAATGTGCTGAGCAACGATATCCAGGGGGCGGACCGTATCCCAAGCGGTCCGGTGGTGGCCGGTACCTTCGTCGGCACCTACGGCACCCTGGTCCTGGCTGCGGACGGTTCCTACACCTACACCCTCAACACCAACGACCCGGACTTCAAGAGCCTGAACGGCGGTGGCAATGGGGTGGAGACCTTCACCTACACCCTGAAGGATGCCGACGGCGACACCAGCACCGCGACCCTGACCCTCAACGTCAGCAACCTCAACGAGCCGGTGACCCTGGGCGGTCTGGACGTAAACGGTGGCGAGCTGACCGTCTACGAGAAGAACCTGGCCGACGGCAGCGCGCCGAACCCGGGTGCCCTGACCCAGAGCGGCACTTTCACGGTCAGCGCGCCGGATGGCCTGCAATCCTTGAGCGTCGGCGGCATCAGCGTGGTCAGCGGCGGCGTGGCGGCGAGCTTCCCGCAGTCGATCACCACGGCTCTTGGCAACACCCTGACCATTACTGGCTACAACCCGACCACGGGCGTGATCAGCTACAGCTACACCTTGCTGGACAACGAAAGCCACGCCAACGGCGACGGCGCCAACAGCCTGTCCGAGCACTTCACCGTCACGGCCACGGACACCGACGGCAGTACGGCCAATGGCTCGCTGGACGTGAACATCGTCGATGACCTGCCCAAGGCCAATCCTGATTCGGCCAGTGTCGTCGAAGGCGGCACGGTCAGCGGCAACGTGCTCGACAACGACACCTCAGGCGCGGATGTGCGCACCGATGGTAAGTACGTGGTCGGCGTGCGGGCCGGCGCCGATACCTCGACCTCGGCCAGCGGCCAGCTGGGCACTCAGGTACAGGGCCAGTACGGTTACCTGACCTTGGACGCCCAGGGCAACGCCACCTACCACGCCAACCCCAACGCCGTGGCACCTGCCGGGGCCACAGACGTGTTCGTCTACACCGTGCGGGACAGTGACGGCGACGAAAGCACCACCACCATCACCATCGACGTGCGTGATTGCTCGCTGATCGCCGGTGCCGACAGCGAAGTCACGGTCTACGAGAAAGCCCTCGACCTGACCAAGGATGGCAACGACCTGGCCGCAGGGAATGTGGTCGGCAGCCAGCCAGGCTCGACCGGCGAGACGGCCAGCGGCTCGTTGGCCAGCTCCATCAGTGGCGGAACCGGGGCGCTGACCTTCACCCTGGTCGGCAATGCCACCGGCCAGTACGGCCAGATCCAGCTGAACGCCGATGGCTCCTACACCTACACCCTGACCTCGGCGCCGAACTCGCCGAATCACGTCAACGACGGGCCGAACGTGCTGACGGAAACCTTCACCTACCAGGTGAAGGACTCGCTCGGCAATTCGACCACCAGCACCATCGTGATCAGCATCGTCGACGACGTGCCCAAGGCTCACAGCGACTTCGCCAATGTCTACGAAGGCGGTACCGTCAGCGGCAATGTGCTGGTCAACGATGTGATTGGCGCGGACGTGCCGGCCGATGGCAAGTATGTGGTTGGCGTGCGCGCAGGCAGCGACACCTCGACCTCGGCCATTGGCCAGCTGGGCAGCAATGTGGTTGGGCAGTATGGCTACCTGACCCTCGACGCCCAGGGCAACGCCACCTACCACGCCAACCCTGACAGCGTGGCGCCGGCCGGTGCCACGGACGTGTTCGTCTACACCATCCGCGACGCCGATGGCGACGAGAGCACCACCACCATCACCATCGACGTGCACGATATCTCGCTGGTCGCCTGCCCCGACGACACGGCCAAGGTTTACGAGAAAGCCCTGGACCTGACCAAGGATGGCAACGACCTGGCCGCTGGCACCGTCACCGGCAGTGACCCGCACGCCACCACGGAAACCACCAGCGGCTCGCTGGCCGGTTCGGTCAGTGGCGGCATCGGTGCCCTGACCTTCACCCTGGTGGGCAATGCCGCCGGGCAGTATGGCCAGATCCAGCTGAACAGCGATGGCACCTATACCTACACCCTGACTTCGGCGCCGAACTCGCCCAACCACGCCAACGATGGCCCGAATGTGGTCGCCGAGAGCTTCACTTATCAGGTGAAGGACTCGCTCGGCAACACCACCACTAGCACCATCGTGGTCAGCATCGTCGACGATGTGCCCAAGGCCCATTGCGACGTGGCCTCGGTCAAGGAGGGCGCCAGTGTCAGCGGCAACGTGCTGGACAACGATGTGGTCGGCGCCGATGTACGTGCCGACGGGCAATATGTGGTCGGTGTGCGTTCAGGTTCCGATACCTCGACGTCAGCCATCGGCCATGTCGGCGACACGATCGTCGGCCAGTACGGCTACCTGACCCTGGACAGCCAGGGCAACGCCACCTACCACGCCAACCCCGACAGCGTGCCGCCCGCCGGGGCGACCGACAGCTTCGTCTATACCATCCGCGACGCCGATGGCGACGAGAGCACCACGACCATCCGCATCAATGTCCAGGACAGCAAGCTGGTGGCGTGCGAGGACAACGACGTCACCGTCTACGAAAAAGCCCTGGACCTGCACAAGGATGGCAACGACCTGGCCGCCGGCAACGTGACCGGCAGCGATCCGGGCTCCACCGGCGAGACCGCCTCCGGCAGCCTGGTCGGCTCGGTGCATGGCGGCGTCGGCGCCCTGACCTACAGCCTGGTCGGCAGTGCTGCGGGCCAGTACGGCCAGATCCAGCTCAACGCCGATGGCTCCTACACCTACACCCTGACCTCGGCGCCGAAGACCCCGGGTGGCGCCAACGACGGGGCCAACACCGTCAACGAGTACTTCGCCTACAAGGCCACCGACGCCCTGGGCAACAGCGTCACCAGCACCATCGCCATCAACATCGTCGACGATGTGCCGAAGGTGCAATGCGCGGTGCGCAGCATCACGCCCGGCCAGGTGGACTCCAACATCCTGCTGGTGGTGGACGTTTCCAGCAGCATGGCCGCAAGCTCCGGCGTTCCGGGCTTGACCCGCCTGGAGCTGGCCAAGCAGGCCATCAGCGCCTTGCTCGACAAGTACGACGAGATGGGCGACATCAAGGTGCAGATCGTCACCTTCGGCACCGGCGCCGAGATGAAGACGCCGGTGTGGGTCTCGATCAGCGAGGCCAAGAGCCTGATCGCCGGGCTCAATCCCGGCGGCTCGACCTACTACGACTCGGCGGCCACCAAGGCCCAGGAAGCCTTCGCCACCACCGGCAAGCTGGTGGGGGCGCAGAACATCAGCTACTTCTTCTCCGACGGCGAGCCCACCAACGGCCACGCCATGACGGCGCCGCGCGAGGCCGCCTGGGAAACCTTCCTCGACAACAACGGCATCAAGTCCTACGCCATCGGCATGGGCAGCGGCGTCAACGAGGGCAACCTCGACCCGCTGGCGTACGACGGCAGCAGCCATACCGACACCAACTCGGTGGTGGTCACCGACCTCAGCCAGCTGAGTGCGGTGCTCTCCGGCACGGTGCTGGGCGCGCCGATCACCGGCAGCCTGATGAGCGGCGGCGACTTCGGGGCCGACGGCGGCTTCATCAAGGCGCTGCTGGTGGACGGCACCACCTACACCTACGATCCGAAGGCCAATGGTGGGCAGGGCGGCTATGCGGTCAGTGGCGGGGTGGACAAGGCCTCGTTCGACACCGTGAGCAACAGCCTGAACATCAAGACCGCCCTGGGCGGCACCCTGGTGGTGGACATGGACAACGGCGAGTTCACCTACACGCCGCCCAAGGACAACGGCAGCGGCCAGGTGGAGAAGTTCGGCTTCACCGCCAGCGACAACGACGGCGATACCCGCAGCGCCAGCCTGACGGTGAACATCAACAGCAACGGCGCGCCGGTCGCCGGCGCCGACCACATCATCACCAACATCAAGGGCGCCACCCTGAGCGTGCCGGCAGAGGCCTTGCTGGCCAATGACAGCGATCCGGACCACGACACCCTGAGCGCCGCGCCGACCACCTTCAACACCAACTTCGCCGACAAGGGCGCGGGCTTCACGGCGGGCACGCAGGCGCAGACCATCACCTTCAACGCCACCGCCAACAAGGCCGAGAACCAGTTGCGCGACCTGGCCCGCAGCGAGTTCACCAGCCTCAACGGCAGCATGACCGCCGCCCTGGTGGTGGCCGGTTACCTGGGCTCGATCAGCAGTGCCAACGCCAACGACGAAGACACCTTGACGGTCACCCTGCGCAAGGGCGAGACCCTGACCCTCGACCATGACCGGCCCGCCGGCAACCTGCTGATGGAATGGAAGGATGGCAGCGGCAGCTACCAGACCATCGCCGATGGCGGCAGCTTCACGGCCACCCATGACGGTGTGTACAGCATCCATGTGATCAACACCGAGAACGCCTCGGGCAACAGCAAGGCCGCCGAGAACTACAAGCTGAGCCTGGTGGTGGACTACAGCAACGCCAGCAATGACGACTACCACGGCAGCTACAGCGTCAGCGACAACCACGGCGGTACGGCCACCGGCGCGGTGGAAATCACCTATCAGGCCGGCAACACCCTCACAGGTACTTCAGGGGACGATGTGCTGCTGGCCGGAACGGGCGACACCACCCTGCACGGCGGCGCCGGCAACGATGTGCTGGTGGCCGGCGCAGGCAACGACAGCCTGTATGGCGGCGACGGCGACGACCTGTTGATCGGCGGGCCGGGCAATGACCTGCTCGACGGCGGCCCCGGCAACGACACCGCCAGCTATGCCAGGGCAAGCAGCGGCGTGACCGTCGACCTGGGCCATGTCGGCCAGCAGAACACCGTCGGCGCGGGGCTGGATACCCTCAACGGCATCGAGAACCTGATAGGCTCGGACTACAACGACACCCTGACCGGAAACGACGGCGACAACCTGCTCAACGGTGGCGCGGGTAACGATGTGCTCAGGGGCGGTGGCGGCAATGACATCCTGATCGGCGGGCGCGGCGATGACACCCTCACTGGTGGCAGCGGCAACGACACCTTCGTCTGGCAGAAGGGCGATACCGGGCACGACACCGTGACCGACTTCACCCCGGGCAGTGACCGGCTGGACCTGTCGCAACTGTTGCAAGGCGAGAATGCCACCAGCGCGTCGCTGGACGACTACCTGCACTTCAAGGTCAGTGGCAGCGGCGTCAACGTGGTGTCGACCATCGAAGTGAGCAGCGTCGCCGGCGCGGCGCCGACCCAGACCATCGACCTGGCCGGGGTGGACCTGGCGCAGCACTACGGGGTCGCGGCCGGGGCGGGCGGGGTGATCGCGGCGGGGCATGACACCGCGACCATCATCACTGGCATGCTCAATGACCATTCGTTGAAGGTGGATACGGTGTAACGCAGGCGCGCATCGCGGGGCAAGCCCGCTCCCACAAGCGCTGTATTGGCCTTGTGGGAGCGGGCTTGCCCCGCGATGGCGTCACTACGGTCGCTGCAGGGTCTTCTGCTTGAGGATCCAGGCACTGACCAGCACCGCGCTGGTCAGCATGAACACCCGTGCCCAGAACAACGGCACCAGGTAGCAGGACAGCCCGATGCTGGCCCACATCAGGCCGATCGCATAGACCTTGCCTCGCAGCGGAATCCCCTCGCCGCTGAGGTAGTCGCGGATCCACGGCCCGAGTTTCGGATGATTCACCAACCAGTGGTGAAAGCGCGGCGAGCTGCGGGCGAAGCAGGCCGCCGCCAAGAGCAGGAACGGGGTGGTGGGCAGCACCGGCAGGAAGATCCCCGCCACCCCGAGCGCGACACTGAGCCAGCCGGCGGCCAGCAGCAGGTAGCGCACCACGTCGATCAGTGGTGGCGCGGCTTGAGCAGGGCAGGCTTCTCTTCAGGGGCGTGCAGCAGCAGGAACAGCGCGCTCAGTGCCTCGGGGATCTGCACGATCATGTCGTCCTGCAGGTTGGCGTTGCCGGCGATGTCGGCGAACTCCGGCTGCTCGTCGAACAGACCCGAGCCGACCATGATCGGCAGCAGCATTTCGCTGACTTCTTCCTCGGCGTTCTCGAACCAGGCCTCTTCACGCAGGAAGACACCCTCCATGAAACCGATGCACCAGCCGCGCAGGTCGGAATCGTCCGGCTCGTCGGTCAGGTCCAGCTCGCAGGGCAGGTCGAATTCCTCGTCGCTGGCCAGTTGGCGGGCGATGTGCGCCTTGAGCGCGACCAGGGTGGCCTCGATCTCGGTGCGCTGGGCATCGCTGGCGTAGTGCGGTTCTTCGGCGAACAGCGCGTCGATCCATTCGCGTTCTGGAACTTCCTCGGAGCAGATCGACAGCGCGGTCAGGTAGCCGTGGGCGGCGACGTAGTCCAGCGCTTCTTCGTGCAGCTCATCGGCGTCGAGGAAGGCTTGCAGGCGGGTCAGTTGCTCGGCGAAGGACATTACAGGGCTACCTTGGGGAATAAACGATAGTGAATTCTAGCACCTTGCGGCGGCTGCGGGGCAAAGGGAACGTCTGTCACCGGGGCATGCGGCACAGCGCGGCAGTCGGGTATACTCCGCGGTTTTTCGTGCTCCGGTGGCGTTTTCCCGTCATCTGGCAAAAACCGCTTACGCATTCGTTGTGTGCGCGGCGGATTTATCGTCCAGCCTGAGTCCAGGATGGTACGGCGATTTTGGAGTGGCAAATGCTCGAACAGGCTCAGCGCGTCCTCAAGGATGTCTTCGGTTACGACAGTTTCCGCGGGCGCCAGGCAGCGATCATCGAATGTGTGGCAGGTGGTGGCGACGCCCTGGTGCTGATGCCCACTGGTGGCGGTAAATCGTTGTGCTTCCAGGTGCCTGGCCTGCTGCGCCCGGGCCTGACCGTGGTGGTGTCGCCGCTGATCGCGCTGATGGACGACCAGGTCGCCACCCTCGACGAGCTGGGCGTGGCCGCCGCGGCGCTGAACTCCACCCTCAGCGCCGAGCAGCAGCGCGACCTGGCCGGGCGCCTGCGCCGTGGCGAGGTGAAGATGCTCTACCTGGCCCCCGAGCGCCTGGTGCAGCCGCGTATGCTGGACTTCCTGCGTGGCCTGGACATTTCCCTGTTCGCCATCGACGAGGCTCACTGCGTATCGCAATGGGGTCACGACTTCCGCCCCGAGTACCTGCAACTGGGCCAGCTCGCCGAGCTGTTCCCGCATGTGCCGCGCATCGCCCTGACCGCCACCGCCGACATGCGTACCCGCGAGGAAATCGTCCAGCGCCTGCACCTGCAGGGCGCGGAGCGCTTCCTGTCGAGCTTCGACCGGCCGAACATCTTCTACCGTATCGTGCCCAAGGAGTCGCCGCGCAAGCAGCTGATGGCGTTCCTCGGCGAGCGTCGCGGCAACGCCGGCATCGTCTATTGCCTGTCGCGCAAGAAGGTCGACGAGACCGCTGCCTTCCTGTGCGACCAGGGCTTCCCGGCGCTGCCGTACCATGCGGGCCTCGCCGCCGAGACCCGCGCCGCCAACCAGCACCGCTTCCTCAACGAGGAAGGGCTGATCATGGTCGCCACCATCGCCTTCGGCATGGGCATCGACAAGCCCAACGTGCGCTTCGTCGCCCACCTCGACCTGCCCAAGTCGCTCGAGGCCTATTACCAGGAGACCGGCCGCGCCGGCCGTGACGGCCTGCCTTCGGATGCCTGGATGGCCTACGGCCTGCAGGACATGGTGATGCTCAAGCAGATGCTGCAGAACTCCGAGGGCGACGAGCGCCACAAGCGCATCGAGCAGCACAAGCTCGACGCCATGCTGGCGCTGTGCGAGGAGACCCGCTGCCGCCGCCAGTCGCTATTGGCCTACTTCGACGAAGTGCTCGAGCAGCCGTGCGGGCATTGTGACAACTGTGTCGACAATGTGCAGACCTGGGATGCCACCGAGCCTGCGCGTCAAGCCCTGTCGACGGTGTTTCGCACCGGCCAGCGCTATGGCGTCGGCCATCTGGTCGATGTGCTGCTGGGCAAGGACACCGAGAAGGTGCGCAATTTCGGCCACGAGAAGCTGTCGGTGTTCGGCGTCGGCAAGGCGCTGGCCGAAGCCGAGTGGCGCTCGCTGTTCCGCCAGTTGGTGGCGCGCGGCCTGGTGGACATCGACCTGGAAGGCTACGGTGGCCTGCGTCTGTCCGACAGCTGCCGGCCGCTGCTGCGCGGCGAGGTGAACCTGCAACTGCGCCGCGACCTCAAGCCGCAGACCGTGGCCAAGTCTTCCTCCAGCGGCGGCGGCAGCCCGGCCAGCCAGCTGGTGCGGGCCGAGGAGCGCGAGCTGTGGGAAGCGCTGCGCACCCTGCGGCGCAAGCTGGCCGAGGAGCACAGCGTGCCGCCCTACGTCATCTTCCCCGACTCCACCCTGTTGGAGATGCTGCGCAGCATGCCCGCCAGCCTCAGCGACATGGCCCAGGTCAGTGGCGTCGGTGCGCGCAAGCTGGAGCGCTACGGCCAGGCCTTCCTCGAAGTGCTCAACGGCGCCGGTGGTACCGAGGAGGCGCCGAAGGTGGTGCTCGACCTGCGCCACGAACTGGTCAGCCTGGCCCGCGCCGGCATGACCCCGGCGCAGATCGCCGGGCAACTGAACTGCACCGAGAAGAACGTCTACAGCCTGCTGGCCGAGGCCATCGGCCGTCAGGAACTGAGCCTGGAGCAGGCGCTGGACCTGCCGGAAGAGCTGATGATGGAAGTGCAGGACGCCTTCCTCGACGGCGAGGGCGAGTTGCCGCCGGTGTCCGGCGTGGCGCCGTTGTTCGGCCAGCGGGTGCCGGAGGGCGTCCTGCACTGCGTACGGGCGGCGCTGGCGGTGGAGTTCGGCCTGTGATTGCCGGCATTTGCGCCAATTGCTGACCTTTGTCATTCCCTTACATGATTATCAGTCATTTCCGAGGCGTCCAACCTTGCCTGATTGGCCGGGCCATGATTAGCTGGCTAATAATTAGTTCTATTCATTGAGTTGCTTATGCCCCTGACCGACAACCAACACCGCTTCGGCATGCAGCTGGCCCAGATGTCCCGGGGCTGGCGTGCCGAACTGGACCGCCGCCTGGCCGGGCTCAACCTGTCGCAAGCCCGTTGGCTGGTGCTGTTGCACCTGGCCAGGTTCGACGAGGCGCCGACCCAGCGTGAGCTGGCCCAGAGCGTGGGCGTCGAGGGCCCGACCCTGGCGCGCCTGCTCGACAGCCTCGAGAGCCAGGGGCTGGTGCGCCGCCAGGCGGTGATGGAAGACCGTCGGGCCAAGAAGATCCTGCTGTGCCCGCCGGCCAAGCCGCTGATCGACCAGATCGAGACCATCGCCAACGCCCTGCGCCTCGAGCTGTTCACCGGCATAGACGAGGCCGACATGGAAGTGTGCATGCGCGTGCATGCGAAGATTCTCGATAATCTCGAGAAGTCTTGAACCCTTCATCAATCGCGGGGCAAGCCCGCTCCCACGAGTCTGCTCCCACAATAGGCCGCATGACGTGTGGGAGCGGGCTTGCCCCGCGATCATTTCTAGAAGGTATGCCCCAGGTTCAGGTACACCGCCTTCTCATGGGCATCGTTGGCCCCATAGCTCAGGTTCAACGGCCCCAGCGGCGTTTCCAGCCCCAGGAAAATGCTCGCCGCATTGATATAGCCACTGTCGAACTCATTGTCGTTGTTCCACGCCCGTCCACGCTCCAGCGAGCCGCCCAGGTACAGCGGGAAGTCCAGCGGCAGGTAGGCCCGTGGCGTCAGGCGGCGGTAGTAGACCATGCGCAGCAGGCTCATGTTCTGCCCCGAGATCGAGTCCTGGCGAAAGCCCGAGAGTTGGCGGGCGCCGCCGAACACGAAGCTCGAAGTGACCACCTCGGCGTCATCCAGCGTTCGTCCATACCTGCCACCCAGCACCAGGGTGTTCGGCCCGCTGCTGATGGCCTTGTCCAGGTTGAACAACCACTGCCGGTAGTCCTGGTCCGAGTCCAGTGACTTGTCGTACTTGCGCATGGTCAGGCCGATGTCCTCGCCGCTGTGGGGGAAGTAGACGTTGTCGAAGGTGTCGAACGAGTACTTGAGCTCGTAGAAGCCCTCGTTGAAGCTGACCTTGGGCAGGTCCTGGTCGCCGATGCGCACCTCGGCGTTGCCCCAGGCCTTGCCCACGCCCAGGCGCACCTCGCCGTAGGTGCCGATCTGCCGGCCGACATTGAGCCCGAAGCCGTAGCGTTCCAGGCGGTACTCGGCCACCGGGTCGTTGTCCAGGGTCGCCTCGACGTTCTGCGAGCCCAGGGCCAGGTAGGGGGCGATGAAGTAGCGCGAGCCTACGTCCAGGGGCTGGTAGAACTCGCTGTACAACTCCTGCTCGTCGCCAATCTGCGCGCGGGTCAGCCATTCGCCGCCGAGCCGGTTGATGCCGTTGACCCGGTAGCTGGCGCCGAGGTTGAAGGCGCTGTCGCCGCGCAGGTCGTCCGACAGGTTCAGTCCCAGGCGCAGGTAATCGGTGCCGCCACGCCGACCACGGGCGTTGATCACCAGGGTATGCTCGTCGCCCTTGTGCGCCACGCGGTACTGCACCTGGTCGAAGTAGTCCAGGCCGTAGAGGGTGCCCATGTCGGTCTGCAGGCGGCCGAGATCCAGCGGCTCGCCGATGGGCTGGCGAATGTAGTAGCGGATCACGTCGTCGCTGACCTTGGAGTCGTTCTCCACGCGGATGGCGGTGATGATCGGCGTGCGCTGTTTCGGTGAGCGGGCCACCGCCAGGTTGCTGTCGCCCTCGGTCTGGCGCAGCGCCGCCAGGCGCGGGTCGAGGGCGCGGGTGGCGCGGTAGCCGGCGTCGATCATGTCCTGGGCGCGGCCGAAATCGGTGACGCCGAAGGCCGACAGCGGCGGCTGTACCAGGATGTCTTCGCGGCGCAGGCTGGCCAGTTGCTCCTCGGAGTTGCGCCGGGTCATCAGGGTGATCGACTGGTTGAGCACGTCCACCACGGTGGCCAGCTGCTTGCGGTTGCGCAGCGGAGTGCCGATGTCGACGACGATGGCCAGGTCCACGCCCATCTCGCGCACCACGTCCACCGGGATGTTGTCGGTCATGCCGCCGTCCACCAGCAGCCGGCCGTCTAGCTCCACCGGGGCGAACACCGCCGGAATCGACATGCTGGCGCGGATCACCTGGGGCAGGTGGCCGCGGCGGAAGATCACCTTCTCGCCGCTGGTGATGTCGGTGGCCACGGCGCGGAAGGGGATTGGCAGCTTGTCGAAGTCGCGGATGTCGGCGGTGTGGGCCAGCTTGCTTTCCAGCAGCAGGGCCAGGTTCTGGCCCTGGATCACCCCCAGCGGCAGGCCCAGACTGCCGTCGTCGCGAAAGCTCAGCTTCTGCTTGACCAGGAAGTCGCGGTCGTCCTGCTTGCGTCGGAACGGCACATCCTTGCGCGGCGGCGCATCGGACAGCGCCTGCTGCCAGTCCAGCGTGGTGGCCAGTTTTTCCAGTTCGGCGATGCTGTAGCCCGAGGCGTACAACCCGCCGACCACCGCGCCCATGCTGGTGCCGGCGATGGCGTCGATGCGCACGCCCTGTTCCTCCAGGGCCTTGAGCACGCCGATATGGGCCAGGCCGCGGGCGGCACCGCCCGACAACACCAGGCCGATCTTTGGTCGTGTCGCTTCGGCGGCCAGCACGGTGAAGGAGGTGAGCATCAGCAGGAGGCAGTACAGCAGGCGGCGCATCGTGAGTCTCAAACCAGAGGATAAAGACCGCTAGTATAAGCGGCCCTTCCTACGGAGTTTCCCTACATGGCAGACAGCAAGCCACAAATCGTCATCACCTATTGCACCCAGTGCCAGTGGCTGCTGCGCGCCGCCTGGCTGGCCCAGGAGCTGCTCAGCACCTTTGCCGACGACCTCGGCCAGGTGGCGCTGGAGCCCGGAACCGGTGGGGTGTTCCGCATCACCTGCGACGGCGTGCAGATCTGGGAACGCAAGGCCGACGGCGGCTTCCCCGAGGCCAAGGTGCTCAAGCAGCGGGTGCGTGACCAGATCGATCCGCAGCGCGACCTGGGCCACAACGATCGCTGATCAGGCGCTTTCGGGCTGCGGCTGGCGGGCCGGTTGCTCGGCGGCCAGGCGGCTGGACAGCACGATGGCGAAGATGATCAAGGCGCCGCCGGCGAGCATGCGCAGGGTCGGCTGTTCGGCGAACACCACCCAGGCCACGGCGATGCCATAGACCGGCTCCATGCCGAACACCACCGCGGCGGTGCGCGCCTTGATCACCGCCAGGCTGGCGACGAACAGGCTGTGGGCGACGCCGGTGCAGAAGACGCCTAGCAGGGCGATCCACAGCCAGTCCAGTGGCGCCACCGCGCCCAGGCCGGACGCGGCGAACGGCAGCAGGCACAGGCTCACCACCAGGTTCTGCCATAGCGCCGCCTGCACGGCGGGCAGGCGCCCGGAACCGGCGCGGTTGGTCAGCGACAGCAGCGAGAACAGCAGGCCCGAGAGCAGCGCCCAGAGCAGCCCGCCGGTGGCCTCGCTGGCCAGGTCGAAGGCCGGGGTGACCAGCACCAGGCCGATGCTCACCAGCAGCACCAGCAGCGCTTCATTGCGGCGGATGCGTTCGCGGAACAGCAGGCCCTCGAGGATCACGGTGAAGGCCGGGAAGCTGGCGAAGCCGAGGGTGGCGATGGCCACGCCGCCGACCTTGACCGCGATGAAGAAGCTCACCCAGTGCCCAGCCAGCAGCGCGCCGCCCAGCAGCAGGCGGCGCAGGTCCTGCCCGCGCAGCGGTTGCCAGGCCTGGCGCGCCAGGCTGGCGAACAGGCCCAGGGCCAGCACCGCGAACATTGCGCGGCCGAAGACGATGATCGAGGGGCTGGCGCTGGCGGCCAGTTTGCCGAAGACGCCGGTGAGGCCGAAGAACAGCGCGCCGATATGCAGGGCGCCGAGGGCGGTGCGGTGGTTCATGGTGGTCCTTTGAGTGCGATGAGGTCGATACAGGCAGCAGTGTATGTTCGATCCTCAGGCAGATCTGTCGCCCACCTCGCGCCCGTTGTCGCCAGACTCGCGCCGCAACGCCAGCGGCGTGCAGCCGAACGCCCGCATCACCGCCGCGCTGAAGGCACTCTGCGAGCCGTACCCCACCTGCGCCGCGACCTCACCCACCGGCAACAGCGTCTCACGCAACAATCGCCGCGCCATCGACAGCCGCCGCTGACGGATATAGTCCATCGGCGTCATGCCGCACTCGCTGGCAAAACGCGCATGCAGTCGTGCGCTGGAGAGCCTGGCCAGGCGCGCCAGGTCGGCGACCTGCAACGGATAGGCGGCGTGCTGCTCGATATGCCGATCGAAGGCGGCATAGGGCAGGCGCCTGCTGGCCAGTACCGGGGCACCGGCCTGCGGGTTGAGGCTGGCCAGCAACAGCACGGCGCCCTGGCGGGCAATCAATGGGTCGTCCACCGGGCTTGCCGCCAGCCAGTCGACCAACTGCTGCTGGCGGTTGTTCAGGCCCAGGGGGCCGGGGCGGTCGAGCAGGCGGCGGCTGTTGTCGGCGTGCTCGCCCAGGTGGTCGCCGAGCCAGTGCCCGCCCGGCACGTCCAGCACCAGGCAGTGGCTGCCCTCGGGGCTGCCGCAGGTGTGGTGGGCACCGGCAGGCACCACCATCAGGTCCTGGCGGCCGACCCGACCGCCGCGGCCATTCACCTCGAAGTCCAGGCGCCCGCCCAGGCCGAACACCAGCTGCGGGTGGTCGTGGCTGTGGGCGATCAGGTCGTGGCGGTAATGGCGCAGCGAAAGCAGGGGGGCGGCGGTCATGGTGAGTCCTCACGAAGCAGGTGAAGAGTGTACACCTCCAGGCGCGCGCAGGATGGTCATGCGCCTGCCACCAATCTGTCACCTGTGCCTGCCAGTCTCCAGCAAACAGCGCCGGAGCCTGCCCATGACCCACGCCGAACCTCTCCGCCCGTCACGCAAGCAGCGTGTCCGTACCCTGTGGATTTCCGATGTGCACCTGGGCACCCGGGATTGCCAGGCGGAACATCTCGCGCACTTCCTCAAGGGCTACCAGGCCGAGCGCATCTACCTGGTCGGCGATATCATCGACGGCTGGAAACTGCGCGGCGGCATCTACTGGCCTCAGGCCCACACCAACGTCATCCGTCGCCTGCTGACCCTGAGCAAGCGCGGCACCGAGGTGATCTACGTCACCGGCAACCACGACGAATTCCTGCGCCGCTACTCGAAACTGATCCTGGGCAATATCCAGCTGGTGGATGAAGCCGAGCACCTTACCGTCGATGGCCGGCGGTTGCTGGTGATCCACGGCGACCAGTTCGACGTGATTACCCGCTACCACCGCTGGCTGGCGTTTCTCGGCGACCGGGCCTACGAGTTCACCCTGGTGCTCAACCGCTGGCTCAACCACTGGCGCGCCCGTTATGGCTATGGCTACTGGTCGCTGTCGGCGTACCTCAAGCACAAGGTCAAGGGCGCGGTGAACTTCATCAGCGATTTCGAGGACGCCATTGCCCACGAGTGCACCCGGCGTGGCTTTCAGGGCGTGGTGTGCGGGCATATCCACCATGCCGAGATTCGCCGGGTGGGTGAGGTGGAGTACCTCAACTGCGGCGACTGGGTGGAGTCGTGCACGGCGCTGATCGAGCACTGGGATGGAAGGATCGAGCTGTACCGGTTCGCCGAGGCGCAGGCGCGGGAAGCCGCGTCGCGGCTGGCGGAGCTGGGTGAACCGGCCTAGGTCGGCCTCAGGCCGCTCCTACAGGTGACGGGTGCCCGGAATCAGGCTGAGGCTTTCAGGGCCGCCTTGTAGATCGACTGCCTGGGCTGGGCGAACAGCCGCTCCATCATCGGTTCGAAGAACGACAGCGGCAGGCTCGGGTACTCGGGGTCGAACGCCGCCGCGTCGTAGCGCGCACAGAACTCGATGGTCCGCTGGTACTGCGGGTGATCGCTGAATTGCTCGCGCAGGTGGCGATCCATGCCCAGGTGGTGGAAGAAGTAGTAGCCCTGGAAGATCCCGTGCTTCTCGATCATCCACAGGTTCTCGGCGCTGACGAAGGGCTTGAGGATCGCCGCGGCGATATCCGGGTGGTTGTAGCTGCCGAGGGTGTCGCCGATGTCATGCAGCAGGGCGCAGACCACGTATTCCTCGTCGCGACCGTCACGGTAGGCGCGGGTGGCGGTCTGCAGCGAGTGGCTCAGGCGATCGATGGGAAAGCCGCCGAAGTCGCCATCGAGCAGGCGCAGGTGGGCGACGATGCGCTGGGGCAACTGCCGGGCATAGGCGCGAAAGTCGTCGGCGATGATCGCCCAGTCCTGGGCGGTGCCGTCGCGCATGTGGCTGAAGTTCGCTTGCTTGTTCATCGCCGCGGGCCACTCGTGTCGGGGGACATGCCTGGCAGTGTTGGCCAGGACGCGGGCTTTGGCAGTGGCCGGCCGGGACGCGAACCTGGCCTTGCGGGCCGATTCAGAGGCTGAGGCGGCCCAGCAGGATGTCGCGGAACATGGCGAAGTCGCCGACCAGGCTGTACCAGGGATGGGTGAAGGTGGCCGGTCGGTTCTTCTCGAAGAAGAAATGCCCGGCCCAGGCGAAGCCATAGCCGGCCAGCGGCACGGCCAGCAGCAACAGCCACTGGCCGCTGCCGATGCTGTAGGCGAGCAGGGCGATCACCAGACTGGTGCCGACGAAGTGCAGGCGGCGGCAGGTGGCGTTGCTGTGCTCGCCCAGGTAGTAGGGATAGAACTCGGCAAAACTGCGGAACTGCGCTGTGCGGGTCATGGCGGGCTTCCGGATCTGCGGGTCGTGCTTAAAGGATACACGGCGTGGAGCCTGAATCGAGTCTAGAGTCACTGGGGGCAGTGGCCAGTGACAATAGGCGCCAATTGAGTATCCTTTCGGTTCACCGCAGGAGCGGTCAGCACAAGAGCCTGTCATGAGTGAGAGAACCACGTCAGCCAGCTGGGCATCAGGGATCGTCAAGGCACTCGAGCTGGAAGGGCTCGATTGTCCGGCCATGTTCAAGCAGCTCGGGCTCGACTTTTCCGCCCTCGACGACCCCGATGCGCGATTCACCCAGGATTCGATGACCCGGCTGTGGCAGCTGGCGGTCGAGTTGTCGGGCAACGAGGCCATCGGCCTGAACATGGCCCGGGTGGTGCGTCCGGCCTCGTTCCATGTGGTGGGCTATGCGCTGATGTCCAGTCGCACCCTGGCCGAGGGTTTCGAACGCCTGGTGCGCTACCAGCGGATCATCGCCGAGAGCTCGGACCTTAGCTTTCGCCGCGAGCCCGACGGCTACGCCCTGGTGCTGACCGTGCATGGCGACCACCTGCCGCCGACCCGGCACAGCGCCGAGGCGTCCCTGGCCTGCGCCCTGGCCCTGTGCACCTGGCTCAGCGGGCGGCCGATCCAGCCGCGGCGGGTGCTGATCCAGGGCGGCCAGCCGAAGAATGTCGAGCCGTACAAGGTGGCCTTCCATGCGCCGCTGGTATTTGGCGCGCCCCATGACGCGCTGGTACTCGAGCGTGCCGACATGGAGGCGCCGCTGCCCACCGCCAACGAGGCGATGGCGGTGCTGCATGATCGCTTTGCCGGGGAATACCTGGCGCGCTTCTCGGAAAGCCGCGTGACCCACCGGGTACGCCAGGTACTGTGCCGCATCCTGCCCCAGGGCGAGCCCAAGCGCGAAACCGTGGCCCAGGCCCTGCACCTGTCGCAGCGCACCTTGCAAAGGCGCCTGCAGGACGAGGGCACCAGCTTCCAGACCCTGCTTGACGACACCCGCCGCGAACTGGCCGAGCAGTACCTGGCGCAGCCCGGCACCACCTTGCTGGAGACCGCATACCTGCTGGGTTTCGCCGATCCGAGCAACTTCTACCGGGCGTTCCGCCGCTGGTTCGACACCACCCCGAGCGAGTACCGCACGCGGTTGTCGGTCAGTGACGCCAGAACGCCGGCATGCACAACACCAGCACCGTGATGATCTCCAGGCGGCCCAGCAGCATGCCGCCGGAGAGGATCCACTTGGCCGCGTCCGGCAGGCTGGCGTAGTTGCCGGCCGGGCCGATCACTTCGCCCAGTCCGGGGCCTACGCCCGACACCGTGCCGGCGGCGCCGGTCAGCGCGGTCATCCAGTCCACGCCCAGCAGCGACAGCAGCAGGGCGATGATGCAGATGGTGATGGCGAAGAAGAACGAGAAGGTCAGGATCGAGCGCACGATCTCTTCGTCGAGGCGATGGCCGTTGTACTTCTGCTTGATCACCGCCCGGGGGTGGATCAGCTGGTTGAGGTTGGCCTTGAGCAGGATGTAGGCGACCTGGAAGCGGAAGATCTTGATGCCGCCGGCGGTGGAGCCCGAGCAGCCGCCGACGAAGCCCAGGTAGAAGAACAGCATCAGCGAGAAGTTGCCCCACATGCTGTAGTCGCCCAGGGCGAAGCCGGTGGTGGTGACCACCGAGGTGACGTTCAGCGCCACGTGGCGCAGGGCGTCGAGCCAGTGCAGCTCGGTGGTGGCCCAGTACCAGGTGCCGAGCACCAGCCAGGTGGCCAGCAGCATGGCCAGCAGGCCCTGCACCTGCTGGTCCTTGATCAGCGCCTTGCGGTGGCCGCGCAAGGTGGCTACGTACAGGGTGAACGGCAGGCTGCCGAGGATCATCACCACCACCGCGACCCAGTGCACCGCGGGGATGTCCCATTTGGCCAGGGACTGGTCGGAAGTGGAGAACCCGCCGGTGGAGATCGCCGACATGGCGTGGTTGATCGCGTCGAACGGGCTCATGCCCGCCCACCAGAAGGCCAGGCTGCCGAGCACGGTGATGCCGACATACACCGCGACGATCGACTTGGCGACCATGTGCGAGCGCGGCATGACCTTCTCCGAACGGTCCGAGGACTCGGTCTGGAACAGGCGCATGCCGCCGATGCGCAGCAGCGGCAGGATCGCCACCGCCATGCCGATGAAGCCGATGCCGCCCAGCCAGTGCAGCATCGAGCGCCACATCAGGATGCCCGGCGACATGTTGTCCAGGCCGCTGAGCACGGTGGCGCCGGTGGCGGTGATGCCGGACATGCTTTCGAAGAAGGCGTCGGTGTAGCTGATGTGCTGCGTCAGCAGGAACGGCAGGGCGGCGAACACGCAGACCACCAGCCAGCTGCTGACGGTCAGCAGGTACATGTCGCGGGGGCGCAGGTGCACGTGCTCGGGGCGGCCGGGGATGACCAGGCCAAGCCCGGCGAGGAAGGTGATCAGGCTCGACCAGAGGAACGACGGCATGTCGCCGGTGCGCTCGAAGACCACCAGGGTCGCCATGGGCACCACCATGCTCACTGCCAGGGTGATCAGGAAGATGCCGATGATGAAACCAATGATCCTTAAGGTCGGCAACGCCATGTGATCTGCTCTGACTCGCTACGGAAAGGGCGCCATTCTACCTGTGGACCGGGTCTTGTAAACGCACGATTGGCGGGGGCGTGGGGCAAGCCCGCTCCCACGTTGCCTTCTGGTTGGTGCAGAATGGCGGCACTTTCAATCTTTCAGGAGGGTAGCCCATGGAGGCTCTCGACGCATTGCTCAACCGTGTTTCCGTGCCACGCCTGACCGAACCTGCGCCCAATGCCGCTCAGCGCGAGGCGCTGTTCCAGGCCGCGCTGCGCGCGCCGGACCATGGCCAGCTGCGCCCTTGGCGCTTCCTGACCATCGAGGGGCAGGGTCGCGAGAAGCTCGGCGAGCTGTTCGCCGAGGCGGTACAGGCCAAGGGCGATGCCACCCCGGCCGCGCTGGACAAGGCCCGGGCGATGCCGCTGCGGGCGCCGCTGCTGATCGTGGTGATCGCTCGGCTGCAGGATCATTTCAAGGTGCCGAAGATCGAGCAGCGCCTGGCCGCTGGCTGCGCCGCCCACGGCATCCTCATCGCCGCCCATGCCCAGGGCATCGGCGCGGTGTGGCGCACCGGTGACATGGCCTTCGATGCCCATGTGCACGAGGGCCTGGGCCTGGAGGCGAATGAAGAGGTGATCGGCTACCTGTATGTCGGCACGCCGATGGGCGAGCCACGCACGGCGCCGGTCCTGGAGACGGCGCAGTACGTCAGCGCCTGGGGTGAGTGAGCATTGGGGCCGCGTTGCGGCCCTTTCGCCGGCAAGCCGGCTCCCACAGGTACCGTGGAGGTCTCAAGGTCTGTAACTACTTGTGGGAGCCGGCTTGCCGGCGAAAGGGCTGCGCAGCAGCCCCGCGATCTGTCAGCCTGCACTGATATTGCAGGGAATCTCCAGCGTCGCAATGAACCCACCCTGCGGATGATTTCCCAGCACCAGGCTGCCACCATGGCGCTCTGCCGCCTTGCGCGCAATCGCCAGCCCCAGGCCATGCCCCGGCGCCTCCTGTCCCGGCGCCCGGAAGAACGGCTCGCCCAGCTGCGCCAAGTGCTCTGCTGCCACCCCTGGTCCATGATCACGCACGCTCAGCACGATGCGATCCTGTTCGCGGCGGGCATGCACCTCGATCGGCTGCCCGGCCGGATTGAAGCGCAGGGCATTACGCAGCAGGTTGTCTACCGCCCGTTCGATCAAGGTCGGCCAGCCGTGCAAGGTCAGGCCTGCCTGCGCCTCCAGTCGCACTTCCTGTTCCGGCGCTGACAGCTGTGCGTCCTTGCGCACGCCGCCCAGCAAGGCATTGAGGTCCACGGGTTCGGCATGGGCCTGGTCGGCATCGACCCGGGCCAGCACCAGGATCTCGCTGATCAGGTCTTCCAGGCGATCGCACTCGCGGGTCAGGCGCGGCCACAGGGCCTGGCGCTGCTGCGGCTCGGCGCGCTCGGCCAGGGCCAGGGCGATGCGCAGGCGCGCCAGCGGCGAGCGCAGTTCGTGGGACACATCACGCAGCAGCTGGCGCTGGCTGCCGATCAGGCTCTGCAGGCGCGCGCCCATCTTGTTGAAGTCGTTGGCCAGCACGCCGAACTCGTCGCGGCGCACCGCCAGCCGCGCCAGGCTGTTCTGCTGGTAGCTGGTCTGCCCCAGGTCGTGCACCGCGCCGCGCAGGCGGCTGAGCGGGCGGGTGATCGACAGGGTCACCAGCAGGCTGAACAGGGTCAGTACCACCAGGGCGATCCCCAGGGCGCTGAGCGGCCAGATCAGGCTCTCGCGGTGCCAGGCGGCCAGTTCGGGGTGGGGAATGCGGTAGATCAGCAGGTAGGTCTCGCCGCTGGTGGGGCTGGTGTATTCCTCGGTCAGGCGGCGCCAGGGCAGGCGGCGCTCGTCGTTGTGCTGGCGCGCCTCGAAGGCTGCGGCGCGGCGCGGGAAGGTGCCGGGCACCACGGCATCGCCGCTGTCGTCGAGCACCTGCACATCGATCTTGTAGCGCTGCTTGCGTCGCTCCAGGAAGCGCTGCGACGACTCCAGGCCGTCCTGTTCATAGTGCTGGGCCCAGTGACTGGCCAGGTTGTTCAGGCCCGGATGGCGGCTGAGGATCCAGGTGTCCTGGTTGAGCATGTGCCCGAGCAGGATCGACAGCCCGGCGACCAGGGCGATGGCCAGCCAGAAGCTGGCCAGGATGCGCCAGAACAGTGAACGCAAGAAGAGCACCTCCGAGAAAGGGCGAAAGCCCGGCCCGCGATGGCGCGGGCCGGGCATCGGGCTGACAGCTTACTGGGCCTTGCCGGCTTTTTCAGCCTTCCAGGCCTGGAACTCCTTCCATTCGGCCTTGCGCGCGGCGCGTTCCTTCTGCAGTTCGTCGAACTTTTTCTGCTGCTCGGGCTTGAGCAGGGCGCGGATCTGGCCGTCGGTCTTGTCGTGGCTGGCCTTGAGTTCGTCCTTCATGGCTTTCTGCTCGGCGGCCGGCAGCTTGGCCATGTAGCGCTCGGTGATGTCGCGGCGCTGCTGCATCTGCTCGCCCATCAGCTTGCCGATCTGCTGGCGCTGGTCGCGGCTCAGGTCCAGCTGGGCGAAAGGCGCGTCACCACGATGATGCGGGCCGTCGTGGCGCGGACCGCCGTCAGGCATGGCCATGGCCACGGTCGGCAGGGCGGCGGCGAACATCAGGGCGATCAGGGTCTTGCGCATGGTATCTCTCCTTTCAGGGGCCGGTGGTTACCGGATGAGCCCAGTCTAGGGAGATCAAGGTCAAGGGCGGTCAGGCGAGGGTAAAGGCTGGGTAAAGATGCCGGTAGACACCGTGCGGACCCTGTAGGAGCGGCCTTGTGTCGCGATGGGCTGCACAGCAGCCCCGGCAATTTTGCATACCGCCGCGATTCTGGGGCCGCTTCGCGCCCCATCGCGACACAAGGCCGCTCCTACAGAGGTCGTGTTGTCTGTCAGAGACTGTAGTAGTAGCCGCGGCTGCGCAGGGCGACGATGCGCGGGCGGCCGTCCGGGTGCGGGCCGATCTTCTTGCGCAGGTTGCTGACGTGCATGTCGAGGCTGCGGTCATAGAGCGTGAGCTTGCGACCCAGGCCGATCTGTGCCAGTTCCTGCTTGTCCAGCGGCTCGCCGGGCTGGCGCAGCAGTGCCTCGAGGATGCGACTCTCGGACAGCGTGAGGGTCATCTCGCGCTCCTCGATGCTGACCACGCCGCGCACCGGGCTGAAGGTCAGGTCGCCGATCTCGACCTGGCTGCTGGGCGCGCTGGGGTGGCTGCGACGCAAGACGGCGCGCAGGCGGGCGGTGAGCTCGCGGGGGTCGCAGGGCTTGGCCAGGTAGTCGTCGGCGCCTAGTTCCAGGCCGAGAATGCGGTCCAGCGGCTCGCCGCGGGCCGAGAGCATCAGCACCGGCAGGTCGGTGTGCTCGCTGCGCAACTGTTTGAGCAGTTCCAGGCCGCTGCCGTCGGGCAGCATGACATCCAGCACCACCGCCGCCGGGGCGTGGGTGGCCAAGGCCTGGCGCGCACTCTGGCCATCGTGGCAGGCGCGCACCGCAAACCCTTCCTGGGTCAGCCAGCTGCCGAGCAGCTCGCACAGTTCCTGGTCATCATCAATCAGTAACAGCTCGCTCATGTCTCACTCAATTCAACCATTGCCGGCGTCTTCTGTGTCCGCCGCTGGCTAAGATACCGCAGACTGCCGACAACAGTGCAACGACCGAGCCGATCAGGAACCACTGCTGCTGGTCGGTGAGCAGGCGCTGGGGCGCGCTGCTGGCGGCCTGCAGCTCCTTGACCGCCAGCTTCAGGCGCTGGTTGTCCTGGCGCAGGCGCGAGAGCTGGGCGCTTTCGCGCTCACTGTCCTGGTTCTGCAGTTGCAGGGTCAGCGCGTCGCGCTGTTTCTCACTCTCTTCCAGGCGCTGCTGCAGCTCGGTGATCCGCGCCCCGGCTTCCAGCGACAGCGGCTGCTCGGCCGCGGCGAAAGGGGACAGCAGTAACAGGCAAAGCAGCAGGGACATCGGACCTTGACGCATTGGAACTCCTGATTCGTATCGATTCAGGAGGTTGTCGGCCGGTTGTCGGAATTTATGAATAGTGCCGCGTGGGGTGTAGTTGGGGGCGGCTTGGTGGGAGCGGGCTAGCTCGCTCCCACCAAGCCCGTCCCTCAAAGCCTGTTAGGGCAGGACTTGCTTGAACGGCTTGACCACGACCTTGTCGTAGACGCCCGCAGCGATGTACGGGTCGGCGTCGGCCCAGGCCTGGGCGGCGGCCAGCGAATCGAACTCGGCGACGATCAGGCTGCCGCTGAAACCGGCGGCGCCCGGGTCGTTGCTGTCGATGGCCGGGTGCGGGCCGGCGAGGATCACGCGGCCTTCGGCCTTGAGCTGCTGCAGGCGCTCGATATGGGCGGGACGGGCGGCCAGGCGTTTTTCCATGGAGTTTTCGACGTCGCTGGCGATGATGGCGTAGAGCATGTCAGTCCTTGGGTTTGGAGGTGGAAGGGTCGGCATCGTGCAGGTGGCGCGACAGGTAGACACCCTGGGCCACCAGGAACAGCACGGTCATGCCCAGGCTGCCGAAGACCTTGAAATCGACCCAGATGTCCTGGAAGGTGAAGGCGACGAACAGGTTGGCGGCGCCGCACACCAGGAAGAAACCGATCCACGCCAGGTTCAGGCGGGTCCAGACTGTTTCAGGGAGTGTCAGGGCGTGGCCCATGATGCGCTTGATCAGCACCCGGTCACCAATGAAGTGGCTGCCGGCGAAGGCCAGGGCGAACAGCCAGTTGACCACCGGCGCCTTCCACTTGAGGAAGGTCTCGCTGTGGAAGGCCAGGGTCAGGCCGCCGAACACCAGGCAGGCGACCAGGGTCAGCAACTGGCCCTTTTCCAGCTTGCCGTGGCGCAGGAACAGCGCGCCGTAGACCACCACGGAGCTGGCGATCAGCATGGCGGTGGCGCTGTAGATCCCGCCGAACTCGAAGCTTTGGCCGGCGAATTCGACCGGGCGCGGATCCAGTTTGTAGACGATGAAGAACAGCAGCAGCGGGATGAAATCGATGAATTGTTTCACAGTGGCAGCCAGAAGCGGGATGTGACGGCATAATAACAAACATCGATTCCTGCGAAAGCGCTCCTCCATGAATGTTGATCTGCACTGTCACAGCACGGCCTCCGACGGCGCCCTGTCGCCCACGGCACTGGTCGCCCGGGCCCACGAGCACGGGGTGCGGACGCTGTCGCTCACCGACCACGACACCCTCGAAGGCCTGCCCGAGGCCCGCCAGGCCTGCCTGGACAACGGCATGCAGTGGGTCAGCGGGGTAGAGTTGTCGTGCACCTGGGGCGGCGCCACCATCCATGTGCTGGGTTACGATTTTTCGCTCGATGCCCCGCCCTTGCTCGAGGCCATCGACAACCTGCACCGTGGCCGCTGGCTGCGCGCCGAGGAAATCGACCGCAAGCTGGCGGCCAAGGGCATGCCCGGCGCGCTCGACGGCGCGCGGGCCGTCCAGCAGGAACTGGGTGACAGCGGCAACGCCCCGGCGCGCCCGCACTTCGCCGAATTCCTGGTGCGCGCAGGCTTCGTCAAGGACCGTGGCGAGGCCTTTCGCAAGTGGCTGGGCGCCGGCAAGTTAGGGGACGTCAAGCTGCACTGGCCGACGCTGGAGGAAACCGTCGTCACGTTGCGTGAGTCCAATGCCTGGGTGAGCCTGGCTCATCCCATGCACTACGACCTGACCCGCAGCAAGCGCAGACGGCTGATTGCCGACTATATTCAGGCAGGGGGGCAGGCACTGGAAGTGGTCAATGGGATGATGCCGCCCGAGCAGGTGGGGACAATGTCGATCCTCACTCGTGAGTTCGGCTTGCTGGCAAGCGCCGGCAGTGACTTCCACGGCCCTGGCACCTGGGGTGAGATCGGTGCTTACCGGCCATTGCCTGAGGACCTGCCACCTCTGTGGCGTCGATTCCGACATGAACAGTCTATGGCGGTATGAACAGGACGACTACGTGAGCCAATTTTTCCAGATCCATGCGGAAAACCCGCAGGCGCGCCTGATCAAGCAGGCGGTCGAGATCATCCGTAAGGGTGGGGTGGTGGTCTACCCGACCGACTCGGCCTATGCGATGGGCTGCCAGATCGGCGACAAGGGCGCCATCGAGCGGGTGCGTCGGCTGCGCCAGCTGGACAAGAACCACAACTTCACCCTGCTGTGCTGCGACTTGTCCGAGATGGGTACCTTCGCCAAGATCGACACGGCGACGTTCCGCCTGCTCAAGGCGCACATTCCAGGCCCCTACACCTTCATCCTCAACGCCACCCGTGAAGTGCCGCGCCTGCTGTTGCACGACAAGCGCCGCACCATCGGCCTGCGCGTGCCGTCCAACCCCATTGTCCTGGCCCTGCTCGAAGAGCTTGGCGAGCCGCTGATGAGCGTCAGCCTCATCCTGCCGGGCGACGATGAGCCGATGACCGATCCCTACGAGATCCGCCAGCGTCTGGAGCACCACGTCGACCTGATCATCGACGGCGGCTTTGGTGATTTGAAGGCTTCGACTGTCATCGACCTGTCCGGTGACGAGCCGGAGCTGATTCGCGAAGGGTGCGGGGATCCGACGCCGTTCCTGGTCAACGCATGAGCCAGATGGAAGCGCCCGAGGCGCCGGCCGAGGAGGCCGATGCCCCCCAGCAGTTGCAGCTGGCCCTGGTCTACGGGGAGGTGCTGACCGAACTGCCGGTAGACCTGTACATCCCGCCGGACGCGCTGGAAGTGATCCTCGAGGCCTTTGAAGGCCCGCTGGACCTGCTGCTGTACCTGATCCGCAAGCAGAACATCGATATCCTCGACATCCCGGTGGCCGAGATCACCCGCCAGTACATGGGCTATGTCGAGCTGATGAAGAGCGTGCGCCTGGAGCTGGCCGCCGAATACCTGGTGATGGCCGCCATGCTCGCCGAGATCAAGTCGCGCATGCTGCTGCCGCGCTCCAGCGAGATCGAGGACGAGGAGGGTGACCCGCGCGCCGAGCTGATCCGCCGCTTGCAGGAGTACGAGCGCTTCAAGGCTGCCGCCGAAGGCATGGATGAGCTGCCGCGGGTTGGCCGCGACGTCGTCGTGCCTCGCCTCGAGGCCCCCCAGGCCAAGGTGCGCAAGCTGCTGCCGGAGGTGGCGCTGGAGGAGATCCTGCTATCCATGGCCGAGGTCATGCGCCGCAATGACCTGTTCGAGAGCCACCAGATCACCCGCGAGGTGCTGTCGACCCGCGAGCGCATGAGCGAGGTGCTCGAACGCCTCAAGGGCGGTGGCTTCGTGCCGTTCGTCGAGCTGTTCACTCGCGAGGAGGGCAAGCTCGGCGTGGTGGTCACCTTCATGGCGATTCTCGAGCTGGTTAAGGAATCGCTGATCGAACTCGTGCAAAATGAGCCTTTCGCCCCGATCCACGTCCGTGCCCGGGCAGAGTGACCTGACGACTACCGATGAACCTGAACGAACCCCGCGAACTGGCGTCGCTGATCGAGGCCTTCCTGCTCGCCTCGGGCAAGCCGCAATCCCTCGAGCGCCTCTACGAGTTGTTCGAGGAGGCCGAGCGCCCGGCCCCAGCCGTTTTCAAGAAGGCCCTGGACGTGCTGGGCAAGTCCTGCAGCGGCCGTGCCTTCGAACTCAAGGAAGTGGCCAGCGGCTATCGCCTGCAGATCCGTGAAGACTATGCGCCCTGGGTCGGTCGCCTGTGGGAGGAGCGCCCGCAGCGTTACTCCCGCGCGCTGCTGGAAACCATGGCGCTGATCGCCTACCGACAGCCCATTACCCGTGGCGAGATCGAGGACGTGCGCGGCGTGGCGGTCAACAGCAACATCATCAAGACCCTGATGGAGCGTGAGTGGATTCGCATCGTCGGCTATCGCGAGGTGCCTGGCCGGCCGGCGATGTTCGCCACCACCAAGGCGTTTCTCGATCATTTCAACCTCAAGAGCCTCGACGAGCTGCCGGCATTGGCCGAGTTGCGCGAGTTGGAGCCGGAACCGCTGCTCGATCCGGACGAGGCGCCGGTGCCCGCTCACCTGCAGGCCCTGGCCGATGCCAGCCTGGGCGAGGAGGGTGAAGAGGTGGAGCCCAAGGAGGAGACCAGCTTCCGTTCGCTGCTGGTTGAGCTGGATGCGATGGAAGAGGGGCTCAAGACCGATTTCGATGATTTGCGCGATGAGGCGTCCATCGAGCCCGAGGATGAACCAAAGGCCTGACTGCCGGCTTTGTGGGAGCGGGCTTGTCCCGCGATGAGGCTGGCATCGTCAACGCATGCCTTTGGGCAGAATCTACAGAGCTATCAGCAAAAACCTTCTACCCTCCAGTGCGTTCCCCCGCCGAACCGCGTATGATGCGCGCCCGCTTTCACTACTACACCGGGAGGTGCCCAGATGAGTGACAAAGACCTGCAAGACCAACAACCCACCCCGCCGTCCGGCGAAAAGCTGCAGAAAGTACTGGCACGCATCGGCGTCGGCTCGCGTCGTGACGTCGAGGCCTGGATCGGCCAGGGCCGTATCAAGGTCAACGGCGTCGAGGCCACCCTGGGCCTGCGCGTCGACCTGCACGACGCCATCACCGTCGACGGCAAGCTGATCAAGCGTGTCGAGGCCGCCGAGGCGACCCGCCGCGTGATCATGTACAACAAGCCCGACGGCGAGATCTGCACCCGTGACGACCCGGAAGGCCGCCCGACCGTGTTCGACCGCCTGCCGCGCCCGAAAGAGGGCCGCTGGATCAACATCGGTCGCCTGGACATCAACACCACTGGCCTGCTGCTGTTCACTACCGATGGTGAGCTGGCCAACCGCCTGATGCACCCGTCCTATGAAATGGACCGCGAGTACGCGGTGCGCGTGCGCGGTGAGGTCGATGACGACATGGTCGACCGCCTCAAGGCCGGCGTGGTGCTCGAGGACGGCCCGGCCAAGTTCACCGACATCCAGAAGGCACCGGGCGGCGAAGGCTTCAACCACTGGTATCACTGCGTGGTGATGGAAGGCCGTAACCGTGAAGTGCGCCGCCTGTGGGAATCCCAGGGCGTGGTGGTCAGCCGCCTGAAGCGCGTGCGTTTTGGTCCGGTGTTCCTCAACTCCGACCTGCCGATGGGCCGCTGGCGCGAAATGAGCCAGGGCGAGATCGACATCCTGGCCGCCGAAGTCGGCCTGCAGCCGGTGGCGCTGCCGGAGATGAAGCTCAAGGCCAAGGACAAGCTCGAGCGTCTGCAGCGCAAGTCGACCCGTCCGCTGGGCCGTGGCGAGCGTGTGCGCACCCTGCGCCCGGCCGCCGAAGGGCAGGCCGAGCGCCCGGCACGCGCGCCGCGTGAAGAGTCTGCACCGCGCAAGAGTGGTCGTGGCAGCACGGTGGCCGAGCGCCCGAGCGAGATGCGCAAGCGTCCTGCCCGTCCTGAAGGCGACAAGCCTGCTGGCCGTGGTCGCGGCAAGCCGCGTGGCTGATTCGCCCCGGTAGCGAAAGAGCCAGCCTTCGGGCTGGCTTTTTTGTGCCTGCGGTATACGGCCCCAAGTGCCTGAACAGACAGAAATTTTCCCAACCAGTGGCAAATTTTCAAACCACCTTGTAAAGAAAATTATACGATTCTTGGCCTTTTCCCCGGCTTGCCTGTACTTTCCCGCTCTTCGTCACAAAATCTTTCCAAGACTTGCGCGCCAGAGCCTCCCCGGCCCCCTTCACCCCCTTCCCAAACCCCCGCCCAAACGCTGAGATAGCGCCATTGCCGTGTGCAGAGCCAGGCAGGATAGCCAGGCATCGAAAACAACAAAATGGAGGCGCCATGTACGCCGATCACTCCGCCTTTTCAGGCCTTCACCCCAGGACCGCTGCGTTTTTTCCACAGGAAACGATGCAACGCGTTGACGCCTGCGCGTTTGCAGGGGTATACAATGCGCCGCGTTTTACCTGTGACCCCCTTGCGTACCGCGCACGCTTGCTGACACCCGGTTGATCCGCCCCTGGCCACCAAGGCCACGAGCGACTGCCCGTCACAAGTATCCAAGGTAACCACCTTGCCCATTCCGCTGCGCCACGAGTGCGGTGGGTCCGATTCCGTCACAGATAAAAACAAGCAGGTGACTTCGTTCATGAGTGGACATAACTCACAGTCTGGCGAACTCAAGCGTGGCTTGAAGAACCGCCATATCCAACTGATCGCCCTGGGTGGCGCGATCGGCACCGGATTGTTCCTGGGCTCGGCCGGCGTGATGAAGTCCGCCGGTCCGTCGATGATTCTCGGCTATGCGATCTGCGGCTTCATCGCCTTCATGATCATGCGCCAGCTCGGCGAGATGATCGTCGAAGAGCCGGTGGCCGGCTCCTTCAGCCATTTCGCGCACAAGTACTGGGGCGGTTTCGCCGGCTTCCTGTCGGGCTGGAACTGCTGGGTGCTGTACATCCTGGTGGGCATGTCGGAGCTGTCGGCGGTGGGCAAGTACGTCCATTACTGGTGGCCGGAGATCCCGACCTGGGTCACCGCGGCGGCGTTCTTCCTGCTGATCAACGCCATCAACCTGATGAACGTGAAGTTCTTCGGCGAGGCCGAGTTCTGGTTCGCGATCATCAAGGTCGCCGCCATCGTCGGCATGATCGGCCTGGGTGCCTACCTGCTGACCAGCGGCAGTGGCGGCCCGGAAGCGTCGGTGACCAACCTGTGGGCCCATGGTGGCTTCTTCCCGCATGGCGTCAGCGGCCTGGTCATGGCCCTGGCCTTCATCATGTTCTCCTTCGGTGGCCTGGAAATGCTCGGCTTCACCGCGGCCGAGGCCGACAAGCCGAAGACCGTGATCCCCAAGGCGATCAACCAGGTCATCTACCGCATCCTGATCTTCTACGTGGGCGCCCTGGTGGTGCTGCTGTCGCTGACCCCATGGGACAGCCTGGTGGCCAGCATCGACGCTTCCGGCGGCAGCTACGGCAGCAGCCCGTTCGTCCAGGTCTTCTCGCTGCTGGGTAGCGACGTGGCCGCGCACCTGCTGAACTTCGTGGTCCTGACCGCGGCGCTGTCGGTGTACAACAGCGGTACCTACTGCAACGCCCGCATGCTCCTGGGCATGGCCGAGCAGGGCGATGCCCCGGCGGCGCTGGCCAAGGTCGACCGTCGCGGCGTGCCGGTACGCTCGATCCTGGCATCGGCGGCCGTGACCCTGATTGCGGTGCTGCTCAACTACCTGATGCCGCAGAACGCCCTGGAACTGCTGATGTCGCTTGTGGTGGCGACTCTGGTGATCAACTGGGCGATGATCAGCTACTCGCACCTGAAGTTCCGCCAGCACCTCGACCGCACCGGTCAGAAGCCGCTGTTCAAGGCGCTGTGGTACCCGTACGGCAACTACCTGGTGCTGGCCTTCGTGGTGCTGATCCTCGGCATCATGCTGCAGATTCCGGGCATCCAGGTGTCGGTGTACGCCATGCCGGTATGGCTGGTGGTGATGTATGTGTTCTACGTGCTCAAGAGCAAGCGTGGGGCGCAGGCCAACGGCGCTGCCGGTAGCGTGGCCAAGTAAGCGCCGAGGCGCTTCGAGAAAACCCGATGCCGGGTGACTGGCATCGGGTTTTTTGTTGTCTGTGCCAGCCTCAGATCTGTTCCAGCAGCCAGCTGCGAAACGCCCGCAACGAAGGCAGTGCCTCATTCCTTGGTGGATAGATCAGGTAGTAGCTACGCTGGCTGGCAAACGGCGCCCCCGGGCTGAACAGCTCGCCGCTGGCCAGTTCCTCCTCCACCAGAATCCTGGGCACCAGGCCGATCCCAATCCCCGCCCGCACCGCCTGGATCAGGTGTGAGGTCAGCTCGAAACTCGGCCCCAGGCGCATCGCCCGGTGGGGCAGGGTGTGGTGGGAGAACCATTCCCCCCAGGCGTGGGGGTTGTTGGCGACGTTGAGCAGCACCTCTTCGCTGATTCGCGCCGGGCTCCAGTCCTGGCCATCGCGAGCGCTGTCCGGCGGCAGGATCACCACCAGTTCCTCGGCGTGCAGGCGATGGCAGACCAGCCCGGGCAGGTCGTGGGTGGCCACGCCGATGGCCGCGTCGATCTCGCTGGTGTCGAAGTTGATCGCTTCGATACGGGAATGAATGTGCACCAGCATGCCGGGGTGGGCGCCGTAGAACGCATGCAGGCGCGGCAGCAGCCATTTCGAGCCGAAGGTCGGCAGGGTCGCCAGGCGCAGGGTGCCGACTCCGGACTGGTAGGCCAGGGCCTGCAGGGTGGCGCTGCGGATGCGTCCGAGGGCCTCGCTGAGCTCGCGTTGGTACAGGCGGCCGACATCGGTCAGTTGCACCTGGCGCCCCTCGCGGCGAAACAGGGTGAGCCCCAGCTGCTGCTCCAGCGCCTGCACCTGGCGGCTCACCGCGCTCTGGGTGAGCGACAGCTCGGCGGCGGCGCGGGTGTAGCTTTCATGCCGGGCGGCGGCCTCGAAGGCCAGCAGCAGCGACATGGACGGGGTGAGGTGGCGGTAATTCATTCATAAAGCTCATCGATAGCGGCAGGAATATCCGTTTGCCCCTGGCGCGAAACTACAGGAACATTGGCCTATTCGAAATCCTCCCATGAGTCATTCATGCAGGAGTGACAAGATTTCCGTGAATTAGCCCGATATCAAAGAGGCATCCTTCGATGATCGCCCAGCTGCCGCCCCGTGCGCCCGCCGCCCACTACCCTGAATTCCTCGAAGCCCTGAAAAACAGCAGCTTCCGAGGCCAGATCAGTGCCGACTACGGCACCCGCACCGTGCTGGCCACCGACAACTCCATCTACCAGCGCCTGCCCCAGGCGGCGGTGTTCCCATTGGATGCCGACGATGTGGCGCGGGTCGCCACGCTGATGGCCGAGCCACGCTTTCGCGACATCAAGCTGACCCCGCGTGGCGGCGGCACCGGCACCAACGGCCAGTCGCTGACCGACGGCATCGTCGTCGACCTGTCTCGGCACATGAACAGCATTCTCGAGATCAATGTCGAGCAGCGCTGGGTGCGGGTTCAGGCGGGCGTGGTCAAGGACCAGCTCAACGCCGCACTCAAGCCCCATGGGCTGTTCTTCGCGCCGGAACTGTCCACCTCCAACCGCGCCACCGTCGGCGGCATGATCAACACCGACGCCAGCGGCCAGGGCAGCTGCACCTATGGCAAGACCCGCGACCACGTGCTCGAGCTGCACAGCGTGCTGCTCGGCGGCGAGCGCCTGCACAGCCTGCCGATCGATGACGCGGCGCTGGAGCAGGCCTGCGCCGCGCCCGGCCGGGTTGGCGAGGTGTATCGCATGGCCCGCGAGATCCAGGAAACCCAGGCCGGGCTGATCGAAAGTACCTTCCCCAAGCTCAATCGCTGCCTGACCGGCTACGACCTGGCGCACCTGCGCGACGAGCAGGGCCGTTTCAACCTCAACAGCGTGCTATGCGGCGCCGAAGGCTCGCTGGGCTATGTGGTCGAGGCCAAGCTCAATGTGCTGCCGATCCCGAAGTACGCGGTGCTGGTCAACGTGCGCTACACCAGCTTCATGGACGCCCTGCGCGACGCCAACGCGCTGATGGCGCACAAGCCGCTGTCGATCGAGACCGTCGACTCCAAGGTGCTGATGCTGGCGATGAAGGACATCGTCTGGCATAGCGTCGCCGAGTACTTCCCGGCCGACGCCGAGCGCCCGACGCTGGGCATCAACCTGGTGGAGTTCTGTGGCGACGAGCCGGCCGAGGTCAATGCCCGGGTCGAGGCGTTCGTCGCGCACCTGCAGCGCGACACCAGCGTCGAGCGCCTGGGGCATACCCTGGCGGAGGGCGCCGAGGCGGTCACCAGGGTCTACACCATGCGCAAGCGTTCGGTGGGGCTGCTGGGCAACGTCGAGGGCGAGGTACGGCCACAGCCGTTCGTCGAGGACACCGCCGTGCCGCCGGAGCAGTTGGCTGACTATATCGCCGACTTCCGCGCGCTGCTCGACGGTTATGGTCTTGCCTACGGCATGTTCGGCCATGTCGATGCCGGCGTGCTGCATGTGCGTCCTGCGCTGGACATGAAGGACCCGGCCCAGGCCGCGCTGGTCAAGCCGATCTCCGATGCCGTGGCGGCGCTGACCCAGCGTTATGGCGGCCTGCTCTGGGGCGAACATGGCAAGGGCCTGCGCTCCGAGTATGTACCGGAGTACTTCGGCGAACTGTACCCGGCGCTGCAGCGTCTCAAGGGCGCATTCGACCCGCACAACCAGCTCAATCCGGGCAAGATCTGCACCCCACCGGACAGCGCCGAAGGCCTGACCCCGGTGGATGGCGTGACTCTGCGCGGTGACCTTGATCGCAGTATTGACGAGCGCGTCTGGCAAAGTTTCGGCAGCGCCGTGCACTGCAACGGTAACGGCGCCTGCTACAACTACGACCCCAACGACGCCATGTGCCCGTCGTGGAAGGCCACCCGCGAACGCCAGCATTCGCCCAAGGGGCGTGCCTCGTTGATCCGCGAATGGCTGCGCCTGCAGGGCGAGGCGAATATCGATGTGCTCGCCGCCGCCCAGCGCAAGGCGTCCTGGTTCAAGGGGCTGCCGGCGCGCCTGCGCAACAGCCGTGCGCGCCAGCAGGGGCAGGCGGATTTCTCCCACGAGGTGTACGACGCCATGGCCGGCTGCCTGGCGTGCAAGTCCTGCGCCGGGCAGTGCCCGATCAAGGTCAACGTGCCGGACTTCCGCTCGCGCTTCCTCGAGCTGTACCACGGCCGCTACCAGCGTCCGTTGCGCGATTACCTGATCGGCTCGCTGGAATTCACCATCCCGTACCTGGCCCATGCGCCGGGCCTGTACAACGCGGTGATGGGCTCGAAGTGGGTGAGCAGGCTGCTGGCGGACAAGGTCGGCATGGTCGACAGCCCGCTGATCAGCCGTTTCAACTTCCAGGCCACCCTGACCCGTTGCCGGGTCCAGGTGGCGAGCGTGCCGGCCCTGCGCGAGCTGACCCCGGCCCAGCGCGAGCGCAGCATCGTGCTGGTGCAGGATGCCTTCACCCGCTATTTCGAGACGCCACTGTTGGCCTCGTTCATCGAGCTGGCCCATCGCCTGGGGCACAAGGTGTTCCTCGCGCCCTACAGCGCCAACGGCAAGCCGTTGCATGTGCAGGGTTTCCTCGGTGCCTTCGCCAGGGCGGCGATCCGTAACGCCACCCAGCTCAAGGCCCTGGCTGACTGCGGTGTGCCGCTGGTGGGGCTGGATCCGGCGATGACCCTGGTCTACCGCCAGGAGTACCAGAAGGTCGATGGCGTGGAGTGCCCGTCGGTACTGCTGCCCCAGGAGTGGCTGATGAACGTGCTGCCCGAGCAGGCGCCGGTCAAGGCCGACAGCTTCCGCCTGATGGCCCACTGCACCGAGAAGACCAATGTGCCGGCCAGTACCAAGCAGTGGGAGCAGGTGTTCGCCCGTCTGGGGTTGAAACTGGTCACCGAGGCCACCGGCTGCTGCGGCATGTCCGGTACCTATGGGCACGAGGCGCGTAACCAGGAAACCTCGAAGACCATCTTCGAGCAGTCCTGGGCGACCAAGCTGGACAAGCAGGGGGAGGCATTGGCGACCGGCTATTCGTGCCGCAGCCAGGTCAAGCGCATGACCGAGACGCAGTTGCGCCATCCGTTGGAGGTGGTGCTGCAGTACGCGCAGCGTTGACCATGAAGGCATCGCGGGGCAAGCCCGCTCCCACGCAACCGCGATGCCTTCAGGATGCTCGCAAGCGTCGTGCCTGGCGATACAGGTACAGGCTCAACACCAGCCCGCACCCCGCTGCCGCCGCCGCGAACAGGAACATCGAGGCAAATCCGAACCCTGCCGCTACTGCGCCCACCAGCGGCCCGGTGATCCCCAGCGACAGGTCGATGAACAGCGAATAGGCCCCCACCGCCGCGCCGCGGTTGGCTGCCGACACCTGGTTCACGGCTTCCACCCCGAGTGCCGGAAACACCAGCGAGAATCCGAACCCGCTCAACGCCGCGCCGGCCAGGGCCATCTCGGCGCTGGGCGCGAGCCACAGCATCAGCAACCCCAGTGTCTCCACCGACAGGCAGGCAATCGCCACGCGAAAACCGCCGATGCGGTTGATCAGGTTGCCGAACAGCAGGCGCGCGCAGATGAAGCTGGCGCCGAACAGGCTCAGGGTCAGCGCGGCGTTGGGCCAGTCGCGACTGGCGTAGTACAGGGTGATGAAGGTGGCGATGGTGCCGAAGCCGATCGAGCCCAGGGCCAGCCCCGAGCCATGGGGGAAGACCTTGCCCAGTACCTGCAGGAACGGCAGGCGCACGCCGGCGACCACCGGCGCGGCACGCTTGGGCCAGGCCAGCAGCAGGCCGATGACGCCCAGCAGGATGATGCTCGCGCCCATGCTCCACAGCCCGAGATGCTTGACCATCAGTACGCCGAGCGGCGCGCCGATGGCCAATGCGCCATAGCTGGCAATGCCGTTCCAGGAGATTACCTTGGCGGTATTTTCCGAGCCGACCCGGCCGATGCCCCAGCCGGTCGAGCCCGCGCCCACCAGGCTCTCGGCGCTGCCCAGCACCAGGCGGCCGATGAACAGGCAGGCCAGGCTCAGCCAGGGCAGGTGGGTAAGAAAGCTGCAGACCAGCATGAACACGCCGCTCAGGCCGCCGCCGAACAGGCCGTACATGACCGCTTTCTTGCTGCCGAGGTTGTCGATGATGCGGCTGGCGGTGGGGCGGCTGAGCAGGGTGGCCAGGTACTGCACGCTGATCACCAGGCCCGCGACCACGGCGCTGAAACCCAGGTCGTTGTGCACGTAGCCGGGCAGCACGGCCAGGGGGATGCCGATGTTCAGGTAGCCGATGAAGGTAAACAGGACGATGGAAACGACTTGCAGGGTGACCGCAAGGGGGCGCGGTGAGTCGGGCATGAGGGTCTTCGGTAGAGGTTCTGGACGGTGTGAAAACGCGATGACGGGGATATCCCGCAGGTCAGCCGTTTTCACACAGTCGGGTGGGGTGCGCGATTATTCCTGGTCGGCGCTGGATTGATCGTCACCGTCCTGGTCGACGGCGGGCGTCGGTTCGGCGTGGGCGGCAACGGATTGCTCTTCGGGGTTCAGGCTTGGGAAGGGAAGATTCGGGATTTCATGCATCTCGTCGTTCCTCGCAAGTGTGAGTGAAAAGGCGGCGCCAGGGCGCATGTGTGGCTTCGAAAAGCTGGGGCAGGATACAGCAGTCTGGATGACAGTTTGAGATTTTTGCCGGGCGCTGGTCGGTTTTAGCGGGCGGATATCGGTCAAGGGGTGCGTCAGGAGGGGGCGTGGGAGCGGGCTTGCCCCGCGATAGCACTATCGCGAGGCAAGCCCGCTCCCACGCTACAACTGCCTGATTTCAGCGACAGACGTCGGCGATGGCCGCCGCCAATTGCTCCAGGCGTCGTGCATCCGCGCCAGCGATGTTCGCCCGGCCGGTACCGACCATGTACACACTGTGCCGCTCACGCAGCAGGCGCACTTGCTCGGGGTTCAGCCCGGTGTAGGAGAACATCCCGCGTTGCGCGGCGATGTGCGCGAAACGCTCGGCCAGGCCGTGTGGCGCCAGCGCCTGCACCAGGCCTTCACGAAGCTCGGCGATGCGCTGGCGCATGGCGTTCACTTCCTCGACCCACAGCGCCTTGAGCGCCGGGTCACCGAGGATCTCGGCGACCACCGCGGCGCCATGGTCCGGTGGCGTCGACCACAGGTTGCGCGCAATGAACGCCAATTGGCTGCGCACATCCAGCAGTTTCTCGGCATTGTGGCTGCACACCAGCAGGGCGCCAGTGCGCTCACGGTAAAGGCCGAAGTTCTTCGAGCAGGAGCTGGTGATCAGCAGTTCCGGCAGTTCGGCGGCAAACAGGCGCACCGCCCAGGCGTCTTCCTCCAGGCCGTCACCGAAGCCCTGGTAGGCGAAGTCGATCAGTGGCAGCAGGTTGCGGCGCTTGACGATGTCGAGCACCGCGCGCCAGTCGTCCTGGCCCAGGTCGAAACCGGTCGGGTTGTGGCAGCAGGCGTGCAGCAGCACCACGTCGCCTTCGGGCGCCTGTTCCAGCGCGGCGAGCATGTCGTCGACGTTCAGGCGGTTGTCCTTGCCCACGTAGGGGTAGTGGGACACCTTGAGCCCGGCGCCGGCGAAGATCGTCTCGTGGATCGGCCAGGTCGGGTCGCTCAGCCAGATGCCGTGCCCCGGCAGGCAATGGGCGATGAACTCCGCCGCCAGGCGCAGGGCACCGGTGCCGCCCGGGGTCTGTGTGGCGCCGGCGCGCTGGCTGGCCAGCAGCGGCGAATCGCTGCCCAGTACCAGCTCGCTGACCAGGCGGCCGAACGCCGCGTCGCCATGGCCGCCGACATAGCTCTTGCTGGCCTGGTGTTCGATCAGGCGCTGCTCGGCCTGCTTGACCGCCGCAGGGATCGGCGTCAGGCCCTGGGCGTCCTTGAACACGCCGACACCCAGGTCGAACTTGGCCGGGTTGGCGTCGCGGGCGTAGGCCTCCATCAGCCCCAGGATCGGGTCGCCAGGGACCCGTCCGATGGCTGCGAAGTGCATCACTTGCGGCCTTCGGCGGTCTTGGCGACCTCGTCGGTGCGCGCGCACATGATGAAGTCGTTGCGGTGCAGGCCCTTGATCGAGTGGCTCCACCAGGTCACGGTGACCTTGCCCCACTCGGTCAGCAGACCCGGGTGGTGACCTTCGGCTTCGGCGATTTCGCCGATGGCATTGGTGAAGGCCAGGGCGTGCTTGAAGTTCTTGAACAGGAATACGCGCTCGAGCTCCATGTGGCCGTCGCGGGTTTCGATGTTCCAGTCCGGGATCAGTCGGATCAGTTCCGCCAGCTCCTCGTCGGTGACTTTCGGCGCATCGGCGCGGCAGGCTTCGCAGTGGGCTTGGTTCAAGGCATTCATGGGTGTTTTCCGGTTTGAGTTGTTATCGGCAGGGGCGCTCAGGCGGCGACCTTGGGTGGAAACTTCGGTGCGTGCAGGCCCAGTTGCATGGCTTGATGGACCATGGCCATGATGTCTTCGTGGGCCAGGTCGAACAGGCGCTTCATGTTCGGCAGGACGAAGTACAGGGGCTGCAGGATATCGATGCGGTACGGCGTGCGCATGGCCTCGATCGGGTCGAAGGCCTGGTGCTCCGGCTCGCCGGACAGACTGTAGACGGTCTCTTTCGGCGAAGAGAGAATGCCGCCGCCGTAGATCTTGCGACCCTGCGCGGTCTCCATCAGGCCGAACTCGATGGTCATCCAGTACAGGCGAGCCAGGTACACACGCTGTTCCTTGGTCGCCGCCAGGCCCAGCTTGCCGTAGGTGTGGGTGAATTCGGCGAAGAAGGGGTTGGTCAGCAGCGGGCAGTGGCCGAAGATCTCGTGGAAGATGTCGGGCTCCTGCAGGTAGTCCAGCTCTTCCGGGGTGCGGATGAAGGTGGCGACCGGGAAGCGCTTGCTGGCCAGCAGTTCGAAGAAGGTCTGGAAGGGGATCAGCGCCGGCACGCGGGCGACCTGCCAGCCGGTGGTGGCGCCCAGCACCTTGTTGATTTCGCCGAGCTGGGGGATGCGGTCATGGGGCAGCTTGAGCTGCTCGATGCCGTCCAGGTATTCCTGGCATGCCCGGCCTTCGATCACTTTCAGTTGGCGAGTGATCAGGGTGTTCCACACCGCATGCTCTTGCTGCGGGTAGTCGATAAAACCATGCGCATCGGGCTCGCGTGCCACGTATTGCGTCTGTTTCATGTGGCTCTCCTGGTGAGGGCGTTCTTGTTATGTACAGGACATACCTTAGGAATATCCCTACAAACGCGGCTTTGCACCGGGGTTGAGGCTACTTGTGGCTATCCGCTGGTCCTGAATTCGTAACGATAATTTTACAAAAATGCCCTTGTGCCGGAAAATCACGGGCATCGAGCTGAGTGGAAGGGCGATTCTGTCAGCTTATCTTTACGACTTTTCCGCGTGCCAAGTAAAAACCTTGGCCGCTTCGAGAGCTTTCATGCGTATCAAAGTGCACTGCCAGAACCGCATCGGCATCCTGCGGGACATCCTCAACCTGCTGGTGGAGTACGGCATCAACGTGCTGCGCGGCGAGGTGGGCGGCGATCATGGCAACGCCATCTACCTGCACTGCCCGAACCTGATCAACCTGCAGTTCCAGGCCCTGCGGCCGAAGTTCGAGTCGATCGCCGGGGTATTCGGGGTCAAGCGCGTCGGGCTGATGCCCAGCGAGCGTCGGCACATGGAGCTCAATGCGCTGCTGGGTGCGCTGGATTTCCCGGTGCTGTCGATCGACATGGGCGGCAGCATCGTCGCCGCCAACCGTGGCGCGGCGCAGTTGCTCGGGGTGCGGGTGGACGAGGTGCCGGGCATTCCGTTGTCGCGCTATGTCGAGGACTTCGACCTGCCGGAGCTGATCCGCGCCAACAAGTCGCGGATCAACGGCCTGCGCATCAAGGTCAAGGGCGATGTGTTCCTCGCCGATATCGCGCCGTTGCAGTCGGAGCATGATGACAGCGAGGCCCTGGCGGGCGCGGTGATCACCTTGCATCGTGCCGATCGCATCGGCGAGCGTATCTACAACGTGCGCAAGCAGGAGCTGCGTGGCTTCGACAGCATCTTCCAGAGCTCGCGGGTGATGGCCGCGGTGGTGCGTGAGGCGCGGCGCATGGCGCCGCTGGATGCGCCGCTGTTGATCGAGGGCGAGACCGGTACCGGCAAGGAGTTGCTGGCGCGCGCCTGCCACCTGGCCAGCCCCCGTGGCCAGGCGCCGCTGATGGCGCTCAACTGCGCCGGCCTGCCGGAGTCGATGGCCGAGACCGAGCTGTTCGGCTACGGGCCGGGGGCGTTCGAGGGCGCGCGTGCCGAAGGCAAGCTTGGGCTGCTGGAGCTTACCGCCGGGGGCACGCTGTTCCTCGATGGCGTCGGGGAGATGAGCCCGCGCTTGCAGGTCAAGTTGCTGCGCTTCCTGCAGGATGGCTGTTTCCGTCGTGTCGGCAGTGACGAAGAGGTGTACCTGGACGTGCGGGTGATCTGCGCGACCCAGGTCGATCTGTCCGAGCTGTGCGCCCGGGGCGAGTTCCGCCAGGACCTCTACCATCGCCTCAATGTGCTGTCGCTGCACATTCCGCCGCTGCGCGAGTGCATGGATGGCCTGGAGGGACTGGTGCAGCACTTCCTTGACCAGGCCAGCCGGCAGATCGGCTGCCCGATGCCGCGCCTGGCACCGGCGGCGATGGACAAGCTTGCCCAATATCATTGGCCGGGCAACGTGCGCCAGCTGGAGAACGTGCTGTTCCAGGCGGTGTCGTTGTGCGAGGGCGGGGTGGTGAAGAGCGAACATATCCGCTTGCCGGACTATGGCGCACGCCAACCATTGGGCGAGTTTTCCCTGGATGGCGATCTTTCGCAAATTGTCGGGCGGTTTGAAAAGGCGGTATTGGAAAGTCTGATGAGCGATTTTCCAAGTAGCCGGGCGCTGGGGAAAAGATTGGGAGTTTCCCATACGACCATTGCCAACAAGTTGCGGGATTATTCGTTGAACAAGTCGGGGGATTGAGTGTGGCTAATTGCCTTGAAAGTTACACTTCTTCCTGTAAGAGCGGCCTTGCGCCGCGAAAGGGCCGCAAAGCGGCCCCGGCGATCTTTGTGTGCTGCTGAAAAACCGGGGCTGCTGTGCAGCCCTTTCGTGGCACAAGGCCGCTCCTACAGGGGACGCGCAAGGCTTGAGGTTGGCGCGGTCGGAGTGGGAGCGGGCTTGCCCCGCGATAAACTTATGGCCTCAGCCGTTGGAACAACCGTTCCCCATCACGCGGTATTCGAGAATGTGCTTCTGGCCCTGGGAGTCCTCGTAGGTCATGCGGGCTGGCACCACTTCGCAGACGTTCGGCACTTCGCTCATGGAGATGACGCGGGCGATGTCCAGGTGCTGCGAATAACTGTACTGTTCAACCGGAATCTGCTCGACATCTTTTGCTTCGCCGGCCAATGCCGCGCCGCAAAAACCGCCAAGTACCAATACCAGTAAAGCTTTCATTTTCAAGTTACCTGTCTAAGGTCGTGAGGGGGCACGCGGCGCTTATGGCGCCGCGAGTACAGCAAGTTTCAACTATCGGAATGAGGTACGGATTAACGCTGCCTTCGTGGGGGCTGTTACCAAGTTAATCGCGTTGCCGTTGCTGGCGAGATGAATTTTAGGGAGACGCCCACGGCTGAAACAGAGGGGGTTTTGATAAAGTCTTTTGACAGAATCTGTAACAATCGCCGTCGAAACCCTGTCTTTTTCTCTCGGCGATGGCTGCATGCCATGTTCTAGAGCGGTCGCGCCTGATCGGTGAGTCGACGGCCCGTCGCGTTACTACCAACGTCGAATGGTCTTGGCCGCTCTGGTACAGTTACAAACGATTCCATACAAAAACAACTATTACACCGAGGTAACACAGATGAGTGCGGCTCCACTGTATCCCGTTCGTCCCGAGGTTGCGGCCAGTACCCTGACCGACGAGGCCACCTACAAGGCCATGTACCAGCAATCGGTGATCAACCCGGACGGCTTCTGGCGCGAGCAGGCCCAGCGTCTGGACTGGATCAAGCCTTTCACCAAGGTCAAGCAGACCTCGTTCGACGACCACCATGTCGACATCAAGTGGTTCGCCGACGGCACTCTGAACGTTTCCTACAACTGCCTGGACCGCCATCTTGCCGAGCGCGGCGACCAGTTGGCGATCATCTGGGAAGGCGACGACCCTTCCGAACACCGCAACATCACCTACCGCGAGCTCCACGAGCAGGTCTGCAAGTTCGCCAACGCCCTGCGTGGCCAGGACGTGCACCGTGGCGACGTGGTGACCATCTACATGCCGATGATCCCCGAGGCCGTGGTCGCCATGCTGGCCTGCGCACGCATCGGCGCGATCCACTCGGTGGTGTTCGGCGGCTTCTCGCCGGAGGCGCTGGCCGGACGCATCATCGACTGCAAGTCGAAAGTGGTGATCACTGCTGACGAAGGCCTGCGCGGAGGTCGTCGCACCCCGCTCAAGGCCAACGTCGACCTGGCCCTGACCAACCCTGAAACCAACAGTGTGCAGAAGATCATCGTGTGCAGGCGCACCGGTGGCGACATCGCCTGGCACCAGCATCGCGACATCTGGTACGAAGACCTGATGAAGGTCGCCTCCAGCCACTGCGCGCCAAAAGAGATGGGCGCCGAGGAGGCGCTGTTCATCCTCTATACCTCCGGCTCCACCGGCAAGCCCAAGGGCGTGCTGCACACCACCGGCGGTTACCTGGTGTATGCCGCGCTGACCCACGAGCGCGTGTTCGACTACCGTCCGGGCGAGGTCTACTGGTGCACCGCCGACGTGGGCTGGGTTACCGGCCACAGCTACATCGTCTACGGCCCGCTGGCCAACGGCGCCACCACGCTGCTGTTCGAAGGCGTGCCGAACTACCCGGACATCACCCGGGTGTCGAAGATCGTCGACAAGCACAAGGTCAACATCCTCTACACCGCGCCGACCGCCATTCGCGCCATGATGGCCGAAGGCGAGGCGGCGGTGGCCGGTGCCGATGGCTCCAGCCTGCGCCTGCTGGGCTCGGTGGGCGAGCCGATCAACCCCGAGGCCTGGAACTGGTACTACAAGACCGTCGGCAAGGAGCGTTGCCCGATCGTCGATACCTGGTGGCAGACCGAGACCGGCGGTGTGCTGATCAGCCCGCTGCCAGGCGCCACCGCGCTGAAACCGGGCTCGGCGACCCGTCCGTTCTTCGGCGTGGTACCAGCGCTGGTGGACAACCTGGGCAACCTGATTGAAGGCGCCGCCGAGGGCAACCTGGTGATCCTCGACTCCTGGCCGGGTCAGTCGCGTTCGCTGTACGGCGACCACGACCGTTTCGTCGACACCTACTTCAAGACCTTCCGCGGCATGTACTTCACCGGTGACGGCGCCCGTCGCGACGAAGACGGCTACTACTGGATCACCGGTCGCGTCGATGATGTGCTCAACGTCTCCGGGCACCGCATGGGCACTGCCGAGATCGAGAGCGCGATGGTGGCGCATCCGAAGGTCGCCGAGGCGGCGGTGGTGGGCGTGCCGCACGACATCAAGGGGCAGGGTATATACGTCTATGTCACCCTCAATGCCGGTGAGGAGTCGAACGAGCAACTGCGCCTGGAGCTGAAGAACTGGGTGCGCAAGGAGATCGGCCCGATCGCTTCGCCGGATGTGATCCAGTGGGCGCCGGGGCTGCCGAAGACCCGCTCGGGCAAGATCATGCGCCGCATCCTGCGCAAGATCGCCATCGGCGAGTACGACGCGCTGGGTGATATCTCCACCCTGGCCGATCCGGGGGTGGTGCAGCACCTGATCGACACCCACAAGGCGATGAGCCTGGCCACCGCCTGAGTCGAAGCGTCTCGGCAAGCCAGCTCCTGAAGGTCGTGGGAGCGGGCTTGCCCCGCGATGAGGCCATCAGTAAAAGCCCCGCCCACACCCGGCGGGGTTTTTGCTTTACTGATACAGACTGTTACTCCGACATTCATCGGTAACCTTGTCTGTCACCGATTTCGCCCAAATGCGGGGCTTGTGGAAACATTCATGTGCCATTTGAGTGCATTGCTGCGAGCATTTTGTGCAGGGTCGCACGCTGCGCTTGCCGGAATACAAGGCTTTGCCAATAATGGGCCCGCTTATTGCTTTGGGTATAGGTTATTTCTCTTTTGCTCTTGCATATCTCGCAGGAGCTGTCAATATCGCCCGCCGCGGTTCCTGGCGCTTCTGTAATTAGTTGTCGCTTTGAAGAAATATCGACCACCGGGCTGTCGCTAGAATGCCACTCACTCGCTCGTGGTCTGCGACCTTGGTCGAAACCTGCGCGGCTCGCGCTGTACCCATTCGCATATCGGGCAGCCGTTACAACTGCCTTGTATTGCCCCGTACCGATGGAGTTACCTGATGAAGAAGCTCGCACTGCTTGGCGCCCTGGCGCTTTCCGTGTTTTCCCTGGTATCGCAGGCCGATGAGAAGCCGTTGAAGATCGGTATCGAGGCCGCCTACCCACCCTTCGCCTTCAAGCAGCCTGATGGCAGCCTCGCCGGCTTCGACTACGACATCGGCAATGCCCTGTGCGAAGAGATGAAAGCCAAGTGCACCTGGATCGAGCAGGAGTTCGACGGCCTGATCCCGGCGCTGAAAGTGCGCAAGATCGACGCCATCCTGTCGTCCATGTCGATCACTGATGATCGCAAGAAGTCGGTCGACTTCACCAAGCGCTACTACCTGACCCCGGCGCGTCTGGTCATGAAGGAAGGCACTGCCGTCAGCGACAGCCTGGTTGAGCTCAAGGGCAAGAAGATCGGCGTGCAGCGCGGCTCGATCCATGATCGCTTCGCCAAGGAAGTCCTGGGCGCGCAAGGCGCCACCGTGGTGCCTTATGGCACCCAGAACGAAATCTACCTGGACGTCGCCGCCGGCCGCCTGGACGGTACCGTGGCCGACGCCACCCTGCTCGAAGACGGTTTCCTGAAAACCGACGCCGGCAAGGGCTTTGCCTTCGTAGGCCCGGCGTTCACCGATTCCAAGTACTTCGGTGACGGTATCGGTATCGCCCTGCGCAAGGGTGACAAGGCCAACGCCGACCGCATCAACGCGGCCATCGACGCGATCCGTGCCAACGGCAAATACAAAGAGATCGAGAAGAAGTACTTCAACTTCGACATCTACGGTCCAGACTCGAAGTAAGCCATCGAGTTTCACCTGTGCAATGGTGCAAACAGCAGAATCTCTGAGGTTTGCACCATTTTTCATTCCCAAGCCCTGAGGAATTCGAATCATGTTGAAAGGCTATGGGGCAGTCATCCTCGACGGAGCGTGGCTGACGCTGCAGCTCGCCCTGTCGTCGATGGCCCTGGCCATCGTCCTCGGCCTGATCGGCGTGGCGCTGCGCTTGTCGCCGGTGCGCTGGCTGGCCTGGCTGGGGGATCTGTATTCCACGGTGATCCGTGGCATCCCTGACCTGGTCCTGATCCTGCTGATCTTCTATGGCGGCCAGGACATCATCAACCGGGTGGCGCCGCTGCTCGGCTATGACGACTACATCGACCTGAACCCGCTGGTCGCCGGCATCGGCACCCTGGGCTTCATCTTCGGTGCCTACCTCTCGGAAACCTTCCGCGGCGCCTTCCTGGGCATTCCCAAGGGGCAGGCCGAGGCGGGTGCGGCCTATGGCATGAGCGGTGTCCAGGTGTTCTTCCGGATCATGGTGCCGCAGATGATCCGCCTGGCGATCCCGGGCTTCACCAACAACTGGCTGGTGCTGACCAAGGCGACCGCGCTGATTTCGGTGGTCGGCCTGCAGGACATGATGTTCAAGGCCAAGCAGGCGGCCGATGCCACCCGCGAACCCTTCACCTTCTTCCTCGCGGTGGCGGCGTTGTACCTGGTGCTGACCAGTGTCTCGCTGCTGGCGCTGAAGTATCTCGAGAAGCGCTACTCGGTGGGCGTCAAGGCGGCTGAACTATGATCTTCGACTACAACGTCATCTGGGAGGCCATGCCGCTTTATCTGGGCGGCCTGCTGACCACCCTCAAGCTGCTGGCGCTGTCGCTGCTGTTCGGCCTGCTGGCGGCTGTTCCGCTTGGCTTGATGCGCGTCTCCAAGCAGCCGCTGGTGAACATGAGCGCCTGGTTGTACACCTACGTGATCCGCGGCACGCCGATGCTGGTGCAGCTGTTCCTGATCTACTACGGCCTGGCCCAGTTCGAGGCGGTGCGCGAGAGTTTCCTGTGGCCGTGGCTGTCCAGCGCGACCTTCTGCGCCTGCCTGGCTTTTGCCATCAACACCAGCGCCTACACCGCCGAGATCATCGCAGGCAGCCTCAAGGCCACGCCTCACGGCGAGATCGAGGCGGCCAAGGCCATCGGCATGTCGCGCATGAAGATGTACCGCCGCATCCTCCTGCCGTCGGCCTTGCGCCGGGCGCTGCCGCAGTACAGCAACGAAGTGATCATGATGCTGCAGACCACCAGCCTGGCGTCGATCGTCACCCTGATCGACATCACCGGTGCCGCGCGCACGGTCAACGCCCAGTACTACCTGCCTTTCGAGGCCTACATCACGGCGGGCGTGTTCTACCTGTGCCTGACCTTCATCCTCGTGCGCCTGTTCAAGATGGCCGAACGCCGCTGGCTCGGCTACCTGGCGCCGCGCAAGCACTGACCGCTCTGTGAGATCCGACAGCATGTACAAACTCCAAATCCAAGACCTGCACAAGCGCTACGGCAGCCATGAGGTGCTCAAGGGCGTCTCCCTCGAAGCCAAGGCAGGCGACGTGATCAGCATCATCGGCTCCAGCGGCTCGGGCAAATCGACCTTCCTGCGCTGCATCAACCTGCTGGAGCAGCCGCACGCGGGCAAGATCCTGCTCAACAATGAAGAACTCAAGCTGGTGGCCGGCAAGGACGGCGCGCTCAAGGCCTCCGACCCGAAACAACTGCAGCGCATGCGCTCGCGGCTGTCGATGGTGTTCCAGCATTTCAACCTGTGGTCGCACATGACCGCGCTGGAGAACGTCATCGAGGCGCCGGTGCACGTGCTGGGCGTGAACAAGAAGGAAGCGCTGGAGAAGGCCGAGCACTACCTGGCCAAGGTCGGTGTCTCCCACCGCAAGGATGCCTTCCCCGGCCACATGTCCGGCGGCGAGCAGCAGCGCGTGGCCATCGCCCGCGCCCTGGCCATGGAGCCGGAGGTGATGCTGTTCGACGAGCCGACCTCGGCGCTCGACCCGGAGCTGGTGGGCGATGTGCTCAAGGTGATGCAGTCGCTGGCCCAGGAAGGTCGCACTATGGTCGTGGTCACCCACGAAATGGGCTTTGCCCGCGAGGTGTCCAACCAGCTGGTGTTCCTGCACAAGGGGTTGGTGGAGGAGCGCGGCTGCCCGCGCGAGGTGCTGGTCAATCCGCAGTCCGAGCGCCTCAAGCAGTTCCTTTCCGGCAGCCTGAAGTAATCGCTGCACATTTGCACCATAATGGGGCATGCTGCGCCATCCGCGCGGCATGCCCTGGCGCCACAAGCGCGAACCCTTCCTCCCAGGTTTCGGACCACGCCCTATGACCACCCAGCGAATCGGATTTCTCATCTGGCCAAGCACCAAGCCGCTGACCCTGGCGTTGGCCGAAGAGGTGCTGCAGGTGGCCCAGCGGGTGCATCCGGACGTGGTCTACGAACTGGCCTACCTGCAGGCCGAAGCCGTTCAGGAGGGCGCCTGGCGCCTGCCGGGCGAGGCCTGGAACGGTCGTCTCGAGGGTTGCCACAAGCTGTTCCTGCTGGCTGACGAGCCGCCGGCGGCCATCGGTTCGTCGCTGTCCGCCGCGCTCAAGCAGCTGGCGCGCAGCGGCTGCATGATCGGAGGCCTGTCCGCCGGTGTGTACCCGTTGGCGGCGCTGGGCCTGCTCGATGGCTACCGCGCCGCGGTGCACTGGCGTTGGCAGGACGATTTCGCCGAGCGCCACCCCAAGGTGATCGCCACCAGCCACCTGTTCGACTGGGACCGTGATCGTCTGACCGCCTGCGGCGGCATGGCGGTGACCGACCTGCTGCTGGCGGTGCTGGCGCGCGATCATGGCGCGGAGCTGGCGGGCGCGGTGTCGGAAGAGCTGGTGGTCGAGCGTATCCGTGAAGGCGGCGAGCGCCAGCGCATTCCGCTGCAGAATCGCTTGGGCTCCAGTCACCCCAAGCTCACCCAGGCGGTGCTGCTGATGGAGGCCAATATCGAGGAGCCGCTGACCACCGACGAGATCGCTCAGCATGTGTGCGTGTCCCGGCGCCAGCTGGAGCGAATCTTCAAGCAGTACCTCAATCGGGTGCCCAGCCAGTATTACCTGGAGCTGCGCCTGAACAAGGCGCGGCAGATGCTGATGCAGACCAGCAAGTCGATCATCCAGATCGGCCTGTCCTGCGGATTTTCCTCGGGGCCGCATTTCTCCAGTGCGTACCGCAACTTCTTTGGCGCCACGCCGCGTGAAGATCGCAACCAGCGGCGCAGCAGCAGCCCGTTCGAGCTGAGTTCGGCACCGGCCGAGCGGGGCTGATTTCTCTATTGCCTGCACCGGCCTCTTCGCGGGTTTACCCGCGAAGAGGCCGGTGCAGGCAATCTCTTTTCATATGTGAGCGGTCGTTCACCCGACTCCTGTCTGCCGTTACACTGCGCGATTGCGACACTGTTTGTCGCATTGCCGAAAACCGCGTGAAAACACGGTTTGGCGCTGTAACAAGTTGTCGCCTGGCAGCAAGGACAGGCGCCGATCAGTCCTTACAATCCCCTCATCGCTCGCCACTTCCAGGCCAGCGTTCCTCTTCAGGAGACTCAGATGTCCGTTGAGCAAGCCCCGGTGCAACGTGCCGATTTCGACCAGGTCATGGTTCCCAACTACTCCCCGGCGGCGTTCATTCCTGTACGAGGCGAGGGTTCCCGCGTCTGGGACCAGACCGGTCGCGAGCTGATCGACTTCGCCGGCGGTATCGCGGTTAACGCCCTGGGCCACTGCCACCCGGCGTTGGTCAAGGCGCTCACCGAGCAGGCCAACACCCTCTGGCACGTCTCCAACGTGTTCACCAACGAGCCGGCCCTGCGCCTGGCGCACAAGCTGGTGGACGCGACCTTTGCCGAGCGCGCGTTCTTTTGCAACTCCGGCGCCGAATCCAACGAGGCCGCCTTCAAGCTGGCCCGTCGCGTCGCCCACGACCGCTTCGGCCCCGAGAAGCACGAGATCATCGCCACCGTGAACAGTTTCCACGGTCGCACCCTGTTCACCGTCAGCGTCGGTGGCCAGCCCAAGTACTCCGACGGCTTCGGTCCGAAGATCACCGGCATCAGCCATGTGCCGTACAACGACCTGGAAGCGCTGAAGGCGCAGATTTCCGACAAGACCTGCGCCGTGGTCATCGAGCCGATCCAGGGCGAGAGCGGTGTGGTCCCGGCCGACAAGGCTTACCTGGAAGGCGCGCGCAAGCTGTGTGACGAACACAACGCGTTGCTGATCTTCGACGAAGTGCAGACCGGCGTTGGCCGTACCGGCTCGCTGTACGCCTACCAGCACTACGGCGTGACCCCGGACATCCTGACCAGCGCCAAGAGCTTGGGCGGCGGTTTCCCGATCGGCGCCATGCTGACCACCAGCGACATTGCCAAGCACCTGGCCGTCGGTACCCACGGCACCACCTACGGTGGCAATCCGTTGGGCTGCGCCGTGGCCTGCGCCGTGCTGGACGTGATCAACACCCCGGAAACCCTGGCTGGCATCAAGGCCAAGCATGAGCGTTTCAAGAACCGCCTGGAGAAGATCGGCCAGCAAACCGGCCTGTTCACCCAGGTGCGCGGCGTGGGCCTGCTGATCGGCTGCGTGCTGAGCGAGGCCTGGAAAGGCAAGGCCAAGGACATCCTCAATGCCGCCGAGAAAGAAGGCGTGATGGTCCTGCAGGCCGGCCCGGACGTGGTGCGCTTCGCCCCGAGCCTGGTGGTCGAGGATGCCGACATCGACGAAGGCCTGGATCGTTTCGAACGCGCCGTGGCAAAACTGACCAAGGGCTGATCGCCCTTCGCCGGCCCCGAGACGGGGCTGGCGATACCTGAATTCCAGTGCGGGCACCTGCTTGCAGGTGGTGGCGCGTGCCCGCCGTTTTTCCGTGCCGATGTGATCGGCGCGCTTTCCCGAAAGGAGTGACACCATGCTGGTGATGCGCCCCGCGCAAATGGCTGATCTGAACGAAGTGCAGCGCATGGCTGCCGACAGCCCCATTGGTGTCACCTCGCTGCCGGATGACGCCGGCCGCCTGGGCGACAAGATCGCCGCCTCGGAAACCTCCTTTGCCGCCGAGGTCAGCTTCAATGGCGAGGAGAGCTACTTCTTCGTGCTCGAGGACAGCGCCACCGGCAAGCTGGTCGGCTGCTCGGCCATCGTCGCCTCGGCCGGCTACTCCGAGCCGTTCTACAGCTTTCGCAACGAGACCTTCGTGCATGCCTCCCGCGAGCTGAAGATCCACAACAAGATCCACGTCCTGTCACTGTGCCACGACCTCACCGGCAACAGCTTGCTGACCAGTTTCTACGTGGTGCCGGAACTGGTGAGCAGCGCCTTCGCCGAGCTCAACTCCCGCGGGCGCCTGCTGTTCATGGCTTCGCACCCCGAGCGCTTCGCCGACTCGGTGGTGACCGAGATCGTCGGCTACAGCGACGAGCAGGGCGAGTCGCCGTTCTGGGATGCCATCGGCCGCAACTTCTTCGACCTCAACTACGCCGACGCCGAGCGCCTGTGCGGCCTGAAGAGCCGCACCTTCCTCGCCGAACTGATGCCGCACTACCCGATCTATGTGCCGCTGCTGGCCGATGAGGCGCAGGAGGCCATGGGCCAGGTGCACCCGCGGGCGCAGATCACCTTCGACATCCTCATGCGCGAAGGCTTCGAGACCGAGCACTACATCGACATCTTCGACGGCGGCCCGACCCTGCACGCCCGCGCCTCGGGCATCCGCTCCATCGCCCAGAGCCGCGTGGTGCCGGTCAAGCTCGACGAGACGCCGGTCAAGGGCGGCCGTCCGTACCTGGTGTGCAACGGCCAGTTGCAGGATTACCGCGCCGTGCTGCTGGAGCTGGACTGGGTGCCGGGCAAACCGGTCAGCCTGAGCGGCGAAGCCGCCGAGGCCCTGGGTGTCGGCGAAGGCGCCAGCGTGCGCCTGGTCGCGGTCTGAACCGCCGGAACAGAGAGTTTCGCGGCAGGCACAGACCGCCGCACAAGGAGATAGCATGATCGTTCGTCCTGTACGCAGCAGCGATTTACCCGCGCTGATCGAATTGGCCCGCAGCACCGGCACCACCGGGCTGACCACGCTGCCCGCCAACGAGGAGCGCCTCGGCCAGCGCGTCGGCTGGGCCGAGAAGAGCTTTCGCGGCGAAGCCGAGCGCGGCGACACCGACTACCTGTTCGTGCTGGAGAACGACGAAGGCCTGGTGGTCGGCATCAGCGCCATTGCCGGTGCCGTCGGCCTGCGCGAGCCCTGGTACAACTATCGGGTCGGGCTGACCGTCAGCGCCTCGCAGGAGCTGAACATCTACCGCGAGATTCCCACGCTGTTTTTGGCCAACGACCTGACCGGCAACTCCGAGCTGTGCTCGCTGTTCCTGCGCAGCGACTACCGCAGTGGCCTCAATGGCCGTCTGCTGTCCAAGGCGCGGATGCTGTTCATCGCCGAGTTCCCGCAGCTGTTCGGCAACAAGATCATCGCCGAGATGCGCGGCATGTCTGACGAGGCAGGCCGTTCGCCCTTCTGGGAGAGCCTGGGCCGGCACTTCTTCAAGATGGAGTTCAGCCAGGCCGACTACCTCACCGGCGTGGGCAACAAGTCGTTCATCGCCGAGCTGATGCCCAAGTTCCCGCTGTACACCTGCTTCCTCTCGGAAGCGGCGCGCAACGTCATCGGCCGCGTGCACACCGACACGGAGCCGGCGCTGGCCATGCTCAAGCGCGAAGGCTTCAACTACCAGGGCTACGTCGACATCTTCGACGCCGGTCCCGCCATCGAGTGCGAGACCTCGAAGATCCGCGCCGTGCGTGACAGCGAGACACTGGTGCTGGCTGTCGGCACCCCGGGTGACGACGCCACCCCTTACATCATTCACAACCGCAAGCGCGAAGACTGCCGCATCACCGCCGCACCGGCGCGCCTGGCGGCAGGCACCCTGGTGGTCGATCCGCAGACCGCCAAGCGCCTGCGCCTGGGCGCTGGCGACAATGTCCGCGCCGTGCCGCTGTCCGCCGGTCGGGAGGCCCAGTAAATGAACACGCATTACATCGCCGGCCACTGGCTGGCCGGACAGGGTGAAACCCTGCAGTCGCTCAATCCCGTCACCCAGGCGGTGATCTGGCAGGGGCAGGGCGCCGACGCCGCCCAGGTCGAAGCCGCCGTGCACGCCGCCCGCCAGGCGTTCCCGGCCTGGGCATCGCTGAGCCTGGAAGCGCGTATCAGCGTGCTGGAGGCCTTCGCCGACAAGCTCAAGGCCAATGCCGAGGCGCTGTCGCGCTGCATCGGCGAAGAAACCGGCAAGCCCCTGTGGGAGTCGGCCACCGAAGTGACCAGCATGGTCAACAAGGTCGCCATCTCGGTGCAGAGCTACCGCGAGCGCACCGGCGAAAAGAGCGGCCCGCTGGCCGACGCCACCGCCGTGCTGCGCCACAAGCCCCATGGCGTGGTGGCGGTATTCGGCCCGTACAACTTCCCTGGCCACCTGCCTAACGGCCACATCGTTCCGGCGCTGCTGGCCGGCAACTGCGTGGTGTTCAAGCCCAGCGAGCTGACCCCCAAGGTCGCCGAGCTGACGGTGCAATGCTGGATCGAGGCCGGCTTGCCGGCCGGCGTGCTCAACCTGGTCCAGGGCGCTCGCGAAACCGGCGTGGCGCTGGCCGCCAACCCGGGGATCGACGGTTTGTTCTTCACCGGTTCCAGCCGCACCGGCAACCTGCTGCACCAGCAGTTCGCCGGCCGCCCGGACAAGATCCTCGCCCTGGAAATGGGCGGCAACAACCCACTGGTTGTCGATGAGGTCAAGGACCTGGACGCCGCGGTGTACACCATCATCCAGTCGGCCTTCATCTCCGCCGGCCAGCGCTGCACCTGCGCCCGCCGCCTGCTGGTGCCGCAGGGCGCCTGGGGTGACGCGCTGCTCCAGCGCCTGGTCGAGGTGAGCCGCGGTATCAGTGTCGGTGCCTTCGATCAGCAGCCCGCGCCGTTCATGGGCTCGGTGATTTCGCTGCAGGCGGCCCGCGCACTGCTTGCGGCCCAGGCCGAACTGCTCGGCAAGGGCGCCGTGGCGCTGCTGGAGATGACCCAGCCGCAGGCCGACGCTGCCTTGCTCACGCCTGGCATCATCGATGTCAGCGCCGTGACCGAGCGCCCGGACGAAGAGTTCTTCGGCCCGCTGCTGCAGGTGATCCGCTACGCCGACTTCGACGCGGCGATCGAGGAGGCCAACAACACCCAGTACGGCCTGGCCGCCGGCCTGCTGTCGGACTCCAACGCCCGCTACCAGCACTTCTGGCTGCGCAGCCGCGCCGGCATCGTCAACTGGAACAAGCAGCTGACCGGTGCCGCCAGCAGCGCGCCGTTCGGTGGCGTCGGCGCCAGCGGCAACCACCGCGCCAGCGCCTACTACGCGGCGGACTACTGCGCCTACCCCGTGGCTTCGCTGGAGACCGCGAGCCTTGCACTGCCGGCGACCCTGACGCCGGGCGTCACCCTATAACAACAGGTCTCGGAGCCTTGCCGATGAAATCCTTTGAAGTGAATTTTGATGGCCTGGTGGGGCCGACCCACAACTACGGCGGCCTGTCCTACGGCAACGTGGCCTCGCAGAGCAACAGCCAGCAGGGTTCCAACCCGCGCGAGGCGGCGCGTCAGGGCCTGGCGAAGATGAAGGCGTTGACGGAGATGGGCTTCAAGCAGGGCGTGCTGGCCCCGCAGGAGCGCCCGGACGTGGCGGCCTTGCGCCGCCTGGGCTTCACCGGCAGCGACGGCGAAGTGATCCAGCGCGCCGCGAAGGAAGCCATGCCGCTGCTGGTCGCCAGCTGCTCGGCCTCGAGCATGTGGGTGGCCAACGCCGCTACCGTCAGCCCCAGTGCCGACACCGCCGATGGCCGCGTGCATTTCACCGCCGCCAACCTCAACTGCAAGTACCACCGCAGCATCGAGCATCCGACCACCAGCCGTGTGCTGGGCGCCATGTTCAGCGATGACAAGGTCTTCGCCCACCATGAGGCGTTGCCGGCGGTTGCCCAGTTCGGTGACGAGGGCGCGGCCAACCACACCCGCTTCTGCCGCGCCTATGGCGAGGCCGGCGTCGAGTTCTTCGTCTATGGCCGCAGCGCCTTCGACAGCCGCTATCCCGCGCCGCAGAAGTATCCGGCGCGCCAGACCCTGGAAGCCTCGCAGGCCGTCGCTCGCCTGCACGGGCTGAGCGACGATGGCGTGGTCTACGCTCAACAGAATCCGGCAGTGATCGACCAGGGCGTGTTCCACAACGACGTGATCTCGGTGGGCAACGGCGAGGTGCTGTTCTACCACGAGGACGCGTTCCTCGAGACCGACACGGTGCTCGGCCAGCTGCAGGCTAAACTGGCCAGCAAGGGCGGCAACTTCCAGGGTATCTGCGTGCCGCGCGCGGCGGTGACGGTGGAGGACGCGGTGCGTTCCTACCTGTTCAACAGCCAGTTGCTCAGCCGCGAGGACGGTTCGATGCTGCTGGTGGTGCCGGAGGAGTGCCGCCACAACGAGCGGGTCTGGGCCTACCTGAACCAGCTGACCGGCCAGGGCGGCCCGGTCAAGGAGGTCAAGGTGTTCGACCTCAAGCAGAGCATGCAGAACGGTGGCGGCCCGGCTTGCCTGCGTCTGCGCGTGGCGTTGAAGGAAAACGAACTGGCGGCGGTCAATCCAGGCGTTATCATGACCGCCTCGCTGTACGACACCCTGGTGCAGTGGGTCGACAAGCACTACCGCGATCGCCTCGGCGAAGCGGACCTGGCCGACCCGCAGTTGCTGGTGGAATGCCGCACGGCCCTGGATGAACTGACCCAGATCCTCAAGCTGGGCTCGGTGTATCCGTTCCAACGCCAACCTTGATAGAGAGAAATTGCAATGTCCGACGCCCTGCGCCTGATCCTGGAAGATGAAGACGGCACCCAGCTGGAAACCTCCTGCACCCGTTTTGCCGTGGTCTGGCAAGGCAAGGAAGTGTGGATCCAGCAGGACGGTCGCGGCCAGCTGCTGATCGGCGTCGATGTCGAGGAAGACGACACCGAGTACGCCAACCTGCTGCTGCGCCCGATGGCCACCAACCTGGTCAGCTTGCAACTGGAAATGGAACCGGCCGACGTCGCCGGTGACGACGACCACGTCCACGGCCCGGACTGCGGCCACCACCACTAAGGAAGCGCCTATGCTCGCCCTCGGCAAACTGCTTGAGCTGACCCTGACCGATCACGAACCGGCCGAGAAGACCCAAGTGACCACCCGGGGCGTGCGTTTGCGCTGGCTGGGGGAGGGCGCACTGGAAGTGCGTCCCCCCGAAGGTGAGGATTGCGGGCTCGACCTGCTGTTGTCGGCCGGTATCCATGGCAACGAGACGGCGCCGATCGAGCTGCTTGAAAGGCTGCTGCACGGTGTTGCTAACGGCAAGATCAAGCCGCGTGCGCGGGTGCTGTTCCTGTTCGGCAACCCGGCGGCGATCCGCAAGGGCGAGCGTTTCATCGAGCAGGACATCAACCGCCTGTTCAATGGCCGCCACGAACTCTCCAGTGGTTTCGAGGCGCTGCGCGCCGCCGAGCTCGAACAGTTCGCCCGGGTGTTCTTCAGCAAGCCCGAGCGCACCCGCCTGCATTACGACCTGCATACCGCCATTCGTGGGTCCAAGATCGAGCAGTTCGCGCTGTATCCCTACAAGGAAGGTCGCCGGCACTCGCGCCGTGAGCTGGCCCGTCTGGCCGCGGCCGGCATGGAGGCGGTCCTGCTGCAGAGCAAGTCGTCGATCACCTTCAGCGCGTTCACCTATGAGCAGCTCGATGCCGAGGCCTTCACCCTGGAGCTCGGCAAGGCCCGGCCGTTCGGGCAGAACGAAGAGGTCAACCTCGACCGGCTAGAGGAGCGCCTGATCCAGCTCATCGAGGATACCGAGCCGCAAACCGAACAGTCCCTGGATGGCCTCAAGCTGTTCAGCGTCGCCCGCGAGATCATCAAGCACAGCGACAGCTTCCACCTGCACCTGCCGGCGGATATCGAGAACTTCTCCGAGCTGAGCAAGGGTTACCTGCTGGCCGAAGACCTGGCCGAGACGCGCTGGGTGGTGGAGGAGGAGGGCGCGCGGATCATCTTCCCCAACCCCAAGGTGAAGAATGGGCTGCGCGCCGGCATCCTGATCGTGCCCGACTCGGGCCAGCGGCTGGCTTAAGCCTTGCGCGATCCCTGTAGGAGCGGCCTTGCGTCGCGAAAGGGCTGCGCAGCAGCCCCGGGGATCTCAGTTGCGAAGCTGATATTGCCGGGGTCGCTTTGCGACCCTTTCGCGACACAAGGCCGCTCCTACAGTCGAGCTCTGCCCCGTCCTGTTTTGGATCCCTTCGGTGATGAAATTCTTTTAATTCACCAACCTGTTAATTTTCCCCGCCCCGGGACCGTAATTGGCTTGCCAGTAGCGAAACGCTGGCTTTAGCATCGCGGTCATGCCGTTTTCAATTGCTGTAGTCCGACAAACCGTCCATTCGACGGTTTCTATCGCATAAACACACTGCACCGAGACTGCAGGACCGATATAATGCGGCCCTTTGCCGTCGTTTCGTCGATTCGACGTGTGGCCGCCGTTTCCGTGGAAGAACCTATGAAAAGCGCAGAAATCCGTGAAGCCTTCCTCCGCTTCTTCGAAGAGCAGGGACATACTCGCGTTGCCTCCAGCTCCCTGATCCCGGGTAATGACCCGACCCTGCTGTTCACCAACGCCGGCATGAACCAGTTCAAGGACTGCTTCCTCGGCCAGGAAAAGCGCGCCTACACTCGCGCCGTGAGCAGCCAGAAGTGCGTACGCGCCGGTGGCAAGCACAACGACCTGGAAAACGTCGGCTACACCGCCCGTCACCACACCTTCTTCGAGATGCTGGGCAACTTCAGCTTCGGCGACTATTTCAAGCGCGATGCCATCACCTTCGCCTGGACCTTCCTGACTTCGGACAAGTGGCTGAACCTGCCGAAGGAAAAACTGTGGGTCACCGTCTACGCCAGCGACGACGAAGCCTACGACATCTGGACCCAGGAAGTCGGCGTGCCGGCCGAGCGCATGGTGCGCATCGGTGACAACAAGGGCGCCCCGTACGCCTCCGACAATTTCTGGACCATGGGTGACACCGGCCCGTGCGGCCCGTGCACCGAGATCTTCTACGACCACGGCGCCGACATCTGGGGCGGCCCACCCGGCTCGCCGGAAGAAGACGGCGACCGCTACATCGAGATCTGGAACAACGTCTTCATGCAGTTCAACCGCACCGCTGACGGCGTCCTGCACCCGCTGCCCGCCCCGTCGGTTGACACCGGCATGGGCCTGGAGCGCATCAGTGCGGTGATGCAGCACGTGCACTCGAACTACGAGATCGACCTGTTCCAGAGCCTGCTGGCTGCTGCCGCCAAAGCCATCGGTTGCGCCAATGACGACCAGCCGTCGCTGAAAGTGGTTGCCGACCACATCCGTTCCTGCGGCTTCCTGATCGCCGACGGCGTGCTGCCGTCCAATGAAGGCCGTGGCTACGTGCTGCGCCGCATCATTCGTCGCGCCTGCCGCCACGGCAACAAGCTGGGCGCCAAGGGCAGCTTCTTCCACAAGATCGTCGCCGCGCTGGTGGCCGAGATGGGCGAAGCCTTCCCAGAGCTCAAGGGCCAGCAGGCGCACATCGAGCGCGTGCTCAAGACCGAGGAAGAGCAGTTCGCCAAGACCCTCGAGCAGGGCCTGCGCATCCTCGAGCAGGATCTGGCCCAGCTGCAGGGGCAGGTCGTGCCGGGCGACGTGGTGTTCAAGCTGTACGACACCTACGGCTTCCCCATGGACCTGACCGCCGACATCGCCCGCGAGCGCGAGCTGACCATCGACGAAGCCGGCTTCGAGCGCGAGATGGAGGCCCAGCGTGAGCGTGCCCGCTCCGCCAGCGCCTTCGGCATGGACTACAACAGCCTGGTCAAGGTCGACACCGCCACCGACTTCCTCGGCTATGACTCGACCGAAGGCCAGGGCAAGGTTATTGCCCTGTACAAGGACGGCCAGTCGGTTGAGCAACTGGCAGAAGGCGAGGAGGGCGTTGTTGTCCTCGATCGCACCCCGTTCTACGCCGAGTCCGGTGGCCAGGTCGGTGACTCCGGCTACCTGCAGGCCGGCGCCGCGCGCTTCGACGTGCGCGACACCACCAAGACCGGTGGTGCCTTCCTGCACCATGGCGTGGTCGCCAGCGGCGCGCTGACCGTCGGCGCCACGGTTGACGCCCGCGTCGATGCCGACGTGCAGCACGCCACCTCGCTGAACCACTCCGCCACTCACTTGCTGCACGAAGCCCTGCGTCAGGTGCTGGGCGAGCACGTGCAGCAGAAGGGCTCGTTGGTCGACAGCCAGCGCCTGCGTTTCGACTTCAGCCACTTCGAGGCGGTCAAGCCAGAGCAGATCAAGGCCCTGGAAGACATCGTCAACCGCGAAGTGCGTCGCAACACCGAGGTACAGACCGAACTGACCGATATCGAGACCGCCAAGGCCAAGGGGGCCATGGCGCTGTTCGGTGAGAAGTATGGCGACACCGTGCGCGTGCTCAGCATGGGCGGTGACTTCTCCGTCGAGCTGTGCGGTGGCATCCACGCCAAGCGCACCGGCGACATCAGCCTGTTCAAGATCATCAGCGAAGGCGGCGTGGCCTCTGGCGTGCGCCGTATCGAAGCGATCACCGGCGCCGCCGCGCTGGCCTACCTGAACACTGCCGAAGAGCAGGTCAAGGAAGCCGCGCAGCTGGTCAAGGGCAATCGCGACAACCTGATCGACAAGCTGTCGGCTGTGCTCGAGCGCAACCGCCAGCTGGAAAAGCAGCTCGAGCAGCTGCAGGCCAAGGCCGCCAGCGCCGCCGGGGATGATCTCTCCAACGCGGCCGTTGAGGTCAAGGGCGCCAAGGTCCTCGCCGCCCGCCTGGATGGGCAGGACGGCAAGGCGCTGCTGGCGCTCGTCGATCAACTGAAGAACAAGCTCGGCCACGCAGTGATCCTGCTGGGCAGCGAGCATGAGGGCAAGGTCGTGCTGGTGGCTGGCGTGACCAAGGACCTCTCCAGCCAACTCAAGGCTGGCGACCTGATGAAACAAGCTGCTGCGGCGGTCGGTGGCAAGGGCGGCGGTCGTCCTGACATGGCCCAGGGTGGTGGCGTCGACGTCGCCGCGCTGGACCAGGCGCTGGCCCTGGCCGTGCCGTTCGCCGAGCAGGGACTTTGAGATGGCGGGGGCGTCGGTCTAGTCGGCGTCCCCGCCATGTTGGATTGTTTTTTGGGGCCCTTGAGGGCTGAGGCACCTTTGAAATGGCGTTGATCGTACAGAAATTTGGCGGTACCTCTGTCGGTTCCATCGAGCGGATCGAGCAGGTTGCCGACAAGGTCAAGAAATTCCGCGAGCAAGGCACCGACCTGGTGGTTGTGCTGTCGGCGATGAGCGGTGAAACCAATCGCCTGATCGACCTGGCGAAGCAGATCACCGACAAGCCCGAACCCCGCGAGCTGGACGTGATCGTCTCGACCGGCGAGCAGGTCACCATCGCCTTGCTGTCCATGGCCCTGATGAAGCGCGGCGTGCCGGCGGTGTCCTACACCGGCAACCAGGTGCGCATCCTCACCGACAGCGCGCACAACAAGGCGCGCATCCTGCAGATCGACGACCAGAAGATCCGCGCCGACCTCAAGGCCGGCCGGGTCGTGGTGGTCGCCGGTTTCCAGGGCGTCGACGAGCACGGCAACATCACCACCCTCGGCCGTGGCGGCTCCGACACCACCGGCGTGGCCCTGGCGGCGGCGCTGAAGGCCGACGAGTGCCAGATCTACACCGATGTCGATGGCGTCTATACCACCGACCCGCGTGTCGTGCCCCAGGCCCAGCGCCTGGAGAAGATCACCTTCGAGGAAATGCTGGAAATGGCCAGCCTCGGCTCCAAGGTGCTGCAGATCCGCTCGGTGGAGTTCGCCGGCAAGTACAACGTCCCGCTGCGCGTGCTGCACAGCTTCAAGGAGGGTCCGGGTACCCTCATTACCATCGATGAAGAGGAATCCATGGAACAGCCGATCATTTCCGGTATCGCCTTCAACCGTGATGAGGCCAAGCTGACCATTCGTGGCGTCCCGGATACCCCGGGCGTCGCCTTCAAGATCCTCGGCCCGATCAGCGCGGCCAACATCGAAGTCGACATGATCGTGCAGAACGTCTCGCACGATAACACCACCGACTTCACCTTCACCGTGCACCGCAACGAGTACGAGAAGGCGTTGAGCGTGCTGGAGAACACCGCCCGCGAAATCGGCGCGCGTGAAGTGATCGGCGACACCAAGATCGCCAAGGTGTCGATCGTCGGCGTCGGCATGCGCTCCCACGCGGGCGTTGCCAGCCGCATGTTCGAGGCCCTGGCCAAGGAGAGCATCAACATCCAGATGATCTCCACCTCCGAGATCAAGGTCTCGGTGGTGATCGAAGAGAAGTACCTGGAGCTGGCCGTACGCGCGCTGCACACCGCGTTCGAGCTCGACGCACCCGCCCGACAGGGTGAGTGACACGCTGCCTGGAGGGGCGCGGCTTGCCGCGCCCTTCGCGTTTCTGGTCGCTGCGGCTGTCCCTGTCCAGGCAGCCGTGGCGGTCGATCCGGGCCAGTGCCGTCGTTCCCGGCCAAGGCCCTGCTTTTAAGACTGTTGTCCCTGAAGATTCATGTGAGGAGAAAACTATGCTGATTCTGACTCGTCGGTGCGCCGAGAGCCTGATCATTGGTGACGGTGAGATCACCGTGACGGTCCTGGGTGTCAAAGGCAACCAGGTGCGTATTGGCGTTAGCGCGCCCAAGGAAGTGGCTGTTCACCGCGAGGAAATCTACCTGCGGATCAAGAAAGAGAAGGACGAGGAGCCAAGCCTTTAATTTTTTTGAAGTTTTTTTCAAAAAAAGGGTTGCAAACGAGGAAGGGTGTGTTTAATATTCGCCTCGTGTTGCGGTGAGGTGGCCGAGTGGCCGAAGGCGCTCCCCTGCTAAGGGAGTATACCTCATAAGGGTATCGGGGGTTCGAATCCCCCCTTCACCGCCATTATTTGCCTGGAGCGCTTCAAGCGATCCGAATGGCACAGCAAGACACGGACTCATAGCTCAGCTGGATAGAGTACTCGGCTACGAACCGAGCGGTCGGAGGTTCGAATCCTCCTGAGTCCGCCACTTTTGAAGTGGCTTTGCATGCAAGGCTGCTTCAAACCACCAGTGGTAATCTGGTCTAAAACTACCCCACGGACTCATAGCTCAGCTGGATAGAGTACTCGGCTACGAACCGAGCGGTCGCAGGTTCGAATCCTGCTGAGTCCGCCACTTTTTGAAGTGGCTCTGCTTGCAAAGACGCTTCAACAAGCCAGTGGTAATCTGGCCTAAAACTACCGACCACGGACTCATAGCTCAGCTGGATAGAGTACTCGGCTACGAACCGAGCGGTCGCAGGTTCGAATCCTGCTGAGTCC
>NZ_JABWRI010000018.1:0-107105 GCF_014268865.1 Pseudomonas sp. BW16M2 | reverse complement strand
GAAGACCTGCAGGTAGCAGACCTCGATATCGTTGCGATGGCGGCGGTTGTCGCGTTCCACCAGCACGGCGCTGGCCGTGCCTGCGGTGGTGCAGGTCGGCTGGACCTGGCTGGCGGCGTCCAGCACGGGGGCGAGCATACGGCACGAGGAAGCGTGCACCTGGGCCACCACCGGGCCGACGACCTCCACGGCGTAGTCCTGCTTGGCCTGCGGGCCGAAGTCGCCAAGGTGGTCGGCGCTGTAGTTGATGCCGCCGATGAACGCGCGCCGCCCGTCGATCACCAGGATCTTGCGGTGCAGGCGGCGGAACAAATTGGTGCGCATGCCAGCCAGCCGGGGTTGCGGATCGAACGAATGGAAACGCACCCCGGCCTCGGTCATCGAGGCGATGAAGCCGTCGGGCAGGTCTGCGGTGCCGTAGCCGTCCACCGCCACCTCGACCCGCACCCCGCGCCGCGCGGCGTCGATCAGGGCCTGGCGCAAGGGTTGGCCGACCTTGTCGTCGTAGATGATGAAGGTCTCCAGGAGGATTTCCTCCCGTGCCTGGGCCATGGCCTCGAACACGCGCGGGTAGTACTGCTCGCCGTTGATTAATAGTTCGACACGGTTGCCGTCGCTCCAGGACTGCTTCATAGCGTCACCTGCGCCACCAGCGGGGCATGGTCGGAGAGGTATGACCACGGGTATCGGGACAACACCCGCGCCTCACAGGCTTGTGCATTGCGCAGGTAGATGCGGTCAAGGCGTAGCAGCGGCAGACGCGCGGGAAAGCTGCGCGCCGGTTTGCCGAAGGCTTCGCGCAGATGGCTCGACAGTCGCGCATCGGCTTTCAGGCGCCAGTCGTTGAAGTCGCCAGCGACGATGACCGGCTCGTCCGGCGGCAGGCTGTCGAGCAACGCCAGCAGCAGGCCGACCTGGCGCTGACGATGGTCTTCGCGCAGTCCCAGGTGCACGCAGATCGCGTGCACCTGCTCATGGCCGGGCACTTCGAGGAGGCAATGCAAAAGACCGCGCTCCTCGTTGCCGTGGATCGTGACGTCGAGGTTGTCGTGGGCGCGGATCGGAAACTTGGACAGCAGGGCGTTGCCATGGTCGCCATGGGGATAGACCGCGTTGCGCCCGTAGGCGAACTGCGGCCACATGCTGTCGGCGAGGAATTCGTACTGAGGTGCCGTCGGCCAGGTCGGATGGCGTTCGGCATGCCGCTGGTGGCTGCCGTGCACCTCTTGCAGGAACACCAGGTCGGCCCCGGTGGTTCGCACCGCCTCGCGCAGCTCCGGCAGGATGAAGCGGCGGTTGAACAGGGTGAAGCCCTTGTGCACGTTGAGGGTCAGCACCGTCAGGCGGTGCACGGCGGTCACTTTGTCGATGATGCAGCGGGGGGCAGGCAGGGTCCCGTTCATAGCGGCTCCTGCGGCTCGACGCCAGGCTCGGTCACCAGCTCGCCTTCAAGGCCGAGCTTGGCCAGCAGGCGGCGGGCATCGTAGGGGGCATGCACTTTCTGGTCGTTGTCGAAGTAGCAGTACACGTCACGGGAGGCGCGTTTTGCCGGGGCGCGGCCTACCACGCGCTGGGCATCTTCCGGCTGGCCGCCGGCAGCCCAGGCCTGGATGCGCAGGCGCCAGCGGCGTAGTGCGCTGGCGGTGTAGCCGCTGCTATAGACCTCGACATCGCCATGCAGGCGCAGGTACACGAAATCGGCCGTGACCTCCTCGACATAAGGCCATTTGCCCGCGCTGTCAGCAACCACCAAGGCAATCTTGTGCTTGCGCAGCAGGCTGATGAAGGTGTCGCAGAGGAAGCTGGGGTGGCGAATCTCCACAGCGTGGCGCAGGCGTGCGTTACCTCGGATGGCAATGCCGCCGTTGCCTTGCAGGCGCTCGGCCGCCTGGCGGGCGAGGAGGCGGGCAGCATCGCGGTCACGCGGCAACTTGGCCAGAAAGTCGCTGAAGCGTTGCGCGTCGAACTTCAGGTTCGGCGGAAACTGCCACAGGAATGGTCCCAGCTTGTCGCCCAGCAGCAATGGGCCCGATGCAAAAAAGTTGGCAAGCGCTTCATCGATCTCGCGAAGCCTGCGCACATGGGTGATGTAACGCGGTGCCTTGACCGAGAACACGAAACCCTGCGGTGTCTCGTCACGCCAATGACCATAGCGTTCCGGTGTCTGCAGCGCGTAGAACGAACCATTGATCTCGATGCTGTTGACCGCCCGCGAGGCGAACGCCAGCTCGTCGTCCTGGCGCAGTCCCTTGGGGTAGAAGTCCTTGCGCCATGGGCCATAGCGCCAACCGGAAATGCCAATGCGGATCTCGCTCACGAGAGCCCCCTGCGTTCGAGTACTCATCAGTAGCGACTGGTAGCGGGATGGGAGGGTTCAGCATGATTGACGAGTGGCGCTGACGGGAAAGTCCTGGTCGAGCGCGGAGTTTCTGTCTGATACTGTCAAGTCAGCGACAACTTCGCTCAACTTTTTGAAAAGGTTCCAGAAATTCGATCAGCGGTCAGTCTCGTTTCCGACAATGTGTCTTACTTACATCTCACCCTGGGAGAAAGTGATGAGAGAAAGAGGCCAGACTTATTGGGATTGGATGGATGCCCAGCTGCACTGCCGTACGCACACTGAAATACTTGATTGCGGCTGGACTATCGATGTCCAGGTGCGCCTATCACGCGTGGGTACCACGCAATTGTTCATGGGCATCTATGGTCACGAGGGCGCATTGATCCACGAAGAGGCCTATGGAACGCGTCCAGGGCAGTCCATGACGACCGCCATGCTGTGGGGTGTCGCCAGAGCGCGTGAACTGGCGTCTTCTCAATCTTGTTCGGATGCCGCTTCCCACTGAAGAGGGAGCGACCGGCCTATGAGTAACTTCCTAGCAAATTTGTCCTGCCCGCTTGAGCAGGTCCAGGTTGGTAGGTTTCACCGTCACATGAACCAACTCGATGGGGGTAAACCAGCGGCATTCGACTATCTCCCCGGATGCGCGCGGTACCTCTGAACACTCGACAGGCATCCGGTAAAGGTAATGTTCTTCCATCGCATAGGCGTGATGGCCAAGGTACCGAGCGTTTCGCAGTGTCAGGCTTGTCTCCTCCCGCAGTTCCCGACGGACCGCCTCGAGTGGTTGTTCGTCCGGTTCGAGCTTGCCGCCGGGCAAAGACCACTCTGGCGCCTCTTTGCGCACGAACAGGATCTTTCCCTCCTGCACGCAAATGACGGTTGAATGCAACTCTCGGGGTTCACTCATGAGGCCTCCCGGGGCAAGTGCTGAATCGACAGCACTCAACCCGCCAGTGCCTTGATCAACTGCTCGTTGAAGGCCGGGATATCGTCTGGCTGGCGACTGGTGATCAGGTTGCCGTCCACCACCACTTCTTCATCTACCCAGTTGCCACCGGCGTTGCGAATATCATCCTGCAACGTCTTGTAGCTGGTCAGCCGCCTTCCTTTGGCCAGATCACTTGACACCAGCAGCCAGGCACCGTGACAAATCACCGCCAGTGGTCTGCCTGCCGAGTTGTGGCTTTTCACCAGTTTCTGAGCCGCGGGTATCAGGCGAATGGTATCGGCGTTCTGTACGCCACCCGGCAGCACAATGGCATCGTACAGATCAAGGTGGGCGCTCTCGAAGGTGGCGTCCACTGCAAACTCGTCGGCAAGCTTGTCGTGATGCCAGCCGCGAACGGTGCCTTCCTTGTTACTCAGAATGTCGATTATCGCCCCATTGGTTTCGAGAGCTTCGCGAGGGCCTGTCAGCTCCACCTGTTCGAAGCCATCAGTGACCAGGAAGGCCACACGCTTGCCATTCAATTGAGCTGTCATTGTTCGATCTCCGTTTTCGATGAGCCTGCGCAAGCGAGGGACTTTGTCATCCGTCGGATTGCTCCTCGGGTGGCACCTGGCCTTCCGGCCAGTCGGGTGCCTCATGTTCCGGATCGGGCGGTGGTACCTTTTCGCCGGGATCGTGTGGTACTTCATCGACGTAAGGGTCTGGATGATTGGGGTCGATCATGGGCTGTTACCTCGTCAGAGAATTTTCGGCCTTGCATACCGCCAGTACCGGGATTGTCAATACGATCCCCAGGGCGAACGCTGTCGCCCTGGGTGGACCCCAGTGAAATCAGCGTTCCTTGTCCATGCCCTGGTCTTGGTCGCGTTGTTGACCACCAACTTTTCCAGGGTCGGTAAGGTTCTCCCTGTCATCAGGCTGTTCCACCGATTGCCCGCCTTGTCGCCCGGTATCCTGGGACTGCGCCCAATCCTTGTCGGTCTTGTCCTCAGGCCGCTGACCGCCTTGCTGGCCGCCTTTCTGCCGGTCGGTCATGTCGCCTGCCGAGCCGTGGCCCCCTTGCTGGCCGGCGTTCCCCATGTTGTTGTCGGCGTTGCGGTCGCCGCCCTTGTCTTGATTGTTAGCCATGATGGCTTACCTCTGGTCGAACACAGGAAGGTCTGTGTTCAGTTATGACTGGGCTGTCAGTCATCGCAGTAAAAATATTCTCGAGTTTTCGGACCAGTTGCCTGAAGGACCGCGAGGCAAATATTTAGCGGGTGAACAACCGCAGTACAGGTCATGGTCTGGGAGAAAAACTGGAACTTTGCGCGCCTTGCGAGCCTCCACCGCATGCCGGCGCGTAAACCGAGGTGAGCCATGAATAGCGACGACGATTTCGACGACGATCAACCGGAACCCCCGGTGCAACCGGATGAGGGGGAACCGGAAGTGCAGCCGGACGACCCGGACATCGAAGGCCTCCCTGACGAAACCGGGCAACCGGCCTGAAGGAGATCCAGCCATGAAATTCGACCGGTTTGCCCAATGGCTGGCCAACCACAGTGGACGCCCGGTGACCTTCGCCATCGCATTGATGCTGATCATCGCCTGGGGCGTGAGCGGGCCGTTTTTCCACTTCAACGACACCTGGCAACTGGTGATCAACACCTCGACCACGATCATCACTTTCCTAATGGTGTTCCTGATCCAGAACACCCAGAACCGCGACAACGATGAGTTGCACATCAAGATCGACGAGCTGCTGCGCACCACCAAGCGGGCGCACAAGGCACTGCTCGACCTCGAGGACATGGGGCCGGCCGAACTGCATGCGCTGCGCAAGCATTACCAGCAGATGGGCGAGCACGATCCGGCGACGCCGGGCAGTGACGCTGTGGAAAAGAACACGCCTGACTGACCCTGGAGGACGACATGGCCAGACACATCATCCACTACACCGGCCCGATCAACTCCGCGACCTGCGGCAACCTGATCAATACCTGCTCCAAGGCCCTGCAGCAGGGCGCCGAGGTATTGCAGTTGAACATCGCCACCATGGGCGGCGAATGCAGCTATGGCTTCACCCTGTACAACTTCCTGCGTGCCTTGCCGGCGCCGGTGCATACCCACAACCTGGGCACGGTCGAGTCGATGGGCAACATCCTGTTCCTGGCCGGCGTTCATCGTACGGCCTGTGCCTGCAGCAAGTTCCTGTTCCATCCCTTCCATTGGACCTTGCATGGCTCAGTGGACCATGCGCGCATGGCCGAATACGCCATGAGCCTGGACTACGACCTGCGTCTGTATGCGCAAATCGTCGCCGAGCGGACCGAAGGCGCCAGCGACGTGCTCGACGTGCCGCGCTGCCTGATGGCCTATCCGCGTATCCTGGCGCCGCAGGAGGCGCTGGCCAGTGGAATGATCCATGCCATCGACGAAATGCCCATCGCCGCGGATGCGGTGCAATGGAGCGTGCATGCGTGAGTGGGGCACATGCCAGTGGAATTAGCGTTGATGGCGCTGTGCCGGTTCAATAGGGCACCGACCCGCACAGTGTCTCTATGGCCTCGACCAATTCGTCATAGCCCACCGGTTTACTCAGGTGGCGGTCAAAACCTGACTGGCGCGAGCGGTACTGGTCGGCGCTGGCGCCATACCCGGTCAAGGCAATGGCCGGTGTATAGCGCAGGTGTTCCAGGCCACGCAGCGCCTTGATCAGGGCGTGGCCATCCATTACCGGCATGCCGATATCGGACAGGATGATATCGTAGCGCCCGCTGGCGGCGGCCTCGAGCGCCACTTGCGGGTCGCTGTAGGCCTCGACTTCCGCGCTTTCCATCTCCAGCAACTGCTGCATGACCTCGAGAATTTCCACCGAGTCGTCCACCAGCAGCACCTTGATACCGTCCAGGCGGCCCTCGCTGGTCTGTTCGGGCGACGTTGACGGCGCCTGGCGCCCGGGCGCGCACAGTGGCAGGCTGACCGTGAAGGTCGTGCCGCAACCAAGCCCCGGGGAATACGCCGCCACCGTCCCGCCATGTGCCTCGACCAGCTGGCGCACCAGTGACAGGCCGATACCCAGGCCGTCGCGGTGGTTGCCGGACAGCTGCGGAGCGGCCTGGGTGAACAGGTCGAAAACGCTCTCCAGGCTCTCCTCGGTCAGGCCGACGCCTTGGTCGATTACCTCCAGGCGGGCCTGGGTGTCCCTTCTGCTCAGCACTACGCGAATCTCGCTGCCCGCAGGGCTGAATTTCAATGCGTTGTTCAGCAGATTCCAGACGATCTGCTCGAGCCGCGTGCCATCGGCCTCGATGTGGACAGGTGCGCCATCGGCCGGCAGTGCCAGGCGCACGGCGCAAGGATGCTGTTCGTTGAGTACCACGGCATGGATACCCTGCAACACCGCGCACAGGTCGATCACCTGGGTCTTGAGCTTGAGCTTGCCGGTGCGAATACGGGCGACATCGAGCAGGTCATCGATGATCCGCGCCTGACTGGACACCGCGTCGCAGATGATTGCGGCAGCCTTGCTGGCAGTACTGGCGGCTTTCACCGAGGGCGACCGGCGCAGGATTTCGGCGTTGAGCTGAATCAGGTTTAACGGATGCTTGAGTTCGTGGGACATGACGGCGAAAAATTCGTCCTTCATGTGGCTGCTGCTCTGCGACTCGGCCAGTTGCTTGCTCTGCTCGTCGTGCAGGCGCTTGTGGCCGGTAAGGTCGCGAGCGATCTTGACGTAGCCCCGCAGGCTGCTGCCCTTGAGCCGCGACACCTCGCCGCTGCAGTAGAAACGGCTGCCATCCTTGCGCACGTGCCAGCGCTCGTCCTGGCCGCGGCCATGGAGGCGGGCGCTGCGCAGTTCGCGCTCGGGCACACCGCTGGCCTGGTCCTGCTCGGTGAAGATCAACTGGTAATGGTGGCCAAGGACCTCATCCTTGCCATAGCCGAAAATCAGCGCGGCACCGGTGTTCCAGTCGGTGATCAGGCCTTGTTCGTCAAGCAGGATGATGGCGAAGTCGTGGGTGCTCTCCGCCACCAGGCGCATGCGCTCCTCTCCTTGGCGCAGGCGTTCCTCCGCGGCGCGGCTCTGGCTGATGTCGATGAAGGTCAGCACGGTGCCGTCGACGTTGCGCTCGCTGGCCCGGTAGGGCAGCAGGCGGGCCAGGTACCAGTGCTGGTTGTGGCCGACCACCTCGCGTTCGATGGTGGTCTCGCGCTCGACTACCGCGCGGGCGTCGTCGGCCAGGCCGGGATAGTCGAGGCGATGGGTGATGTCGAGCAGCGAGCGCCCGGTGTCCACCGGTAACATGCTGAAGATGTCGGTGGCCCGGGGGGTGAACCAGCGGATGCACAGGTTGCGGTCGACGAACACCGTGGCGATGTCGGTCGAGGCGATCAGGTTGCTCAGGTAGTCATTGACCTTGTCGGTTTCCTCGACTTTGGTCTTTAGCTCGTAGTTGACCGTCAGCAGCTCTTCGTTGATCGACTGCAGCTCCTCCTTGCTGGTTTCCAGTTCCTCGCTAGCCGAGCGCAACTCCTCGTTGATCGCCTGCATTTCCTCGTTGGAGGCGGTCAATTCCTGGCTGGAAAACTCCGATTGCTCGATGGTTTCCTGCAGTTGCAGGCGCGTGCGATGCAGTTCGCGCTCCAGGTTGGTCAGCAGCATGCCTTCGCTCTGCTCGACGGCGGGGCCGGTGTTGCTGTCGGTTTCGACGCATTGGAATACCACCAGCAGGCAGTCGGTGCCACTGGGGTCATCCTGGTGCGACTGAATCAGGATCTGTACGGAGGTGGGGTGTTCGTCGAGGCTGACCGCGACCCTGCGCGATGTTACCGCCTGGCCGCTGCCTTGTGCCTGCAGCAAGGTGCTGCGCAGGGCAGGCCGCAACGGCGCGATGACCAGGCTGAGCAGGTTGTGGCTGAGCTCGCCACCTGCGTGACGCAGGAAACGTCCGACGCCTTCGCTCATGTGCAGGATATTGCCCTCGGTATCGACCACCAGGCTAGGCGGCGTGCAGCGGGCGAGGGCGCGGTGATGAATCTCGGCGTAGGACAAGCGGCGACTGCTACGCGCGCGGGCAGGAGACGCCAGCGCAGGTTCCGGGGCCTGCAGGCGCGCCGGATGGCTGGTGGTCTGCACCTCCCGGGCACGGAAGATACGATTGCGTTTGTCTACAGCGACAAACAGGTCGGCGGCAAGGTCGGTCGACTCGGAGCTGCCCAGGAACAGATGGCCACCAGGACGCAGGGCGAAATGGAACAGGCGCAGGATGTCGCGCTGCACATCGCGGTCCAGGTAGATCAGCAGGTTGCGGCAGACGATCAGGTCGAGTTGGGAAAAGGGTGGATCGGATAGAAGGTTGTGGCGGGCGAACAGGACCTTTTCCCGAATTTCCTTTCGCACCCGGAAATGCTGGTCCTCCTTGATGAAGAACTGGCGCAGACGTGCCGCCGACACATCGGTGGCGATGGCGTCCGGATACCGCCCGGCGCGGCCAATGCCGATGGCACGTTCGTCGAGGTCGGTGGCGAATACCTGCACCTGGGCACTGCGCTGTTCCACCGCCGACTGCTCGGCCACCAGCATCGCCAGGCTATAGGCCTCCTCGCCAGTGGAGCAGCCAGCCGACCAGATACGTACCTCGCGCGCGGACTCTTCATTGGCATCCTTGCTGACCAGACCCGGCATCACATGGCGCTGCAACGCGTCGAACGCCTCGCGGTCGCGGAAGAAGTTGGTCACGCCGATCAGCATGTCGGCCAGCAACGCCCGCGATTCCTCAGGGTGGCGTTGCAGGAAGTTGAGATAGCCGGCCAGGTCTGTCTGGCCGGTCACATGCAGGCGGCGCTCCAGGCGGCGCAGCACGGTGGCGCGCTTGTAATGGCTGAAGTCGTGCCCGGTCTCGCCTTGCAGCGCCAGCAGGATCTCGTCCAGCAACGGGTCGCTCGCCGCCGGATCGCCCTCACGCTCCCCCAGTGGCGGCGGCAGGCTGTCGTCTTCGATTTCCGGAAGCTTCACCTGGCGCGCCGTGCGCCACAACTCGACCAGGCGCGCGGGCATCTCATCCACCGGCAGCAGCAGGTCGACCATGCCGGTGGCCAACGCCGCACGTGGCATATCGGGATACTCGGCATCGTCAGGTGCCTGCACCAGGGTCACACCACCTTGCTCCTTGATTCTCGACAGGCCTACGGCGCCGTCGCTGCCCGTACCGGAGAGCACCACGCAGAAGGCGTGATCCTTGTGAACGTCGGCCAGGTCGCGAAAGAATAGGTCGATGGCCACATGATCGCCGCGACTGCGCTTGGCCGGGCTGACCCGCAGGTAGCCGTCGTTGGTCGACAGGCGATTGGCCGGTGAGATGACGTAGACATGGTTGCGTTCGATCGGTACCGGCTCGCTGACCTGGCGCACCGGCATGCGGGTGACGGCCTGGATGATCCGGTCGGCCTGGCTCTGATGGTCCGGGGACAGGTGCAGCACCACGACGAACGCCATGCCGGAATCGTCCGGAGTGTGCTGGAAGAACCGGCGAATCGCCTCCAGGCCGCCGGCCGAGGCGCCGAGGCCGACCACAGGGAAATCCAGGTGGCTGGGGCTGAGCGCCGGATTGTGCGGCGAGGCGAGGGGCGATTTGCTGGACGACTTCATGGCATCAGCCTTGTACGGAGCGGGAAATGGCCCTGAGCGAATCGCCGGGCACTGGGCGCAGATTATAGGCTGCTGGTCACCATGGCGACGAGCGGTTGTCCTCGATCAGCGCATTGGCAGCATGGTCAAGTTGGTAGGCGCCGCAGAACAGCCGGCAATTCTGCCCCAGGGCAAGCTGTTCGCAGGACCGGGCCAGGGGCATGGAGACTCCGTTATCCGATATGGGTAATAAAACCTGTGACTGCTGACGAAGCGAATAAGTGCGAACGACTGACAACGTCTTGCATCACCCAGTGCGCCGTCACAGTGCCTGAGACTGAACGAGGGGTTGCGGCAGCGCCGTAACTTTGATGGCACGCACTGGCACGGCAAATTTGGCGCCGATTCGGGTGAAGCGTTCGAGCAGGTGAAAGTTGATGGCCTGTTGAATATCCATGTAGAGGTTGTAGCCAGGGTCTCTCACGATATAGACGCATTCGAACTCCAGCGCCTCTTTGCCAAAGCCCCGCAAGTGAGCGCGGTCGAAACGCACCTGCTGCTGGGCCTTGATCGCCTCTTCGACGATGGTGGGTGCCTGTTTCACCGCATCGGTGGGCGTGTCGTACGACAAGCCGAACTCGAACACGATGCGTCGCTCCTCCAAGCGCTTGTAGTTCTGGATGGTGCTGCTGATCATGCTGGCATTGGCCATGACGATCTGCTCACCGCCCAGGCTGCGAATGCGTGTAGTCTTCAGCCCAACATGTTCCACGGTGCCGGCCAGTGGGCCGATGACGATGAAATCGCCGACTTCGAAGGGTTTGTCGACGGCAATCGACAATGAAGCGAACAGGTCACCCAGAATGTTCTGCACGGCCAGGGCCACGGCAATGCCGCCCACACCCAGGCTGGCCACGAAGGCGGTGATATTGACGCCGAGATTGGACAGCATGGCCAGCAACACTACCGACCACAGCAGCACCCGTGCCCCCCAGGCCGAAAGCGTGGCCAACGCGCTGCCTTGATACAGGCCGTCGGCGCTATGTCGGCTGAAGTAGCGGTTCAGGCCCAGCGCGATGGCGCGATTGGCCCATAGGCCGATCTGCAAGGCGGCGACCACGAACCACAAGCTACTGACCCGGCCCAACCAGCGCTCGGGCAGGTCCAGCATGCTCAAACCGACCAGCAGCGAAGCGAGCAGAAGCAGGCTGTTGCTGGTACCAGCCAGTACCTTGGCCAGCACCTGACTCATTGCCCCGTCATGTTCGGACCAGCGCTGCACCCGGCGCATCAACAGGCCGATGACAGCTCTGGCAATCACGAACGTCAGCACGGCAACGCACAGCGCTACCAGCAGGTTGAGGATGGAAATGCCGAAAAATGTGGCGTCGGTGAACAGTTCGATGATTCGATCATTCATGGGGAGCCCACCTCCAGATGGCTCAAGTTAGGGCCGCAAGGCGGCCCCTGGGATTGCGCGGTGACGTGTGGGTTACTTGCCGTGGGTGGCTTGCAGCGCCTTGGCCTGTTCCAGATGGTGTTGCAGCGTTGGCAGCTTGTCGCTGGCAAAGGCTTTCAACTCAGGCTTGTCAGAGGAGGCGGCCTCTTTCTTGAACAGTTCCACGGCCTTTTCGTGCGCGTCGACCTGGTTATTGACGTAGGACCGGTCGAACGACTCCTCGCGCCATTCGAGAATCATCTTTTTGACCTTGTCGGTCAGCGCCGCCTCGTCGGGCACGCTGATGTCCAGCTTGCGGGCGATATCACCAAGCTCCTGGTTGGCTTTGGTATGGTCTGTGACCATTTGCTGGGCGAATTGCTTGATGTCTGCGCTTTGGCTCTTTTCCTGCGCCAGGTTGCCGGTGACCACTTCGGCGATACCGGCTTCAGTGGCCGCATCGACGAAATCGTCCGAAGACGCTGCCTGTACCTGCAGTGAAGCCAGGCCCATCAACAGGGTTACCCCGGCGATTTTCAAGAATGGTTTGTTCATCTGTCACTCCTTCGCTTGGTGGCTGCGACCTCTATGCCGCAGTCGGTTGAGCCGTAGGAGCAGGTGAAGGTTTAATTTTTCTGGAATAAACGGCCACCGTGAGGGCGCAACCGGCGTTTTGGGCACCGCTCATCCACTATGTCGGAATCAGAACGAACTCGCGGATACCGTTCAGACTTATCCAGCAGATGGCATGTAAAAGGAACTTTACCGGTCTTGCGATCCTCCACCGGATGCCGGTGTCTCACCGAAATATTTCATGAACAGCCCATTCAGAAAGGGGGCAATACCCTGACGGTGAATAAATCACACTTCGGAGACTGCAAAATGAACAAATCCGACGATCAGCAGCCGAAAGGCCCCCATTCTTCCGATCATGCAACGACTGATCAGGACCTGGGATTCGATCCGGACTCTCCAGACCTGGACGACCCTCAAGTGGACCCCCAAGGCCCAGCGAAAGCGCCCAAGGATGTGGAAAAGAAACCGTGAGCTTGCCTAACCTGAACGCTTGCCTGAGCAGAGCAGTAGGTTGAAGTGTTTGCTTGCCCATGGTCAGCAAGTGAACAAAGCACGGGCTCGGATCAACTGATCATTGAAGGCGGTTATATGATCCGGCATGCGGCTGGTGATCAAATTCCCATCCACCACTACCTCTTCATCTACCCAGAGGCCAGCTGCATTGCGGATATCATCCTGCAAGGTCTTGTAGCTGGTCATCCGATTGCCCTTGGCCACTCCACTCGATACCAGCAGCCAGGCGCCGTGGCTGATTACCGCTAAAGGCTTGCTGGCCGAGTTGTGGCTACCCAATTTTGCACTTATCGTTCAATCTCCGTTTTCGCCAAGTGTGGACGTGGGACGTGTCGGACGGGGTGAGAAGTTCCAATGCACTACTTCAGCGGTAGGGTTGCTGACCGACTGACCGTTGCGGTTGAACATTGCGCGGCGCTTGGGCTCTCACTAGCAGGGATAGAACGAGGCGGCCGTCATGAGCATCGAACGCAGCATTCCTGAACTTGAAGCCTGGTACGCGCAGTACGACGACATCAGCTACCGGCGCGAATCGCCGGACGCCTACCACCATGAACTGGTTCGCACCGCCGAGGCGCTACGGGACGACGGTGCCATTGATTGGGATGACTGGTTGGCGCTGAAGGCACTGGCCGACGAGGCACATATCCGGGCACTGGAAGATGCCGTACAGGCTCACGTGAGCGACCCTGACGCATGAAAGCGCTTAAGATCGCCACCTTCAATATCAATGGCATCCGCAGCCGCCTGCCCGCGCTGTTGGCTTGGCTGGAGCGGGAGCAGCCGGACATTGCCTGCTTGCAGGAGCTAAAGGCGGCCGACCAGCAGTTTCCTCGCCAGGCCATCGAAGCGGCAGGTTATGGGTGCCTTTACCAGGGGCAAGCCTCCTGGAACGGCGTGGCTATCCTGGCGCGCGATAGCGAGCCGCTGGAGGTACGTCGCGGGCTGCCTGGCCTACAGGACGATCAGCAAAGCCGCTATCTGGAAGCTGCGGCGCACGGTGTATTGGTGGGCTGCCTTTACCTACCCAATGGCAATCCGCAACCCGGCCCGAAGTTCGATTACAAACTGCGCTGGTTCGAGTGCCTGATCAAGCATGCTCAAACACTGCATGTCAGCAGCTATCCTGCGGTGTTAGCGGGGGACTTCAACGTTGTGCCCACCGATCTGGACATCTATAACCCGCGCTCATGGCTCAAGGACGCGCTGCTGCAACCTGAATCGCGGGCGTATTTCCAAGAGTTGTTGGCCCAGGGCTGGGTCGATGCTGTTCGCCACCTTTATCCCGAGCAGCGCATTTACACGTTCTGGGACTATTTTCGCAATCACTGGGCGCGTAATGCCGGGCTTCGTATCGATCACCTGCTGCTCAACCCGGGTCTGAGCCCTTATTTGAAGCGGGCGGGCGTGGATGCCTGGGTGCGTAACGAAGCCAAGGCCAGTGATCATGCGCCGGTCTGGATCCAGTTGGGCGGGCGCCGCCAGCAATGCTAGGCTGTTCCCGGGAACGTATGGGCAGGACAGGCGTCTTTGGCCTGTTCATTGTAGGCGAGATCGTAGCGCGGCATGGGGGGGCGATAGACGTGGAACTCAACACGTCTACAGGCACCACATTGCGCATATCGCTGCCAATGGCATGAGCATGGTCACGCCGAAGCTTGCAGTTGTGTATTTTTTCGCCACCCTCGCAGATTCATGGCACAGAGGCAGAACTGCAGGATGATCAATGCCCAGGCTTCCGCTTGCCAGCCCCAGACGGCCCACAAAACGTTGCTTGCAAGAAAACAACAGAAACCTGCCTTCCTCCGCTCCGGACGGCGCGAACCGATGCACCAGGCTGCCAGCACGGTCATCAACATCGCAGGCCATTCAAGTAACCCAATCCAATGTTCCATGAAACCTTCCGACTGATGATGGGGTATCTGAAGCTGATCGCCTGCCAGCGTCTTGAGCGCTGGCAGGTGAACGCTCGACTAAGCTGCTCGCTGCTCGCCCTTGAGCATCTTTTTCTGCATTTCCATGGTTTGCCCAAGCTCCTCGAGAGTGTCCTTGCTGAGCAGCTTCTTCGCGGTGGGGAAGAGCTCGCCTTCCTCTTCCTCGATGTGATGCTCCAACAACTCCTTCATGACCTTGACCCGCCCGGCGAATTCGACGGTGCCGGTTTCGGTATGCAGGAGGTCGGGTAGGACGAGGGAGTCAACAGTCCGGTGTTCTTCCTTAGCCTCGTAGTACATCTTCGCTTCTTCCTTGCCACCCGCTTGCTTGATGGCGGGGTAGAGGATTTCTTCCTCGAGCGTGGTGTGGATCTGCAACTCCTGCTCGATCCTGTGGAGTAACTCGGCCCGTTTCTTCACTGCGCGCTCGGTGGTGGTCGACAGTTCTTCGAGCAGTTTTTTCACCAGCTTGTGGTCTTGAATCAGTAAGTCGATAGCGTTCATTGGCGTTACCTCATCACGGATTGAGTTAAGAACTTGCTCGTGGTTGAGTACGCGTAGAGTGACACGGTTCAATGCTTACGATGGCTGGCATCATCGCGTGTGCATGCGAAACGATGGTCGCAGCTTTACTGTTGCCAAAAGGCCTCACTTGGCAGGAATGATCGAAATCTTTCCATTGCGTTCGACGATGGCAAACTTGACCTGCTCAATGTTCTCGATGCCTTGGCTGTCCCGCGCGGACTCCAGGATATCGTCCTCCGTGAGGCGTGCCCGACGCATGCGGTGATGCAGAAAGCGCCCATTCTCGACAACCAGGGTAGCGTGCCCATCCAGAAACCTGGCCAAGGGCTTGGAGTTGAGCTTCGCGAGCGAAAGGCCGACGTCCAGAACGATCAGCGTGGCAATCACCAGCATGGCATTGGTGAACGAAAAGTCCTCGCCCAGAAGCGCCTGTTGGGTGGCCTCCCCGATGATCAGCAGCAAGACGAAGTCAAAGGTCGTCAGGTCGGCCAGCGAGCGCCGCCCGGCTACGCGAAACAGCAGCATGAGAGCCACATACATCCCGGCTGCGCGGAGGATCGAATCCATGACCCACTCCTAGGGGTAAAGGAAAGTGGAGAAGCGAACGGCGCTTTTGGGGCCAGCCCTGACTCTGCCCTCCAGAGTGCCTACGTGCTCACTTTGAAGGGTCAGGTACAACGTGGCCACGCCATCTTGCCTGGTACCCAATTGGAACAGCATGGCCTGGCCATGCGACATCGACCGTTGCGGCTCCGGTTGTAACGTCTCGATACTGGCATCACGTAGCAATGATCCTTCGAGCTGCACCTCTACCGCCTGATCAGGGGTACCCTGAACGGTGATGAAAAGGCTATCTGTCGTGCCGCTTCGGCTGAGGCGCTGATACTCAACCCGTACCCTGCCATCCTGGCTCACCACCTCGGCATCGCTCAACGGGCCATTACCGAACAGGCCTGCCAAGGCAAGCAGTACAATGGTCACGAGTACATACCACCCCACGCGCTCGAAGCGCCATACACGCTGCTGCATCGGCATGTCTTCTTGAACAGGGTGACGCCGGGATACCAGTTCATCTTCCGACATGTTCACAGCCCTCAGGCGCGCTCACCGTGTAACCAGCGCTGGTGATAGTGGGAAAGCCGGGTCAGCCCGAACAGGGCTCCTTCGCGCATGACTTCAGACCGCTCGCCGAAGAAACGTTGAGTACGCGTGAAAACGGCAATTGGATCGCCGGCGAAAGCCCACGCAAAGCACATCGTCCCCGGTGGTACTCCAGATTCGGGCGCCGGGCCGGCTACCCCGGTGGTGGCGATAACCACATTGGCATCGCTGTCTCGCAAGGCGCCCAAGGCCATTTCCCAGGCCACTGCTTCGCTGGTCAAACCGTATCGTTCGATGGTTTCGGCGCTGACGCCCAACAGACGTTTCTTGGCGCTGGGTGAGTAGACGACGTAGCCGCTTTCCAGCACCTCTCCGGTACCCGGTGCCGCCGCCAGCAAAGCCACCATGCAGCCCGCAGTGCACGATTCTGCTGTGGTCAAAATCAGTTTGTTGTTTTTGAGATAGCCGAGGGCGGCTAGTACAGGGTCGTTTGCCATTCCAGTGTCGACTCGCTTGTTTTGCGGTGGACGCGATCCTGGGGTATTTGGTTCATCGCATCTATTGCCCGGCTATCTCGAGAAGTGAATGTGACGTGAACTTTGCTCGTGCTTCGGCTTCCCTAGTTCAAAGGCAATGGCAGGAGAGCAACATGATGAAATTGAGCGATAGACAAAAGGAAGGAGCGCAGACGAGGCCGCATGGGGAAGAGGAGCGAGACAACGATGCTCATCGTCCGGATGGATCCACCGGTACATCACATGACTCGACAGCGCAAAAAACGGCCCGTGATCACGATCGGCACAAACACTGAAACTGCCACGCAAAAAGGAGGCCCGCCAGCACGGCGAGCCTCTTTGCGCTAGAGGATCGGTTTGCCGCCAGTCACTGCGTAACGTGAGCCACTGATGTAACTGGCCTCGTCGGAGCCCAGCAGCACGTAGATCGGCGCGACTTCAACCGGCTGCCCCGGTCGCCCCATCGGGTAGCTGGAACCAAAGGCCTTGACGGCCTCGTCCGGCATGGTTGCCGGAATCAAAGGCGTCCAGATAGGGCCTGGCGCGACACTGTTGACCCTAATGCCTTTCTTGCCCAGCAACTGAGCCAAGCCAGCAGTGAAGTTGGCAATGGCCCCCTTGGTCGTGGCATAGGCCAGCAGGCTGGGGGATGGATCGTCGGAATTGACCGAGCTCGTATTGATGATCGAACTGCCCTTGGGCATGGAAGGCAGTGCCGCCTGGCAGATACGGAAGATGGCGGTGATATTGATATCGAACGTTTTCACCCATTCATCATCGTCAATTTCCTCCAAGGTCTCGTGGGACATTTGGAACGCCGCGTTGTTGACCAGGATGTCGATACGCCCGAACTGGCTGACAGTCTTTTCGACGATGTCGTAGCAGTTCTGTTTCTGCGCCAGGTCTCCAGGCAAAAGTAGGCATTGATGGCCCGCGGCCTCGACCCAGCGCGCGGTTTCTTGCGCGTCTTCATGCTCATTCAGATAAGCGATGGCGACGTCGGCACCTTCACGGGCATAGGCAATCGCTACTGCCCGCCCGATGCCGCTGTCTGCTCCGGTGATGAGTGCGATCTTGCCTTCGAGTCGATTGTGGCCGGTATACGACTGCTCACCACAATCCGGGTAGGGTTCCATCTTGCGCTGTGAGCCAGGAACATTTTGAGGCTGCGAAGGGAAGGGTGGGGTAGGGAAGTCTCGCATGGTCGAAGCTCCTGCAGTTGAGAACGTTCATACCGGTTCGAAAGGCCTGGTCCCGGCGTGTTGGTTTCAATCTGCGGTTGGTACGACGAGCGGTGCGGGATATCAATCCAATTGAATTCCATGCTCCATCGCCTGTTCTACCGAACTAAGCTCCAGGCACATCTCGTCGCTCGGAGCCCCAATTCCCGGAGTAGCGAGTGCCTCGAATCATTACCCCAGAGACCCCTGAACACGAGATCAGCGCGCACAATGCCAGGATGTTTGGCTCTCCCAAGGAACGTCTGGATTTTTACCGGCGTGAGATCCAGTACGAAACCAGCATCCTGGCCAACCGCACGGATGCCTACCTGACGGCGCAGTCATTCCTGGTCATCGCCTTCGTCTCCTCCATGGGCAACCTCAATCAAGGATGGGGCGAGATGTTCACCCTGATCGTACCCGCGTTCCTCGCCTTGCTCGGGGTGCTGAGCTCGCTCAATGCCTGGCCTGGCATCCGTGCGGCCTACAACATCATCGATCATTGGCAGCTCAAGCAAAGCCACCTGCTGCGCAGCGAGCCGTTGATGGGACTGGCTTACGATGAATCGCCGCTGTTCTGCGAGGCAGAAACCTCGCGTGCAGGCCATCGGAAATCACTGCTGTTTTCGCTGCGCACACCGTGGATCTTTCTGGTGTTCTGGGTGCTCCTGGGTAGCTATTCGGTGTACATCCAACTCGCCTGACAGTCCGCTGCATGAATTGGCTGCGCGTCGTCCTGCGAATCCGATGGAATTATCTCTTCCAGGAGTCGCTCAATAGCGTATGAACAAGGGAGCGGATCTTGTGCCAGCATTTCAATTATACGTAATCGAGTATGACCTTCACGGTGACCAGCGGACGTTCATCATCCGCCTGGAAAAAATGGACAACGCCGAGGCTTGGCACTGGGCCAGTTGCGATGCCGGCGTTGGCATCATCCCAAGATTCAGTCAGCAGAAAATCAAGCTGGTCAGTCGACCGATGGCTGAGCGCTACGGCATCGCCAAGGTGAAGTGGCGGCTCGCTGGCGATGGCCCTGAATTCGTAGCGCCACCTATCGACGTCAAAAAGTTTTCGGGCGTTTGAAGGTACTTAAGCTCCGCCCCCGATCCATCTGCTTTGAGGTAATGCCATGCAGCCGAAAACCGAAGGCTCCGGAGAAAAAGGGCCAAGCGATCTGCCCTTCATCAATGATCCCCAAAAGCCAACGTCGCCACCTTTGAATGACGCTGATGCCACGGAGGCAGCCGAGGCAGAGGAAGACATCCAGGATACCGGAGAAGCCATTTAGCCAAGAGGAGCTCACGATGGACAACTCCCACCTCAGCCTTACATCAGAAGGATGGGAATTGGCCTTTAGCCCCCATCGACGCATTTCCGGGTGAGTGAAATACTCGACAATCTCACCATGGACTGGAGAAGGTGATGAAGCTCGACCTCGAGGGTTTGTCGTTGTCAGGTAAGACGGTAATTGTGGTCGAAGACGATCCAACGCTTCAAGCCCTGCTGGTGGACATCCTGATCGAGTTGGGCGCCACCTGCGATGCGTTTGATAACTCAGAAGATGCCTTGATTCACTTGATGGGGGTTAAGGGCGACTGCTCGTTGATCGTTGTTGACCACGGTGTACCCGGAAGCATCAAAGGTATGGAGTTCATCTCCATGGCACACGAAAGGTGGCCTGGACTACCCGCCGTTCTGACCTCGGGTTACCAGCTTGATGCTTCTCAGGTCACACCACCCGTTACCTACCTCTTCAAACCGTGGTCGGTAGACGAGCTCGCTCAAGCTATTGGCCAGGCGCTTCACCCTGCAAATGTACCTTCAACTCTCCGGCCGTTCGACCAACAAGGTCTCTAGCGCTGCAGGTTATCCCGAGCAACATCGTCCGCCTGATGCTCAGCACACGCCTGATGGTGGAGATCACATTCGCTACCCATCCCCTGGTATTCCATGCGAAGTTGGCATTTCCCGGGGTATTGGGTGAACCCACCAGCTTAGCGGAACGACGTGGCGTGCCGGAAAGTCAAAAAAGTACTCGATAACTTTCCCAAGGCTTCTGCGCAGATGACCTTCATCGTCTGGTTCGCCATGCTGGGCGCAGTCTTGCTGCTGCTCGCACTCTCATCCGCCTACCTGCGCTGGATCCCTGTGACCTCGTCTTTAGTGTGCCTTGCCCTGGGTATCGGCCTGGGTACGTCGGGGCTGGGTTTTCTTCAGCTGGATTTGAGCAAGTCGAGCCGGTGGATGGAGCACCTCACAGAGGTCGCGGTGTTGTTTTCGCTGTTCTTCAGTGGTTTGAAATTGCGCTTGCCCTTGCGCAACCGCAGATGGTGGAGCGCCTTCTACCTTGCGGGGCCTGTGATGTTGCTCTGCATCGCTGGGGTTACGCTGTTGCTGCGTTACGGCCTGAACTTGGGATGGGGTATCTCGGTGCTGATCGGAGCGATCCTTGCACCCACTGACCCTGTGCTCGCAACCCTGGTGCAGGTGGTTGATGCCCGGGACGATGATCTTGTCCGTTTCAGCTTGTCGGGTGAGGCAGGGCTCAACGACGGCGTGGCGTTTCCCTTCGTCATGCTTGGACTGTTCCTGCAACAGGACAATGGCCAGGCCTGGTTCAGTGACTGGTTGCTCAAGGACACGCTGTGGGCAGTAACCGCAGGCCTTTTGCTTGGCTACTGGATGGGGCGCGGCCTGGGCAAGCTTACGCTGTTCTTGCGTCTGCGCAACGACGACAGCACCGTCTCGCCCAATGACTATCTGGCCCTTGCCCTGATAGCGTTGGCATACGTGAGCGCAGAGTCGATACAGGCTTATGGGTTCCTCGCAGTGTTCGCTGCGGGCCTGGGTTTGCGGCAGGCGGAGGTTCAAACCGCCAATAGCCCAGAAGAGCCGGCTGCTGAACATCTTGTACAGCCTGTGATTGGTCATCAGCACGTGGCGCCGGAGCTAGCCGTCAAAGGCGATGTGAAAGGGCTCGACGACTCGCAGGTTGCAGCGGGGATCATGTTGGGTGACATGCTGGCTTTCGGTAGTCTGATCGAACGGGCAATGGAAGTATTTCTGGTGACCCTGCTCGGGGTAGTGCTCATTGAGCATTGGGACTGGCGGGCAGTGCTGGTTGCCGGCGCTTTGTTTTTTGTCATTCGCCCCATCAGCATCCTGCTGTTCCCGGCTCGAGGAATGCTAGATGTCCGCCAGCGAGGGCTTTTAGGGTGGTTTGGCATCCGAGGTATCGGCAGCTTCTACTACCTGTTTTATGCCCTGAATCATGGTCTGCTTCCCACCTTGGCCGAGCAGAGCATCAACCTGGTGCTGTCAGTAGTGGCGTTGAGTGTTTTGCTGCATGGGTTGAGTGTCCAGCCGCTGCTTGCCAGATACGAAGCGTGGAAGGAGAGGGTCTCCTGAGGGCTGCTCAACTTAAAAGTGCCAGGGCGGCAATTGCGCTCACGCAGATGCCGACCCGTCAGCCACACCGGCGTTGTTAAGCGATCCTCTGGATGCATCAACGCCGCTGGCACAGCTTTACTGAACCTCTTGAATGTTCATGACTCAACCCTCCATCAGCGTGTGAGACTTACTGATGCGAACATTGGAGAAAAACCTCTCCGCTGACCAGTTGCTGAAGCTCAACTGTTTGGCAGCCTGGTACGGCGTGCTGGAAAGTCGGGCCTTAAGAATGGACTCGCCTGACGACTATCACGAGGAATTGCTTCGCCAGGCCGATGAGATGGATCGTCGAGGGATTATCTGCTGGCAGGAATGGCGCGATCTTCGTCTGGAGGCTGACGCTGCTTACCTGAAAGCGATAGCAGGGGAGGACTATCGCCCGGTTAATTCCACGAGTTCGTCCCCGGAGTAGGGATCGAACGTGATCTCGCAATGAAACCACGCTCACTCCTCTGTTAGCAGACCTGCTCTATCTATCCCTGCGTCGTGAATGTGTGAGTGTAAAACCCACAAGGATTCCCAGCGCCACTACGCCGATCAGCAGCTGCGTTTTGTCTTTTGGCTTCCTCCAGCCTCCATCGATACCCCTCCTGCCACTCGGAGGCTCAAAGAGGTTGCCTGATGATGCTTCGGCTATCGGGCTGCGATTGATCCCCCAGCGCGTCAGCCTCCCTGACAATAGAGGCAGCCCGGGTATCAGGTAGCTGGCCAAATGCGCGAGGCGTGCCGCAGCGCCAACCGTGGTGTTAGCCCGAGGCGAGATTGCGCAGGCCACCATAGCCTTGGCCACCCTTTCGGGATCGTATACGGGGCCTGGCGGTGTCAGCGCATGTCCGGTGTAGTTGCCGCCGTCTCGGAACCCCGGTGTGTCCATGACTGCTGGATAGATATCGCAGACATGGATATTGGGAAATTCAGTCAATTCGCCCCGCAGCGCCTCTGTCAGTCCACGCAAGCCGAACTTGCTCGCCGAGTACGCGGCTGCATAGGGCTGGGCCACCCAGCTGCCCAGCGACAGCGTGTTGATCAGAATGCCGCTGCCCTGCGTTTTGAAGAAGGGAAGGGCAACATAGGCCCCCCGCAGATAACCGATCAGATCGGTCTGGATGACCTGTTCGTGTGCCTCCAGTGGGGTGTCCTCGAAGTTGCCGACCGCTCCAACTCCGGCGTTGTTGACCCAGACGTCGATTCGCCCATGGCCAAATTCTGCGGCCTGCGCCGCCAGCGCTTGAACCTGGTCGTTGTGGGTGACATCGGTCGTGATCGCTATGGCATCGGTTCCGCAATCGGTGCATTCATCCAGGACGTCGAACAACGCCTCTTCGTCGCGTGCTGCGAGTACCAGGCGAGCGCCCTTGCACGCAAACGCGTGCGCCGCGGCTCGGCCTATACCGCTGGAAGCGCCAGTGATCACCACAACCTTGCCGCGCAGAGGCCCGTTGATCGAAGTGTCACGGTTAGGCGCTTCTCGTTCTGTACCCGAAGCACTGTGGTCAAGGGGAGCCACAGTTTCGCTGGCCTCGATCCGCGAAAGTTCGAGGGCGGTGCCATCGACCAGGGTCAACGTCAGCCCTTCGACCGTGCCTGCCTCTCGGTTTGGAAAAACGGGTTCACCTTCGGCATCCAGGCTGTCGTAGATGAAGCGAGTACCTTCAAGCCAGCCCACGGCGGTGAGAAGTTCAGGGCCGAGATAATACTTCCCATCTTGAAAGAAGCCTGGAAACTGATGAGCGCGCTCCACGTTTTCCACGCGATAGCGTTCGCCTGATTTCATGCCTGTCGCTTGATCGATCATGTTGAAATCCCTGTAAGTGGAGCTCGGAAATGTCAGCCTTTGCTGTGCTCGTCGGAAGTGGGCCCGGTACCTCGCTTGATACCGCGCGGACCGGCAACGCCCCAGATACCCAGGCCAACCAGCGGTAGCGCGACGATCAGCAGGGCCCAGGCCGCTTTGACTGCATCTGATTTATCGCTTCTGAACACGCTGACGATGGCCCACAGATCAATGAGTAAAAGGATTGCCGCCACGGCAATCCAGAAGTAGCTGGCGAGACCGTTCATGACTTCGCTTCCTCTATACGTAGTCAGGGCCCAGGGTGCCCGCTGCAGCGCCTGGCACGAGGATGACCTTGCGACAGTCATCCTGCTTCTGATCGAACAACTTGTAGCCCATGGCTGCTTCTTCGAGAGCCAGGCGGTGAGTGACGATCAATTCCGGTTGTAGACGTCCTGCTTCGATGTGCTCCAGCAGTTCAGGCAGGTATTTCTGGACATGGGTCTGGCCCATCTTGAAGGTAAGGCCCTTGTCGAACGCGTCGCCGAACATGAATGCGTGAATGAAGCCCGCGTACACACCGGGGACACTCACGACGCCGCCACGCCGCACGGTAGCAATGCTCTGGCGCAACGCTTTGCCACTGCTGCCTTCAATCTTCAGGGCCGTCATCACCGTTTCGGCAGTGCTGCCCTTGGCCTCGAAACCGACCGCGTCGATCACCGCATCGACCCCGCGCATGCCGGGTGTCTGACGGATGATGCTGTCTGCGGGATCATCGTCCCGCTCGAAGTTGATGGGTACGACACCGTAAGCTTGTTGGGCATACGCCAGGCGGTAATCGCTGTCATCGACCATGAAAATGGTCTGCGCGCCGAGCATTCGCGCGCAGGCGGCGCTCAGCAAGCCAACTGGCCCGGCGCCGTAGACTGCCAACGTTGAACCCGGGTCAATCTCGGCGTTGATGACTGCCTGCCAAGCGGTGGGCAGAATGTCTGACAGGAACAGCACCTTGTCATCGGCCAGCTCGGTGGGAACTTTGAACGGGCCGACGTTACCCTTGGGCACCCTCACATAATCCGCTTGGCCGCCAGGGATACCGCCATAGAGATGGCTGTACCCGAACAATGCGGCGCCCGGTGGAATGCCCTTCTTGTTGATGAGCGAACCACGCCCCGTGTTCGTGGTTTCGCAAGCAGCGAACAGATCACGCTGACAGAAAAAACAGTGGCCGCAAGCGATCACAAAGGGAATCACAACTCGATCGCCGATCTGGAGATGGGTGACTGCACGCCCGGTGTCTTCGACGATACCCATGAACTCATGGCCAAAGATATCGCCCGCTTCGGTTTCTGGAATTTTGCCTCGGTAGAGGTGCAGGTCGGAACCGCAAATGGCCGTAGCGGTGACCCTAAGGATGATGTCGTCTTCTTGTTCGATGATGGGATCAGGGACGTTATCGACCCTGACGTCGTTTGCTCCGTGGTAGGTCAGTGCTCTCATGAAAGTCAGCTCCTGCAGCCGCGTGTTTGCGTTATCGGTATGCAGGGGAAGCCATGACGGACAGTAAAGTTCAGACCAACAAGTCTGGCGGTACTGATTTGTTGCAGCCCCGAAAACTGGCTGAACCATTCAGATCATCTTGGTATCTGAGCAATCATCGTCGTACCGAGGAGCGCGAGGTCTGGTGCGGACGATCCTGCCGATCTGGCTGCTGCTGACCGCAAAGCGGGTGGGGGGACTTGGCCCCCGCCCGATCAGAGCACTTTGTCGAGCGTGATCGGAAACTCCCTCACACGTTTGCCTGTGGCATGGTAGACCGCGTTGGCCACCGCAGCGGCTACTCCAACGACACCGATTTCGCCCACACCCTTGGACTCCAGTTCGTTGACAATGTCATCGTGCTCTTCAACGAAGATCACTTCGATATCCCCGCAGTCTGCATTGACCGGGATGTGGTACTCCGCGAGGTTGTGATTGACGATGCGGCCTAACCGATGGTCGGTCAACGCTGCTTCGTGCAGGGCCATGCCCACCCCCCACACCACGCCACCCAGGATCTGACTGCGCGCGGTTTTCGGGTTGATCACCCGTCCTGCCGCCACAGCGCTGACCACCCGGGCTACCTTGATCGTGCCAAGGTCCTCATCGACGTGGACTTCCACAAATACCGCCGAATGCGTGGCGGTGGAGAACGGTTGGCGCCGGGCGCCGGGCTCGGCGTCGATCTGCACTTCGAACGCACCGGCGGGCGCGCTGGCGACGATGTCCGCCAGGGCCAGGCGATGGCTGCCAGCGTGCAGGTAGCCATCGGCGAAACCGATCTGCCGCTGGGGTATGCTGGCCACCTCGGGGTACATGGTGCGCGCTTGTGCCAGCACCTTGGTGCGCAGTACCTGGCAGACCTGGCGCACCGCCGAGCCCACCGACGACACCGTGAATGATCCACCCTGAAACGGTGCGGTGGGCAGTGATGAGTCGCCCAGCACGAAGGTGACATCCTGCACCCTGACGCCAGCAGCATCGGCTGCGATCTGGGTCATGACGGTATAAGTGCCGGTCCCGATATCGGTGGTGGCACTGCTGACGGTGAGGCGGCCCTGGGCATCGATGCGCGCCCTGGCGCTGGCCTTCATCTGCATGGCTTCCCAGACGCCGCCGGCCATCCCCCAGCCGACCAGCTGGTTGCCCTTGCGCATGCTGCGCGGTTGGGGCGTGCGGTTATGCCAGCCAAAACGATCGGCACCTTGCTGGTAGCACGCCAGCAGTTCCTTGCTGGAGTAAGGCTTTCCCTCGTTGGCGTTGTTGACGGCAAAATTGCGCCGGCGCAGGTCTATCGGGTCGATCTGTGCTGCACTGGCGAGCTCATCCATGGCGCATTCGAGTGCAATCATCCCGGACGCAGCCCCAGGTGCCCGCATGTCCAGCGGGGTGTACACATCGAGCGAGGCCAGGCGATAGCTGAGCGCAACGTTGTCGCACTGGTAAAGCATGCCGCTCCATTCCACCAGGTGCTCGGTGAAGTCCTCGAAGCGGGAGGTCTGGCCAAGCGCATCGTGAGCGATCGCCAGCAAGCGCCCGTTTGCGTCTGCCCCCAGGCGCAAGCGTTGCTCGGTGCGGGGCCGGTAGCCAAAGGTGAACATCTGCTGGCGTGTCAGGCTCACGCGCACCGAGCGCTTCAGGTGCAACGCCGCCATCACTGCCAGCGGCAACGGGTACTGCGGGCGCAAACCCGAGCCGAAGGCGCCGCCGACGAATGCCGCACGCACACGGATGTCTGCCTTGGACAACCCGAACACCTTGTGCAGGTAGTCCTGGCAGTTCTGGGTGCCTTGGGTCTTGTCATGGATTTCCAGGGCGCCGTCGGCCTTGTAGTGCGCGGTCGACGCATGGGGCTCCATCGGGTTGTGGTACTCGTTGGCCGTCAGGTAGGTGACATCCACCTGAACCGGCGCCCCGGCAAACTGCCCGGCGAAGTCGCCACGTGGCGCCGGTGTTTCGGCGGGTGCCGCATGCGACTGTTGGCATGTGCCCAGGTCTGTCTGGTGAGCCTCCTCGGCATAGTCGATTTTGATCAGCGAGCCTGCATACCGGGCCAGTTCGAGGGTTTCGGCGATCACCAGCGCCAGCGGTTGCCCACTGTACAGCACTCGATCATTGAACAAGGGCCGAAACGGCGAACCCTTGGCAGAGTCCGCATCGCTGTAGTCGTCGTCATAACTGGATATATGCGGGCGATGGCTATGGTCGAGCACGGCGATTACCCCGGGCACGCGCATGGCTTGGGTACTGTCGATGTCGAGTATCCGGCCGCGGGCGATGGTACTGGACACGACGCTGCCGTGTAGCAGGCCCGCCTCGGGGTACTCGCCCGCATAGCGGGCCTGCCCGGTGACCTTCGTCACACCGTCCACGCGGTCCAGGGGTGTGCCGACTACGGGTGTGCTTTTGATCATGAGCGTGCCCCCCCGTTAGCGGCACCGCGCGCTGCGTCATCCAATGCCCGCACGATTGCTCGCTGAGCGAGCGTTACCTTGAAACCGTTGTGGCTCAGGGGTTGTGCACCTTGCAGCAACGTTTGCGCGGCGCGGGTGAAGAGCGCTTCAGATGGCACCTGGCCGGCCAGCATGCACTCCACAAGCGGGTTCCGCCAGGGTTTGTGGGCAACGCCGCCCAGCGCCAGGCGCGCCTGCTGGATCACTTCGCCATCGAAGTTCAAGGCTGCAGCGACTGACACCAGCGCGAACGCGTAAGAGGCGCGGTCGCGTATTTTCAGATAACGGTAATGGTGTTCGAACACCGGGGGCGGCAGTTCGATGCCTGTCACTAGCTCATCGAATGCTAGGCGATTGTCGCGCTCGGGCGTGTCCCCGGGCAGACGATGGAAATCCGCGAAGGGGATCTGCCGTTCACCGGACGGCCCCTGTACGTGCACCATGGCTTCGAGCGCTGCCAATGCCACGCACATGTCCGAGGGATGAGTCGCGACACAGGCATCGCTGGCACCGAGAATGGCATGGATGCGGTTCATGCCTGTACGCGCGGGGCATCCGCTGCCGGGGTCACGTTTGTTGCAGGGGGTGCCGGTGTCGTAGAAGTAATAGCACCGGGTACGTTGCAGCAAGTTGCCACCGGTGCTGGCCATGTTCCTCAACTGCGGTGACGCCCCGGCCAGGATAGCGTCTGACAGCAGTGGATAATGCTGCTCGATCATCGGGTGCCAGGCCAGCTCGGCATTGCTCACCAGAGCACCGATCAGTACACCGCCGTTCGAGGTGGGATGGATACCGTTCAACTCAAGGCCGGTGATATCGATGAGCCGCTCGGGACGAACGACGTTTTCCTTCATCAGGTCGACAAGGTTGGTGCCCCCGGCGATGAAATGCGAGCGTGTGTCAGCCAAGCTCACCGCTTCGCGGACTGATGCGGGCTTGTAGTAGTTGAAGGGCATCATGAATTTGGCCCTCGTTGCGGCTGGGCTGCGCCTTTCATCAACGGCAGCGCTTCTTCCACCGCTGCGACGATGTTGCCGTAGGCACCACAACGGCAAAGGTTGCCGCTCATCTGCTCGCGGATAGCCTCGCGGGTGTCGGCACGTCCCTCGTGAACCAGCCCGACCGCAGAGCAGATCTGCCCCGGGGTGCAGTAGCCGCACTGGAAAGCATCGTGGGTGATGAAGGCGCGCTGCATCGGGTGCAGCGCGTCACCGCTGGCCAGCCCTTCGATGGTCACCAACTCGGCCCCGTCGCACATAATGGCCAAGGTCAGGCAGGCATTGACGCGTTTGCCGTCGCGCAGCACTGTGCAGGCGCCGCACTGACCATGGTCGCAACCTTTCTTGGTGCCAATCAGGTCCAATTGCTCACGCAGCAGGTCGAGCAAGGTGACCCAGGGATGCACCTGCAGTGTTCGGGGCTGACCATTGAGGGTCAGACAGATGGGGTGCTCTGCAACTCCGTTGGAAGCAATCGCGCTCATGGTAGGTCCTCACGGTCAGGGTTCGCGCAGTCGGCTGCGTCTCAGTTGTGCGACCGGGCCGGCCGAATAAACGTTCAGCCGGCTCGCCGAGGTGTCGATTACTTCTTGCCAGGCAGCACCGAGCCGAGCACCTGCTTGGCTGTCTGCACGATGATGCCCGCCTGGTCGGGGTCTCCCTTGAGCAAGGTACTGGCAAACTTCTTCGCCTGTTCCAGCGTGATGTGGGGGGGCAGGGGCGGCACATTCGGGTCGGTCTTGAACTCGATCAGTACTGGTCGATCAGCCGCCAGGGCGCGCTCCCACGCAGCGGCAACGTCCTCTTCGCGATCTACGTAGATACCTTGCAGGCCAATGGACATGGCGAACACATGGTAGGGCACGTCAGGGATTGTCTGCGACGCTTCGAACTTGGGGTCCCCCTCCATGACCCGTTGCTCCCAAGTCACCTGGTTGAGGTCCTCATTGTTGAACACGGCACAGATCCATCGAGGGTTGTCCCACTGCTGCCAGTATTTGGCCACGGAGATCAGTTCGGCGAGGTTGTTCATCTGCATCGCCCCATCGCCCACCAGGGCAACCACAGCCCGTTGCGGGTGGGCGAACTTGGCTGCAATCGCATAGGGCACGGCTGCGCCCATGCAAGCCAGGCCGCCGGACAGCGAGCATTGCATACCCTGGCGAATCTGCAGGTCGCGGGCAAACCAGTTGGCGCAGGAGCCGGAATCGCTGGTGACGATGGCATGGTCGGGCAGGCGAGGGGACAGCTCATGGACCACGCGTTGCGGGTTGATCGGGTCAGCCTTGACCAGGGCGCGCTTGGCCACGGTCTTGTCCCACTGCGCACGCCAGGTCTCTACCTTGTCGCGCCAGCGCCGGTCTGACTTGTGCTCGAGCAACGGCAACAGTGCGCGCAATGTTTCGCTGGCGTCGCCGACCAGGTTGACCTCCATAGGGTAGCGCAGGCTGAGCATGTCGGGTTGCAGGTCGATCTGCACGCCACGCGCCTGACCTCCCTTGGGTAAAAACTCGGAATAGGGAAAGCCGGAGCCGATCATCAGCAAGGTGTCGCATTCGGTCATCAACTGATAACTCGGTTCGGTGCCGAGCAGGCCAATCGACCCGGTGACCCACGGCAGCTCATCCGGCAGCACAGCCTTGCCCAACAGCGCTTTGGCAACCCCGGCACCCAGTTTTTCGGCGATTGAAATGACCTGGTCTGTCGCCTGCAGTGCGCCGGCACCCACCAGTATCGCCACCTTGTGCCCAGCGTTTAATACATCGGCGGCGCGCTGCAGGTCTTCGTCGAACGGCAAGACCCGAGGCTTGCTGTAGCCGATGCCGGAATGCACCGTACCGTGGGCCCTCTGGGGTTCGTGGTAGGGGAGGTCCTGCAGATCGTTGGGCAGAATGATGGCGGTCACGCGACGTTCGCCGACGGCCGTACGCACCGCACGGTCGAGCAGGTGTCGCACCTGCTCGGGGGTCGATGCCTGCTGAACGAACGCACCGGCAACGTCCTTGAACATCGACAGCAGGTCCAGCTCCTGCTGGTAGTGCCCGCCCAGTGCCGCACGGGCCTGTTGACCAACGATGGCCAGTACCGGCTGGTGATCCATGCGTGCATCGTACAGGCCGGTAAGCAGGTGCGAGGCGCCCGGGCCGGAGGTGGCGATGCACACGCCGAGCTCGCCGGTGAACTTGGCATGGGCGCTGGCCATGAAGGCGGCCATTTCCTCATGGCGGGCCTGGATGAATTGAATCTTGCCATTGGCCCGACTCAGCGCGCCGAACACACCATTGATGCCGTCGCCGGGGTAACCGAAGATGCGCCGCACGCCCCATTGATACAAACGCTCCACCAGAAAGTCGCCTACCGTGCCGGTCATTGCCTGCTCCCGTTCTGTTATCGATAGGCGTCTGGAGTTGGCACGTGGCAGGAAAGTTTCATCGGTCTGTGCAGCGGTCTGCCGGCTGGAACCTGGCAACAGCCGACGGGCTCGAAGGTGAACCAATCACTCGATCAGGAGGCGCATCATGACGCTTATGAATACGGAAGATGCCAGCGTGCAGGCCTTGTTTTTCGAAGACGACGGCGCGACGCCGAATAGCCGTTTTCCGGTACTGCTCTACCGGCTGAAACTCGATCAGGCAGGGGATACTGCCAGCGCCTTCGAGGCCCTGTTTGCGGCTCACGAATGGACCCCGCTCTGGCGCGACGGGATCTTCGATTATCACCACTTTCATTCTAACGCCAACGAGGCACTCGGGATCGCCTGTGGGCGGGCCCGATTGACGCTTGGCGGGGAATATGGGCAGAGCGTGAGCGTGGAGCGGGGTGATGTGCTGGTGCTGCCAGCAGGCACGGGCCATCGTTGCATCGAGTGCAGCGATAACTTCCTGGTGGTCGGCGCCTATCCTCATGGGCAGGAAGACTACGACATTCAGCGGCCCGACAGCGCAGCACACCCGCGCAATGTCGCGCGCATCGCTCAGGTGCCGTGCCCTGAACAAGACCCGGTCTGCGGTATGCAGGGCATGTTGATGACGCAATGGCGTTGTTGAGTGTGAGGCTAGTGAGCCCTATGCTGCGCCGACCTTTTCCGATCACCCCTGTTTCTGCAGGGCTTCGACCAACTGAGCCCTGTTCATGCTCGAGCGCCCCTTGATGTCTTTGCTGCGCGCCTCCTTCAGAAGGCTTTCCTTGCTTTGCGATTCCAGCGACGCGCGCAAAGTGCGTGAATGCCCCTGGCGAGACACAGCGGCGCGCTTGGCTGAATCCGTGCGTGCTTTCTTCTTCTCGCGCGACGGCGTCCTGCTCCCCGAGCCTCCCGGCTTTTCACCGCCACCGGATTGTTTGTTCACGGTGGCCCAGGCGCGTGCTTCAGCTTCGTCCTTGCCCACGCCCTTGTCCTCGTACGATTGCTCGATGTGCTCGGCCTTGCGTTTCTGCTTGTCCGTATACTTATCCTTGTCACCGCGTGGCATGGCATTCACTCCTGAGTGAGTTGCTTGATCAATGGCGAAACTGAAACGCCGGGCCATAAACGGGAGATCCACCGCCATTTGGCCATTCCACCTAGCTGCCCGATCCTGCACCTGATCCACTACCGGTTGAGCCATCGCTCCCACTCGCCGGCCCTGCACCGCTACCATCCCCCCCGTTACCGCCGGAGCCCGAGTCAGTATCGGTACCGTCACCTCCCGTGTTGTCCGTTCCATTGTCATGGGTACCGCCATTACCCGTGCCCATGCCATCGGCTGGTGTTCCTGAGCCTGTCGCACCGCCTTGGCCGTTCATGTGCCCGTTGCTGTGCGGTTGCGTGCCCGAGGCGCGCTGATCGTTCAGGTCTGTGGCGGCCAAGGCAAGTGGCGCCGCGCAACCCAAGCACATTGCGAGCAGCAACGCGTACGTTTTTTCTGCTTTCATGGGGAAACTCCCTTTCTGGTTGTTCACCCTGTGTTCGGCCTGCTGTTTACCGAAGGGGTGCCCGCAGAGCGACGGAAGGTTCTGATGCAGAAAGGCCGGGTCACGGTCAGGCCGATCGCGATCGAGGGGATTGGGAGGATCAAGAGCTCTTACCTGCCGAAGCGGATGAACAGACGCCCCCTTCTGATGACCGGTGTTCAACCGGAAAGGCCCGACTTCGACGAGCTGCTACGCCACTTGTCTAGCTGCTGGCACTCCTGAGCCTCGCCCGCTTCTCAAGTTTAGGTGCAAATACCATCTGCCTCTGAACGGAGATAGGACATGGTCATTGATGAAAACGCTCCCGGTAAGGTATCGCAGCAGGGCATCGGCGTTAAACGTGATGATGAAACACCGCAGGGTCGCGGGACCAAAGAGATTGAGGTCCCATTGCCGCCTGATGATGCGTCACCCATAGAAGAAGAGATGGATGATGCGGATGCAAACAACTCAGTATCCAGTAAACATCCAAACCCTAGCGGTGCGAGCAATCGGCGGGATGTGCGGCGGGATGCTCAGCTGAAGGACGGGGCTCAGGTACCTGACCACCCTCGCATACCTGATGATCCGGATACCAATCCCGGTCTTGGCAATGACAAGGAAAGCCGGCGTTCCCCTGGAGTTCCGGCTAGCGACCCTGAGTCAGGGGCGTAGCGCGCCTGAAAATTCTGGGAGCCCAAACCGCCTTCGGTCAAGTGCAGCGTTTGAGGCAAGGTTCCGTTCTAACCTTTCGGTGGTGTCACCGACGGGCTGCCGCTCGATTTGAATGTTGAATGAATTTCTATGTAGAGCGACCGGCTTGGTCGTCGACTAGGTGATGGCTGTAATTCTGCAAGCCAGCTGGGTTGTGCTGGCCTCGACCAGTAGTCCTCTAACGCTGGCTGAAGCCTGCGGGACAGAGCTCGGTGACAATCCTTTCATCACCAGAGCGTGCCATTCTCAAGAGTGACAAAATGCAGCCGCCCAGACATGCCGGGCTCATTCCAATCTCTGCTGACCTCATTTTATTTTTCTTGGCCGACGACGAGGTTGGCACTAGAGTGAAGTTTTTGTCTTTTTCGTATGATAAAATACGTTAAACGTAATAAAAAATAAGATTTATATTAATAAGGTCGGATAAGATTTAATTATCAGACCTAAATGGGTGGAGGGTAGGGCATGGCGGTAGGCGTACCGGAAAATGACGTATTCGCGGCGGCGGACGCGGTGCTCGCCCGTGGCGAGCGGCCGACGGTGGAGCGGGTGCGCCTTGAGCTGGGGCGGGGGAGTCCGGCGCGGGTTGGGGCCTTGCTCGACCAATGGTGGGAACAGCTGGCCGGGCGCTTGCGCGGCGAAACGCGCCTGCCCGGATTGCCGACGGAAGTGGCCCAGGCCTTCGTGGCCATCTGGCAGCAGGCCACCCTGATGGCGCAAGGTGTCGCCGAACAGGCCCTGGATACCCAGCGTCAGGTGCTGGCTGAGGAGCGCGAGACACTGGCGGCGCTGGAAGCCCGCGCCCGCCTGGAGGTGGCCAGGGCACAGCAGCAGGCCGCCGAGGCCGTTACCGCACGGCAAGGCGTCGAAACCCGCCTTGCCGACTTGGAACAATTACTAACCCAGCGCCAGGCACAGATCGACGATCTATACCGCCAGCGGGACGAACTCCAGGCGCAGCGCGATGATGGTCGCCACCAGTTGCTTGAGCTTCAGCAACAGCTACTCGATAGTCGCGAGCAGGCGGAGCGAGCGCGAGACGAACAGCAGCGTTACACCCGTGACGTTGAAGACCGGGCCTATCGCGAAATCGATCGGTCCCGCGAGGAAAGCAAGGCACTGGGCACACAACTCAAGGACGCCCAGGGCCGGCTCAATGCGGCCCAGCGAAGCGCGGAGGCGCATCAACTGGCCTTGGCCGATGCTCACGAGCAGGTTCAGGTAGTGCGTAGCCAAGCTCAATTAGCGACCGCGCAGCTGGAGCAGACTCAGCAACAAGTAAGGGACACGGGTGAACAGGTTAATTCCCTGCAATCCGCATTGCAGGCCGTGCGCGAAGAACTGGTCGCAGCCCGTGAGCGGGCAGTCGCAGCTGAAGCCCGTGCTGAGGCGCTGGGTAGCCGACCCCGGCGCTCAGTGAAAAGCCGCGAGTGATTCAAAATCATGCGCAATGTATTCGGTTCAGTGCGTATGAACCTGCCATCAATCAGGCGGGTAGCTCTCGCCGCCAACAGAGGGAGTAGGGTAGTTGTCATCTGTAAAAAAGAACCTGTGGCACTGGCTGTCTACCAAACCGGGCTTGCTCCTGGCCCTGTTGCTCAATGTCCTCCAGAGCTGGATTACGTACCGCCTCTTCGGGATTGATGTGTCCGCAATGGCGTACTTGATGGGCGCTTTTACCGTCTTCATCTTTTTAGTGGACAATCGCGACGACCGCTTTCTCAAAGGTTTCTTTCTGATTGCTTATGGCGTGATGATCCAATTTTCCTACGACTTGGTGTTCAAAAAAGCATTGGAAGGCTCGCCCTGGGCAGATAACGTCAAGATGCTGCTGATGATGATCACTATCGGCTCTACCGGGGCAGGCGGGAGCTTGATCGCCACGCACAGTGATCGCAGTTCAGCCGACCTGGAATCCGGTAGCAATCAGGCCAATGGTGAGTCAGCTTTCACTCGACTCGACACGCTCGAACGTCAGGTGCAGGGGCTGGACCGTAAACTGGATCAATTGATCAAACGGGCGGGACTGACGAGCGCTGGCCTGTTGTTTGTCGGGCTTATGTTAGTGATCTTGCTGCTGGGCCGCTGAGTCAGTGCGCAGGTGGCGCTGCAATTGGAGGCGCGGGGGTGCCGGGGCAGTTAGTCAGACCGCCACAGCGCCCGCGGTGAGACTCAGATGGCTAAGCGGCGCTTGAAACCCTCCAGCCAAGTCCGGGCCATTGCCGAATAGGGAGCTTCTGGTGCAGTTGCGGCTTTGAGTTCCTGCAGCATGCGGTCACGTAACAGCCGCAGCCGCGTGGCAACACCGGCTGCGGGCGTTCCTTGTAGCTGAAGCGCGGCATCCGGTGCCTCCAATGCGTCGATCGACGTGGCCAGGTCAATGATGAGGTCGCCAAGGAATTCCATGCTACGCAGCACGCGATTGCGATCTTGCAGGAGTTTGAGGCGATTCAATCCATACACCTGGATTGAGACAGCACCGCGCTTTTGCTGCGCTGGGGTACCGGTCGGCACGATCAACCCCGTGGGGTGCGCTGGATCCACGCTGTACAGCAGGTGAGCGGCCGGATCGTCATTGCAGGGGTTGAGGAGCAATGGCTGCTCCAGGGAAAAGTCTGTACTTTCGGCAGTGGTTCGTACCCCACCGGCGGCCAAGGGGAAGCTGTTTTTCTTTCCTGCTTGGGTCAACGGCGGAGAGGTGCTGGCGGCCAAAACGGCCAAACTTGAGGATGCCTCCACAATTACCTGACCGCGCTTGCGATTGCAGTCGATGCATGAGGGCAGCAGATTTTCCCATTGCATGGCGATCCACCAGTAGCCGCCATGCGTCGCTGCCTCGGTGACACCCCCCTTGGGCCGATAATGCTCGATATCGACCGGCGCCGAAGCGGCATAAAAGGTCTCACAGTACGCACACTTACCGTGAAACATTTTCTCTAACGCACGGCGGACATCATCCCCCTTGTAGGCCGTGTACTCGAAGCTCTTCTTCTTTTTATCAGCCGGCGCGGGGGTGGCGCGGTGCACGCGTACCCGCGCAAGTTCATCGCTACCGGCGGCCCCAAGTTGAAGGGAGGCGGGAGTAGGCGCACGCTGGACCTGACGCATGATCACAAGTCCTCCAACGCGGCGAGGATTTCGTCCTTGGCTTTACGTCGTAACGCATGCAATGCCTCACTACTCGCGGCGCGCCGCCGGGCCAGGTATTCGGCGACAGCCTGCTGCACGAGGCGATGTGCCTCGCTTGAGCCGATGGGGAGGGCACTGCTGATGTCGCGTTGGAAAACGCTCAACATCTGCTGATCCTCGATACTTAAAAGGTCGCCACGGCTACGCTTGGCCATCAAGTCGGCAACATTGGCCAGATGGCGATCGGTATAAGCGTCGTCTGTGGAGAGCATCTGGAAAAAATCTGAAGTGAGTAGCTGTTCAAGGCGAAGCTCCGCTACCGCCGGAAGACCGGCGATGCTTTCGATGACCATCGGGAATTGACTGTCCAGCCGAGCCTCCGAAGTGGCGATGCGTTGCACTACCGCGACTTCACCGTCTGCCATGCCGCGCAAGCACAACGGGTCATGTGTGGTCACAATGAAAGTCATGTTCGGCAGGGCTGCGCGCAGACGGGACATCACCTGTACCTTCCAGCGCGGATGCAAGTGGGCTTCGATTTCATCAATCAGGATTACCCCGCGTGCTGCCTGAAAATTCTCGAATCCAGGATAAACTGTCGGACTCATCAGTCCTTTGAGGATGTCGCAGACCATTGCCAACATCGACCGATAGCCCGAGGACACGGCGTGAAGTGGTGTGTGGTTGAAGCGTGTTGAACCGTCCAAATCAGTCACAGTGGTGACCATGCACAATGCGCCGGTGCCCGGCATGCGTTGAATGACATCGAATTCACCATCGATTGCCAAGACATCGCGCAGTGTGCGAATCACCATGTCAAAGCGATCTTGGTGAAGCCTGCTTAGCCAAGGCTCAGGATTGGAGAGCGGATGACCGTCAAACAGGCTGCGTACATGGGTATGTGCAGTTGCACGCTGACTGGTCTGACCGTATCGACGAAAAGCACCGTAGGCAAAGACAGGGACTTGCTGGTTGCCCAGATCGCTGTCGTGGGTGGGCTGCTGTCGGTCGATGCTCAACTGAACCCAGCGTTGATTGGTCAGTTCGATTCGAACGTGGGCCGTCGCCATCTCCCCTAACTGATCAACGCCGAGCTGCGCAGGGTCAATTACCATGTCAGCCCAGGGCACATTGAGTGCGCTGCGTACCGCCGTGGGGACCAGGGTCAAGGCTATGGCTTCCAGAATAGAGCTTTTTCCGGTGGCGTTCTCACCCAGAATGACCAACGAGGGAGCCAGTGTTCCATGGTGCTCCGCGGTGCTTGCCGATGGCTCGTTGAGCCGGAGGTCCAGACGCTCAATAGCTTTGAAGTTACGAATTTGAATAGCAATCACGGCATCTTTTGCCGGGGGCAGGCGCCGCACCTGCGTGCCATGCACGCGAAGGTCCGCGTCTTCACGCTGCAGCAGGTGGCGCGCCTGTTCCAGTAGCGCGGCGGCATCGGGGGTCGCAGCCCATTTGTAAAGGGCAGGGCGCACGCGCTCGACAGCCAACTTCCGCCCGATGCCTCTGACCGACAGATGTTCGAGCAGGCGCCGGAGCAGCAAGTACCACGTACCCCCGAACTCCAGGCTCTTGAAATCAACCAGCGGGTCAATTTTCTTGAGCTCTCCTGAAAGCACACACGTGTAAAGTGCTTCCAAGCGCTTTTGATAGACCTGATAGCGTTGATCGCGGCGCTCCGAGCGATTGAGGTCGAAGATGGCAATGGTTTGCTCGCCACGAGTTGTGCCTGCCAGCAGTTCACCGTCGAGTGTGGGGATCAAGTGCTTGGCAAACTGTCGCTCCTGAGTGGGATCCAGCAGCAAGGGCTCCTCTTCGGGCGAGCCAAAAGGCCAAAGCCCTTTGCCGCTGCTGACATACGCCTGAACCTGGTCCAGTGCTGGTGGCCGGCAGCGCGCTCTGCGAACTGGAAACTGCGGCTCAATCGGCGTGCAGCCTTGACAGATGGGCAGCAGGTTCTGCCACGCGTCGGCAAGCCAGACGTAATAAAGATGCGCGTCACTGGAGCGCGCAACTGGCAGCGCGTTACCTGGCGGACGGAAGCGATGAATAACCAGCTTAGTGCTGGCTTCACAGAAAACGCAGCGCTGCCCGCTCATGTCGGCCAGCGCTTCCAGCAGGTGCGGCTCTTCCGGGTTAAATCCGATGGCCGGCACGCTTGTTTGCGCCCGCCGCTGAGGCTCCAGCTGCCAAAACTCCAGCATCGCTTTTCGTGACGTCTGGGCTTGGGGGGAGCTGAGTGCGGCTGGAGGAGTCATGGGGCGATCAACGTACTGCATGGTCTACCTCCAATGCCGGGGAGAGGAGGGTGCTGGTCCGATTGAGACGACGCGCAGCGTCAGCGACGTCCTCAATTCGCCATGGCTGCATATCTCCGTCGGTGGTTGCCCGGCTGACAGCACACGCGCGCATGTAGGTGCAAAAATGCTGAACAGGGTGTTTTTCGGCGAGCTCAAGGATCGCGCGGTAGGTGATCTCAGAAGATTGCTCCTGGAGCATGCCGAAGAGGCGTTCGCGCGCGTCCTGAGCATCATCACGTACCGTTGGGGAATACACCCCGCCTCCGGCACGATTAAGGTCGTTTTTCACTCGGATAACGCTGTGCATCAGGAGGTACAGATCTTTCAGGTAAGTTGGACTGTTGAAACCGCCAATACTCAGGACTGCATTCCGCCGGCCTCCCAGTAACTCTACGCTGAAGGTTTCGCCGAACCGCTCGGCAGCTGCTGGAGATAACTTTTTCAGGGCTGTTCTCAAGGCTCGGAGCGACAATGTCGGGTCGGCGTCGGTACGGACCGCGTACCAAATGGGCAATTGTTCGCGCGGCGTCGCAGGGTCGGCGATCTTGTCCAAAGCCAGTCCGGCGATTTCGGCCGCTGGTAAGTTGTCACTCCCGATGATGCGCCGGCTGTAGCGCAGGCATTCAAGGTTCTGTACCTGATGGCTCATCAGCCATTGCTTAAGCAACGGGGCCAGCGTCGAATGCAGCACGGGCGCATGATAGACCACGTCGTGCAGGACATAGAACGGACGTTGCTCGGGCTGGCTGGTGGTCAATTCCCACTCAATTTCGCGGTAGAAGAATGCGGTCGCCTCAGGCAGATGCTGTCGGCAGAGGCTATCGAGCCAGGAAGGGAAGCCATTGAGCTCGAAAAGCGCGTAGCGCAGGGCCGACTCCGCTTCCCGCGCGTCTAATTTGGTAATGTGGTCCTGGTTGTTCAATTCGATCGCGAGGCCAGTCAACCCGAACATGACCGCCGCGGGAATACTGTTCGGCTCGGCGCCTTCTGAGCGTAAAGTGGGTTGGTAGGCACGCCAGAAAGCGACGGCGGCATCCCGATAGGCTTCGGCAACCGCCAGGCCAAACTCCGGGATCAGTGCGCTCCAATTACTGCCATCGAGCTGCGTGGACGATCCGGAGCCTTCACGAATATGTTCCATCAGATGAAACTGAAAGTTACTCACCTCGCTCGGTTGTAAGCCAGGCGGGTGACGCACTAGATCGGGATTGGCTTTCAGGCGCTCGATGAAGTGCATCCACTGAGTGTTTTCTCGCTTTTGCTGCCGTGCATGCTGACGACGGTATTTTCTTTCCTGCTCCTGAAAGCGCACGAGGGTGGGGTTTGGTATCGGGTTGAGCAGTGCCTGCAAGGTTTCTTGCAAGGGTTTAAGGCCATGGGTACTGGCCAGTAATTGTTCACGCCAGAGTGGTGGCTTGTCATGCTCATTGAAGATGCGATAGGCCCTCGCCAGCGCGACAAGCTGGTCATCTTCTAACGGACGCTGCCGCACCCAGCCCAACACCCTGGGGAAGCTGTCTGCATCAAATGCCCAAAAGTGCCATGAACATTCAGCCGGCCAGTCGTCCTTGAGACTCTGCCCTCTGCGTGCCTGCTGCGCGCGGCATTTCGCGATGCACCACCAGAACAATGCGTCGTTCAGGTCTGGCCACGCAGGAACCAGGGTCGTCAATGCGCCTTTGATGTCACCCAGTTCGCTACCGAACCATTGCATCGCAAGAATACTCAGGGTCGTGGAGGACATGGCGGCTGGAGCCCGCTTAACGATCAAGTGCTCTACGCATCGCAAGGCGATTGGCATTAACCAGTAGTACGCTTTCGAAAGCTCGCACTCCCCACGCTCCAGATGCGGCTTTTTCTGGAGGTAACTCAGCAAACCGCTGGCAAACGCGTGCAAGTCATCGGTTGATGTGAGTTCTGCGCAGCCAGCCAAGCGGTTGACGAAATCCGTCAGGTTGCCAGCGAGTCCACTGGAGTCGTAACGCTTGTAGCCCACCGATCGGGCGAGTGTTTCCAGAATGAAGGCAATTGAGACCTTCTTTGGCGGTGCATACGCGACCAACTCAGCAAAGACCGCGCGGGGTATTTCCCCCTCGCTGTCCAGAATGGCCCGCCAAAGCTCGTTGAGGCGCTCGTTGTCCGCCAAGCATCCGATTGCGCGAACTGCAACCAGACGAGCGTAGTGACTGCGTTGTGGATCCGCAGCAATACGGCCTAGCGGCGCAAGGCTCTGAGTCATCTTTCCTTGCCACACCAGGCGTCCCAAAATGAACATCACCCGGTCATTTTCAAAATGCTCTTCGATGAGCTGGAGTGTGAAGGGTTCCAGCTCGGGGGTAGCAATTCGCACGATTGCACTGTTATCCAGCCCTCTGAGCGACGCAAGCGGGTCTGTGATCTGTTCAATCACCCGCTTTAGGGTTGCCTCGCGCTCCTTGAGTGGCAATGCTGCGGCGTCTCCACCCTCAACGACGACTTCTGGGTAGTGCGCAATGACGCGATTACGGATGCGTTCGTCGAACAGAATCAACCACGGCAGCAGAGGGCGCAGGCGTGCACTCAGCACTGTCAGTCCATAGCGTGAACGAAACATCCAGGGCTCGATTTCGTTGCGATTAGTCTCGGTACCCAGGTGCTGCTGGATCCAGTGCGCGGCGAGTAATTCCCGTACCTCGCGATGGCGGAAACGCACCTCTCCGTAGACTGGCTCCCCAAAAAGCCCGCTGGTGAGCAGAGCATGGCGTTCGGCCGCAGACCATTCGGGCAGCAACACCATCGGGTCGATGCCGTCACCGGTAGTTGTAGCTTGTAACCGCACGTTAGCGATGCCAGTCAGGACTACTGCGATGGCAAGCAATTGGGCGCCGTCCAGCAGACGTGTGAGTGTCAGCGAAGGTGCACACAATTCTGCTTGGCTTAACTGCCGGGTAACGCTTTGCTCCAGGATGTTCAACCGACTCCCCAACACCTGATCGGTTTTCCAGGCGTGGATCAGGTCGCGCAAGTCGAACGGCAGTTGTGCCAACGTGAACAGATTACTGCGCTCCAGTTCATGCAAGAACGTCGAGCTATTCGGAACTTCGTTGCACTCCGCGAAAGTCTGGATGTCCTCGACCGATAACGCGGTCATTTGGTAAATGTTGAGTGTGGGGAGAGGCTCTTCGTTGGTGTGCGCGGTAAGCCGTTGTGAAGTGACTTCGTCTGCGACCAGGCTGACATTGGGCTCATCTTGTTCACCCTCAAGCGTGGTCATGTCAGCATGAAACGGCAAAATTGCTTCAAGCAGTGTACGGTCTCGCTGCGGGCGCCAGGCATATGGGCGGCTCGACACATAAATGTGCGCGCGATTGCAGGCCGATCCCACTCGACCGGCAAAATTATGCAATGCTTGTTCGAATACCCGCGCTGCTGTAAGGCGAATTTCATCCACAGAATCGAGGAAGAACCAACCTTCGTCGGAACTTGCTAGCCAGCTGATGAATGCCTCTGCCGATCCTACTTCGAAGGCCTGCTCAAACTGCTCCGAAAGGTCTTCGATACGGATAAAAAACGCTGCTTTACCCTGGTCTTTTAGTCGTCGTGCGGCTCCTTCCAACTCGTAGGTCTTTCCGGCGCCAGCTTCGGCGAGAATGACAACACGGTACTCATCGAACAACTGTGGCCATGTCTTGACGTCAGACGAAGCGCTTGCAAGCAACAGTTCTCCAATTGGAATATCGTCCTTCTGATAGGTTTCCGGAACAAGGCGGAAACCCCGATTGAGCGGTACCTGAGGCATGTGGCATCCCTGCAATGAAGATTCAAAGTTTTTTTAGCGGTGTGCCTTATCAGTTGTCTGGTATTTCGCCATGCGCCTGCGTGTTTTTGACATATGAGCGCAAATGGGGCCTAGCCGCCGATTCTGCATCCAGGCCACGAAGCTCGGTCCGGCGGATTTCACCGTTTGGTAAATAAACCAGAAGGGTGTCGTCGCACACCTCATAATCCGCGTAGTGGGTAATGCCTTCATGGACCAAAGAGAACTGCTGCATCATCCAACTCCTGATGAAAATAGAAGTGAGCTCGCGTACGCGCGCTGCTATTCAAGACAATTGGGCTGGGCGACGCCAACTTAATCAGGTCAGCCCTCGTCGCCTCGCAAATGGCCACTATAGAGGGTGGCATCGCGCCCGAGAAGGTCCACTCTGCTGAAAATCTGCTCAGTAGCGTTCAGAGAAAAGCCGTGGATGATGCCAAGCCGCCTCCGCATATGTGCCAGTCACGCCGTTTAACCTAGTAGGCCTTTTATCAAGTCGGATGGGATCAGTGGCTGCCAAGGTTACGATGCCGAATCTGCTTCGTAGGGAGCGCAACGCGCGCGCTCTGCAAAAGCAGTCCCACGGAAGGCATTGGGCCAATTTCTCGACTACTGTGTGATAGCTATTGGCCTTGTTGTCTGAGGCTTACACAGGATCGGGAGCGGACGGATATGCGGGTTGCACGGCTGCAGATTGAGAATTTCCGTGGCATCAAGCGTGCGGATGTTTTGTTGCCCAAACATGCCGTCATCGTTGGTGATAACAACATTGGTAAGTCTACGCTCCTAGAGGCGCTTGATCTCGTACTAGGCCCCGAGCGACTCTCCCGTAGGCCAGTGATAGATGAGCACGATTTTTATGCGGGAGAGTATGTCGATCTGCAGGGGCAGCCAGTAAACATAACCATAGAAGTGGTCATCACTGATCTGAATATGGATCAGGAAATGCGTTTTAGGGATCACATCGAGTGGTGGGATAACGGCGCGGAAGATCTGCTCGGAGGCCCGCCAGCAGAGAGTACTGACGAGCAGATGGTTCAGGCCTGTTTGCGCGTCGTTTTTATCGGCAGCTATGATGCCGATGAGGATGATTTCACTGGTACCACTTACTTCTGTTCGCCGATGAAACAGGATGGGTCCTACGATTTCTTCAGAACTGCCGATAAGCGTGTCTGTGGATTTCTGTATCTGCGCACGATCCGAACCGGCAGTCGTGCGTTGAGCCTTGAGCGTGGTTCGCTCTTGGACATCATTTTGCGGTTACAGGACGACAAGAACTTCAAAATCTGGGAAGGGCTCTTGGTTGAGCTTCGACAGTTGCAGGTTGCAGCTGATCCGGAGATCGGGATCAACGACATCCTGGCGGATGTTCAGGCCTCGATCCGCGGCTACATGCCCAGCGATGATGGTAGCGATCCCCAAATGCGTGTCACGCAACTGACTCGCGAGTCTCTGCGAAAAGCGTTAACTGTCTTCATGGTAACCGGTGCGCAGCGCAGTGATGGCGAAGCGCATGCAGCACCATTCCAGAGCCAAGGCACCGGTACTGTTAACATGATGGTACTGGCACTTCTGTCACTGATCGCGGAGCTAAAGCAGAACGTGATTTTTGCGATGGAGGAGCCAGAGATAGCAATCCCGCCGCATATTCAAAAACGCATCATCAACGGTGTGCGCAGCAAGTCAGCCCAGGCGCTGTTTACCTCGCATTCGCCTTACGTGCTCGAAGAGTTCGACCCCGAGCAGGTAATCGTTATCAGCCGAAACGATGGAAACTTGAGTGCTATGCCTGCAGGGCTGCCGCCGGGCATCAAAGCAAAAATGTACCGGCAAGACATGCGGCTGCGTGTTTGTGAGGCCCTTCTGGCACGTCGGGTGCTGATTGCCGAGGGCCGGACGGAATATGACGCTTGGCCCGCCGTAGCGCGACTGCTTCATCTGCAGGAGCCGGAGTCTTTCATGCCGCTTGAGGCGTTGGGCATCCCAATCATCGATGCGACGACTGACTCGCTGATCGCTCCGATGGGTGCCTACTACCGCAGGCTCGGGAAGAAGGTCTATGCCGTTTTCGACGAGCAGGCACCCGAGCAATTGGAAGCTATTAGGGCGTCGGTCGACTACCCCTATCAAGCGCCTGAGAAAGGTTTCGAGAACGTCGTTCTCAAAGGAACCGATGAGGAAGTGTTGCGTGGCTGGGTTGCGTCTCTGGTCGACAGCGGTGCTTGGCCTTCAGACTTAAAGGACAAGGCCCCGGGCCCTGATGCCACGAAGGATGAGGTAGCAGCGATTCTAGGGGTGCTGCTGAAGCGCTGGAAAGGCGATGGTGCTGCTGCCAGCTTACTTTGTACCGCCATGACCCGACATCAACTCCCGGAATTCATTGTCAGCACCCTCGAGAGCATTACAGCCACAATTGTTCCCAAGAAGCCCGAGCCTGAACTTTCGGAACTGGATGATGACTTTCTCGATTTGGTTGGGCCTTAACAGATGATGGTGCTTGATCAGTCTCGACGGGATGTTATCGAGTCACCCAGACATCTGGTGGTGATGGGCGGCCCTGGCTCAGGGAAAACCACAGTCGCATTGCTCAAAGCTGAAGCATTTCTAGGCCGACTAGACCTCACAGAGTATCAGCAGGTACTGTTCCTGAGCTTCGCCAGGGCAACGGTCGCGAGGGTTGCGGAACAGGCCGGGAAAATGCTGCCGAAACTTGAGCAGGCTCGGCTCGAGGTCAACACCTATCATGGCTTCACGTGGAATTTGCTGCGCAGCCATGGCTACTTGCTCCGCAACGGGCGACCCTTATCGCTTCTTCCTCCGCCAGAGGCTGCTGCGCGATTGTCCACATTGAGCGAAGAACAGATAGCCTTGGAGAAAATCAGGCTGCTCGAGGAGGAGGGACTGTTGCACTTCGACCTGTTCGCCAGCAATGCTGCCATGTTGCTGGAGAGAAGCCAGTCGCTGCAGCGCATCTACGGCAACAGCTATCCACTGATCATACTCGACGAGTTCCAGGACACGAACGAGGATGAGTGGCGTTTCATTCGGGCGTTGACTCGGCATAGCCAGGTGCTGGCTTTAGCTGATCCGGAACAACGAATCTACGAATTCCGCGGTGCCAGTGCTAGCAGGATTCAAGAGTTCGAACAGGCCTACCGCCCCGCCTCCTTTTCTTTTGGAATGGAAAATCACCGGAGCACAGGGACCGACATCGTCCAGTTCGGCAACGATCTGCTGGCAGGAGTAAATCGGGGCAGAGCCTACACCCATGTGTCGGTTACACCCTATGCGCCGCGCAAGGGGATGCTCCATCGGGCTTTCAAATTTGCCATTCTGACTGCTATAGCACGGTTGAATAGAGACGGACGTGATTGGTCACTAGCCATTCTGGTTCCCAGCAAAAGCTTCATGGCTGAGGTTTCTGCGTACCTTTCGAGTGATGCGGACAATCTGCCCAGGCTTTCCCATGAGGTGGCGTTCGACCAGGAGGCAGCAGCGCTCTCTGCTACGGCGATCGCCGCGTTGCTGGAAGGTGGCGCGAATGCTGAACTCATTACTGAAAGACTTCTTAGAAACCTATGTGCTCATCTGCGTGGCAGGAAAGGCGAGAAAGCCCCAAGCAAGGCTCACTTGGAATTGGTACTCGCTCTGGAGCAGTTGTTCGGTGGGCAAGCACTTCGTCGAGCGCCGCACAAGCGGGTTCTTGCTGCCGCACAGCTTATTGCAGTCCAGCGTCTTGAGTTGCAATTGACTGGCGACCCCCAAGTTGACTGGGTTGCCGCACGACAATTTCTGGATTCAAGCACCGAGCAGGTTTTCAAGCAGATCGGTATAGATGGTCGGTATGTGCGCTTGCTTGGGAAGGGGTCGCTACTTCGAAGCCGTTTGAGCGAGATGTGGCGCTCAGCTGAAGGCTATTCAGGAGCAGAGAAGCTGGTGCGGGATGCTCTTATTCAGGACCACTTTCAAGCTGTCACCAGGGACTGGAAGGGGCTCCATCTGATGACCATGCACAAGTCGAAGGGAAAGGAATTCACAGAGGTCATTCTTTATGAGGGAGTGATGAAGGGGCGTTTCTTGCCGACCGAAGCAACCCCGGATCGCGTGCGTCAGGCCCGTTTAGCCATGCGTGTCGCTGTCACTCGTGCAATGAAGAAGGCGACTATCTTGACGCCGACTGGGCGAAATCGCTGCCCGTTGATTTGAACGCAAGATTGGGGGTGCCTCCAGGGACCATCGCATCATTACTAATGTGCGGCTGATCGGACGTTGCGATCCGCTAACCTAGAGTGAAAGACAAAATGCCCAGGCCCAACCACCTCGCCTTCTTTGTCTGGCGGATAATGGTGAACGGGTTCCAGATTAGTGCAAAACGGCGCTGGTTGATCAAGGTTGTACCATTACCCCTTTCTTACAGCTCGCGGATGATACTCCGATTAATCGGCTTCCGAGTAAGTGCGAGTTTGATCCTGTCCGATGTCCTGTGCGCTAGCTCTTTTCATTTTTCATCAGAGGCCTCGAAACTGATTGATATCTGCTGTTTGTGAATAATGATACTCCTTGGGTGAAAAGCGTCCCTGTGGGCCAAACAATAAATTGGCCGTTAGATATTCGAGATAGAGGATCGCCTCCGGTTGCGCATATCGCATAAAGCACTCGCGCTGGGCCGCAGATAGACAGGCTCGGTGCTTCAGACATGCTTTCACCATTTCCGCTAGTACATAGCCGCGTATGTCGTATCGCTCATCCATGGCGCAAAGGATGGTTCGATAGCATAAGTGATAGTTCGGTTGCTGGCCGGTCTGTAGGTAGGCGTCGTTACTCATCCTTGACTCCCGGCCTGCCAGGAGGCCAGAAATTGCAGCACCTGCTCAACTTGGCCCTGACTGACTAGTTGCTCCGCAGTTCGCCCCTCGAAAGTTAACAATTGATCTTGGCGGAACCAGCCAATTGCTTGCTCGATAGTCGCACCGGTCTCAGTCACCGTCAGAACCACACGTAGGACATCTGTTATGAAGCGTAGCGCTGCTTCGGAGTCAGTCGTGGTTGCACCATCTGACTGGCTTTTGCGATACGTAGCGAGGTAAACGTCAAACTCAGCTGGGTTGAGGCCAAAAGCCCTGGCGTAACGTTCCCCTGGAGAGGTTGTCCCTTTCGTGTTGCGTAGGTAATCAGCCAATTCAGCAGCTGACAGCGCGCTTATTTGAAATGCCTCTTGGTTCATGACTTGTTCCCCTCGCGACCTTTCGTTAACAGCATGCCCCCAAATCAACAGTAAGCAAAGCCATAGCTGTGTGGCTTTTATGGTCGACGTGGCAAGGGCGGTCGTTCAGCGGAAGCGTATGTACGCCACGGGTGTGGAGCTTTCACGCAACGGCCTAGGAGCATCCCCCGATGACACAGTAGACACAGAGAGGACCAGGCGGAACGACTGAGACCACGCGATGGTGGTGGGCGGCCTGGAACTAATGTTTAGGGAATGTGCGGTAGGGTCGATTTGGGGGTTTGACTTACCGCCTTTTGGCCTTTTCAGTTCTGATCACTGCGAGGCGGGGAGGGCCGGCGACGAAGGGGACTGTTCAGTGTTTTGAAAAAAGAGTACAAATGTACTCCATGGACACTTTATCCCCCAAACGCCGCGCCATCCTCGGCTTCATCCGCGAGCGCATCACCGATCAAGGCCAGCCACCATCGCTGGCCGACATCGCCGAGCGCTTCGGTTTCGCCTCGCGCAGCGTGGCGCGCAAGCACATCACCGCCCTGAGCCAGGCCGGGTTCATCGACGTCACGCCCAACCAGGCGCGTGGCATCCGCCTGGCCGAGCCTCTGCGCCGGCCCGAAATCCTCGAGATCCCGGTACTTGGCCAGGTCGCCGCCGGTGCGCCGATCGGCCCCGACCTCGACATCCACGAGCAGTTGCTGCTCGACCCCAGCCTGTTCCGGCGCACCCCCGACTACCTGCTCAAGGTGCGCGGCGATTCGATGATCGATGACGGCATCTTCGACGGCGACCTGGTCGGCATCCGCCAGCAGGGCGAGGCCCGCGACGGGCAGATCGTGGTCGCCCGGCTCGACGGCGAGGTGACCATCAAGCGCCTGCAGCGCACCCGCGATGGCTATCGCCTGCTGCCGCGCAACCCGGCCTATGCCCCCATCGACGTGACCCCCGGGCACGAGTTCTTCATCGAAGGCGTGTTCTGCGGCCTGCTGAGGCGTGACTGATGGGCGCCGTGGTCGAACTCGACCGGCTGCTCGACCAGCGCCAGGTATGGCGTGGGCGGCAGTCCCTGGCGCGTCCGCAGGGCCTGCAACCCACCGGGCATGCCAGCCTCGACCATCGTCTGCCGGAAGGCGGCTGGCCGGCGGCGGCACTGAGCGAGCTGCTGCTGGCCAGCCCCGGCTGCGGTGAGCTGCAACTGCTCTGGCCGACACTCGCCCGGTTGACCGGGGAGGGGCAACGGGTGGTGCTGGTGGCGCCGCCATTCATTCCCTACGCGCCAGCCTGGCAGGCCGCCGGGGTGGACCTGCGCTGGCTGGTGCTGGTCGATGCCGAGGCGGCCGATGCCTTGTGGGCGGCCGAGCAGTGCCTGCGCTCGGGCAGTTGCGCCGCCGTGCTGTGCTGGCCAGGGTATGCCGACGATCGTGCCCTGCGCCGCCTGCAGGTGGCCGCGGAGACAGGCGACGCGTTGGCGTTTGCCTGTCGCCCGCACCAGGCCGCGCTGAACCCATCACCCGCCGCCCTGCGCATCGCCCTCGACCTGCGTCCGGCACAATGGCGCGTGCTCAAGTGCCGGGGCGGCCTGGCGCCGGCCACGCCCATCGCCTGCCCGGGGCGGGAGTGATGCGCCATGCTCTGGGCTTGCATTTTGTTGCCACAGCTGGCGCTGGACACCGTCCTGCGCGAACGCGACGACCCCGAGGCACCGCTGGTGCTGCTCGGCGGGCCGCCCCAGCGCCGCGTGCTGCGGGCGGTCAACCCGGCGGCCGCTGAGCTGGGCCTGCGCGCCGGGCAGACGCTGACCGCCGCCCGCGCCCTGGCCGACGGTTTCACCTGTGTCGAGGTCGAGCCGGCACGCATCGAGCAGTTGCAGCAGTTGCTGGCAGCCTGGGCCTACCGCTTCAGCGCCCAGGTCAGCCTGCACTATCCGCGGGCGTTGCTGCTGGAGGTGGGCTCGAGCCTGCAATTGTTCGGCCCCTGGCCATTGTTCGAGGCCCGCCTGCGCCAGGAACTGGCGGCGCTGGGGCTACGTCAGCGCATTGTCGTGGCCAGCAACCCGGTGGCGGCGAGGATGCTCGCCAATGGCCATGACGGCCTGGCGCTGACCTGCCCGCAGGCCACCCACGCCGCCTTGCTCGAGATGCCCGTCGAGCGTGTCGGCCTGCCCGCCGAGGCGGCCGAAGCCTTCGCCCGCATGGGCCTGCACCGGCTCGGGCAGGTGCTGGCATTGCCGCGCGATGCCTTGGCCAGACGTTTCAGTGTCCAGGTGCAGTTGCACCTGGATCAGCTGCTCGGCCTGCGCAACCTGGGGCTGGACTTCTACCAGCCGCCTGATCGTTTCGAGGCGCGGCTGGAGCTGAATTTCGATGTCGAGTCGCACCAGGCGCTGCTGTTCCCCTTGCGCCGCCTCATCGGCGACCTGGCGGCCTTCCTCGCCGGGCGCGACTGCGGCGTGCAGCGTTTCGAGCTGCATCTGGAGCACGCCGAAGGCGCGGACACCGTGCTCAAGGTCGGCCTGCTGGCCGCCGAGCGCGACGCCTCGCTGCTGTTCGAGCTGGCCCGTGGTCGCCTGGAGCCGCTGCGTATTCCGGCGCCGGTACGCAACCTGCGCCTGCTGGCCGCCGACCTGCCGCCATTCGTGCCGCAACGCCAGGCGCTGTTCGACCCGCGTGCACAGCAGGCCCAGCCCTGGGAGCAACTGCGTGAACGGCTGCGGGCACGGCTCGGTGACGAGGCGGTCAGGGGCCTGCGCGCCGCAGCCGACCATCGCCCCGAGTGCGCCTGGCAAGGCGTGGAGCAGGGCGCCCAGGGCCAACGGGTGATGGCTCCTGGTCGTCGTCCCGGTTGGCTGCTGCCCACACCCCAGCTCTTGAGCGAGACCGGCCTGCAACTGCTGGGGCAGGCCGAGCGCATCGAGTCCGGCTGGTGGGACGGTGGCGACGTGCGCCGTGACTACTACCGCATCGAGACCCGCGACGGCCTGCGCGGTTGGGCCTTTCGTGACCTGGCGAGCCCCGGGCCGCTGTGGTTGCAGGGCTGGTTCGCATGAACAGCCCGGATTATGCAGAGTTGCACTGCCTGTCGAACTTCAGTTTCCAGCGCGGCGCCTCCAGTGCCGACGAACTGTTCCGCCGCGCCCGCGAGCAGGGCTACCAGGCCCTGGCGATCACCGACGAATGCACGCTGGCGGGGATTGTCCGGGCCTGGCAGGCAGCGAAGCAGCATCAGCTGAAGCTGATCGTCGGCAGCGAGGTGCGGGTGCACCAGGGGCCGAAGCTGGTCCTGCTGGTGGGGGACCTTGTCGGCTACCAGAACCTCTGCGCGCTGATCACCCGCGCCCGGCGGCGTTTGGAGAAGGGCAGCTACCAGTTGCTCGCCGAGGACCTCGAGGCCCACCACCAGGGCCTGCTGGCGCTGTGGGTGGCCGAGCCCGACGATGGCGACGCGGCCTGGTTGCGGCCGCTGTTCGGCGAGCGCCTGTGGCTGGCGGTGCACCTGCACCGCGGGGCCGATGACGGCCAGCGCCTGGCGCAGCTGCGCGCCCTTGGGGCACGACTGGATATCCCGCTGGTGGCCTGCGGCGATGTGCACATGCATGTGCGCGGGCGGCGGGCACTGCAGGACTGCATGACGGCCATCCGCGAACATTGCGCGGTCGCCGAGGCGGGGCGCTTCCTGTTCGCCAACGGCGAGCGTCACCTGAGGTCGCTCGACCAGCTGCGCGAGCTGTACCCCGCCGACCTGCTCGCGCAGACCACCCAGGTTGCCGGGCGCTGCACCTTCGACCTGTCACAGTTGAAGTACCAGTACCCACGGGAACTGGTGCCCGAAGGGCAGACCCCGGCCAGCTGGTTGCGCGAACTGTGCCGGCGCGGCCTGCCCGAGCGCTGGCCCCAGGGCCCGAGCGACAAGGTGCGCACGGTGCTGGAGCGGGAGCTGGCACTGATCGAGGAACTGGGCTACGAGAGTTACTTCCTGACCGTCCACGACATCGTCGCCTTCGCCCGCCGCCAGCGCATCCTCTGCCAGGGGCGCGGTTCGGCGGCCAACTCGGTGGTGTGTTTCGTCCTCGGCATCACCGAGCTCGACCCCATGGAGCATCGCCTGTTGTTCGAGCGCTTTCTCTCCCGCGAGCGCAACGAGCCGCCGGACATCGACGTGGACTTCGAGCATGACCGCCGTGAAGAAGTGATCCAGTACGTGTTCCGCCGCTACGGCCGGCACCGTGCGGCACTCACCGCCGTGGTCAGCAGCTACCATGCCGCTGGCGCGGTACGCGACGTGGCCCGGGTGCTCGGCCTGCCGACCGACCAGGTGGACGCCCTGGCCAAGTGCTGCGGGCGCTGGAGTGATCGCATCCCCGATGCCGGGCGCCTGGCCGAGGCCGGTTTCGACGCGCACAGCCCCTCGCTGCGGCGCATCCTGGTGCTGGCGGGGGAACTGATCGGCTTTCCCCGGCACCTGTCGCAGCATCCCGGCGGCTTTGTCATCTCCGAGCAGCCGCTGGACCGGCTGGTGCCGGTGGAGAACGCGGCGATGGCCGAGCGCACGGTGATCCAGTGGGACAAGGACGACCTGGACATGGTCGGCCTGCTCAAGGTCGATGTGCTGGCGCTGGGCATGCTCAGCGCCCTGCGCCGCTGCTTCGACCTGATCGCCCGGCACCGGGGGCGCGAGTACACGCTGGCGACCCTGCCCAAGGAGGACCCGGCCACCTACGCCATGATCGGCCGCGCCGAGACCATGGGCGTGTTCCAGATCGAGTCGCGGGCACAGATGGCCATGCTGCCCCGGCTCAAGCCGGTGAAGTTCTACGACCTGGTGATCGAGGTGGCCATCGTCCGTCCCGGGCCGATCCAGGGCGACATGGTCCACCCGTACCTGCGCCGCAGGCTCAAGCAGGAGCCGGTTACCTATCCATCGGAAAAACTCCAGGCCGTCTTCGAGCGCACCCTGGGCGTGCCGTTGTTCCAGGAGCAGGTGATGGAGCTGGCCATGGTCGCCGCCGACTACAGCCCGGGCGAGGCCGACCAGTTGCGCCGCAGCATGGCTGCCTGGAAGCGCCATGGCGGCCTGGAACCGCACCGCGAGCGGTTGATCGCGGGCATGCTGCGCAATGGCTACGAACTGGCGTTTGCCGAGCGCATCTTCGAGCAGATCAAGGGCTTCGGCAGCTACGGTTTTCCTGAGTCCCACGCCGCCAGTTTCGCCCTGCTGTGCTACGCCAGCAGCTGGCTCAAGTGCCATGAGCCGGCGATCTTCACCTGCGCGCTGGTCAACAGTTGGCCGATGGGCTTCTACAGCCCCGACCAACTACTGCAGGAGGCGCGCCGCCAAGGGATCGAAGTGCGCCCGGTGGATGTGTTCCATAGCGACTGGGACTGCACGCTGGAAGCCGTGGGTGAGGGCGCGCTGGCCATCCGCCTGGGGCTGCGTCAGATTCGTGGCTTCGGGGAAGACGATGCCCGCCGCCTGGCGCAGGCGCGGGCACAGCGTCCGTGGCGCGACGTCGAGGACCTGTGCCTGCGTGCCGGGCTCGACGCTCGGGCCCGTGCGCGCCTGGCGGATGCCGGGGCCTTGCGCGGGCTGGCCGGTGACCGCCACCAGGCGCGCTGGCAGGTGGCGGCGGTGCAGGCGCAGTTGCCGCTGTTTGCCGAGGTCGACTCCGTGCCCGAGCAGGCGGTGATGTTGCCGCTGCCGAGTGTCGCCGAGGACCTGGCCGCCGACTACGACACCCTGGGCACCACCCTCGGACCGCATCCCTTGACCCTGCTGCGTTCACGCTTGCGGGCGCTGGGTTGTCGCAGCTCGACGGAACTGGCGGGGGTCGAGCATGGCGACACGATTGCCGTGGCCGGCATCGTGGTCGGCCGGCAGCGCCCGCAGACCGCCAGTGGCGTGACCTTCGTCACCCTCGAGGATGAGCACGGGATGGTCAACGTGGTGGTCTGGCGCGACCTGGCCGAGCGCCAGCGGCGGGCGCTGGTGGGCTCGAAATTGCTCAAGGTGAGCGGGTGCCTGGAGCAGGAGAGCGGGGTGCGGCACCTGATCGCCCGACGACTGGAGGACATCAGCCCCTTGTTGCAGGGGCTGGATGTGCGCAGCCGGGACTTTCACTAACAGGCAATGCATGGATCTCAGCGCAGTTCGACCTGCGCGCACAGCCCCCCTTCGGCACGGTTGCGCAGGGTTAGGCTGCCGCCCATGGCCTGGGTCAGTTGCTGGGCGATCGCCAGCCCCAGCCCGGTACCGCCGGTGCTGCGGTTGCGCGAACCCTCGACCCGGTAGAACGGCTTGAGCACGTCGTCGAGTTCCGCCTCGGGGATGCCCGGGCCATCGTCGAGCACGCGGATCAGTGTCACGCCGTTTTCGCAGCCCACCTCCAGCTGCGCGGCGCCGGAGAACTTGAGGGCATTGTCCACCAGGTTCACCAGCACCCGGCGCAAAGCATGGGGACGGGTTTGCAGGGTCGCCTGGGCGCTGCCGCGGCGGTCCACCCGGGCGCCGCTGTCCTGGTAGTCGAATACCAGGCTGTCGAGGAAGGCGTCGAGGTTGACCCGGCACGGCGCCTCGGTGCCGCTGTCCATGCTGCGGGCATAGGCCACGCCCTCGCGCACCAGGTGTTCCATGGCGTCCAGGTCGTGCGCCAGCTTGTCCTTCTCCTGGCCGTCGTCCATCTGCTCGACCCGCAGCTTCATGCGCGTGATCGGTGTCTGCAGGTCGTGGGAGATGGCGGCGAGCAGCTGCATGCGCTCCTTGAGGTAGGCGCCGATGCGCGCCTGCAGCGCATTGAAGGCAACGGCGGCGTAGCGCACCTCGCGTGGGCCGCTCTCGTCGAGCTGCGGGCCGGGGCTGTTCGGGTCGAGGTTGTCTACCGCCTGGACCAGGCGGGTCAGCGGGCCGATGGCCAGGCGCACGGCCAGCCAGGTGCAGGCCAGCAGCACCGCCAGCTGGATCAGCAGCACCACCGGCAGCCAGGTGGCCACCGGCACGGCGGCGGGGGTGACATCGATGGTCAGCGGCGCGCCGTCGGCCAGGCGCAGGTGGGCCTGGAAGTGCGCGTTGGGGCCGGGGATTTCCTGGAAGGTCAGGGCGTAGCGGTCACCGATGGCCTTGACGATGGACTCGGCGGCCATCGGCGGGTCGGCGCTGGGCATGGCTTCGCCGGGCAGGCCGCCGTCCAGCCGGTAGCGGTAGGTGCGTCGCTCCAGGCGTGACAGCCAGGCCGGGCGTTCGGCGGCGGGCAGGCGGTCGAGGATGGCCACCGAGGTCGAGACATCCAGCTCCAGGTTGCTGAGCATCATCGAGCGGCTGCTGACGTAACGCTCGTAGGCCTGCAGGCTGAACGACAGGCCGTAGGCCAGCACCAGCCCGGTGAAGAAGATCAGGGCCAGGCGCGAAGCCAGGGTGCGCGGCCATTTCATGCCGGCGACTCCAGCAATTGCACCGGTAGCGAGAACACGTAGCCTTCGCTGCGCACGGTCTTGATGCAGGTCGGCTCGCGGGCGTCGTCGCCCAGGCGCTGGCGCAGGCGGCTGACCAGCAGGTCGATGGAGCGGTCGAAGATGTCCGCCTCGCGGCCCTGGGTGAGGTTGAGCAGCTGTTCGCGACTGAGCACCCGCTGCGGATGGTCGAGGAACACCCGCAGCAGGCGGTACTCGGCACCCGACAGTGCCACCAGGGTGCCTTCGTTGTCGAGCAGGTGGCGGGCGGTGGTGTCCAGCCGCCATGGGCCAAAGGCGATCAGCCGGCTGCTCTCGCTGATGGTCAGGTTCGGCGGCAGCATGCGTGTGCGGCGCAGCACGGCGTTGATCCGCGCCAGCAGCTCGCGGGCGGAGAACGGCTTGGTCAGGTAGTCGTCGGCGCCCATCTCCAGGCCGATGATGCGGTCGGTCTCGTCGTTGCGCGCGGTGAGCATCAGCACCGGCGTGTTGCGGTGCTTGCCGGCGCGCAGTTCGCGGCACAGCAGCAGGCCGTCGTCGCCGGGCATCATGATGTCGAGGACGATCAGGTCGACGGCGTTGTTTTCCAGGAAGGCGCGCATCTGCCGGCCATCGGCGACGATGCTGGTGCGCAGCCCGTTCTTCTTCAGGTAGTTGCCGACCAGTTCGCGGATCTCGCGGTCGTCGTCGACGATCAGGATGTGATCGGCGTGTTCCATCGGGGTGTCCTTGTACGTGGGGAATGGGCGCAGTGTACCGAGTGGATCCGGGCTTGCCTGCCCGGGTTTGTATTGCAGTGTATCTGCTGGCGACATAGATACAGGAAGAAGCACGGCGGCCCCTGGCCGGACACATGCGCGATACCTGGCAGGCGTGAAATGGCTCTCGACCGGGGAGGGAAGCCTTCCCAAACCAGAATCCGCACAAGGAGACACGCCATGAACCTCAAGACCCTTGCCAGCGCCGCCCTGTTCGCCGTCCTCGGCCTCGGCGCCCTGACGGCCCAGGCCAGCAGCAGCTCGCTCAACGACGCCAGCGTGATGCAATACCACTACGGCGACCGGCTGGATGTGAAGAAGGTGCTGTCGGTCAAGGATGCGCCAGGCACCACCTGCGGGCCGGTGAAGACCCGCATGGACTACCTCGACTCCCAGGGCAAGCCGCAGAGCGTCGAGTACCGCTCCTACGCCACCAGTGGCTGCCATGACAACTGAGGCGCGCGGCAAGCGCCGCCTGCTCAAGGCCGGCGGCGTGGCCCTGGCCCTGCTCGGGCTGGGCCTGGCCGGCCACCTGCTGGCCCGTGACAGCTACGGCCCCATGCCGTCGCTGGCGGGGGCCGAGCAGTGGCTCAACTCGCCGCCACTGGATGGCACCGCGCTCAAGGGCAAGGTGGTGCTGGTGGATTTCTGGACCTACGACTGCATCAACTGCCGGCGTAGCCTGCCCCATGTCAACGACTGGGCGCGGCGCTATGGCGAGCAGGGGCTGGTGGTGGTCGGGGTGCATACGCCGGAGTATGACTACGAGCACGACCTGGGCAATGTCCGGGCGCAGGTGCAGCAACTGGGCATCGCCTACCCGGTGGCGGTGGACAATGGCTACCGGATCTGGAACGCCTGGGGCAACCAGTTCTGGCCGGCGCATTACTTTGTCGATCGCAAGGGGCAGGTGCGCCATGTGCACTTTGGCGAGGGGGATTATGCGGGGCAGGAGCGGGTGATTCAGGCGTTGTTGAATGAGCCGGGTTGATTCGTTGTCCGCTCTGGCCCTATCGCGGGGCAAGCCCGCTCCCACACAGGCGGCCAGATGGCGGGCGTGGGAGCGGGCTTGCCCCGCGATAGGGCCGGCCCAGGCAACATCATTCCCCGAGCCGCTGCTCCCGCGACGGCGGATAGCCGAAGTACGCCGCATAGCACTTGCTGAAGTGCGAAACCGAGACGAACCCGCAGGCCACCGCCACCTCCATCACCGACAGGTCCGAATACTGCAGCAATCGTCGGCTCTTGGTGATGCGCAGCTCCATGTAGTAGCGCCTGGGCGAGGTGCCCAGCTGGGCCTGGAACAAGCGGTCGATCTGCCGCCGCGAACGCCCGGAGTAGGTGGCCAGCTGGTCGAGGCTCAGGGTCTCCTCGAGGTTGTTCTCCATCAGCTCGACGATGGTGCGCAGGTGCAGGCTCATGGACTTCTTCGCCCCCGGCCCGACCTGGCGATAGCGCGCCCCGGAGAACGACAGGATCTCCTCGACGCCTTCGGCCAGGGCATCGCCGTACAGCCGCCGGACCAGCCCGAGCATCAGCTCCATGGCGCCGTTGGGACTGGCGGCGCTCAGGCGGTCGCGGTCGAGGGTGAAGCTGGCCGGGGTGATGCGCGTCTGCGGGCTGATCTCGGCCAGGCTGGCGCGCTGCTCGGGGTGCACGCTGCAACCATAGTCGTCGAGCACCCCGGCGCGGCCGAGGAACCAGGCGCCGTTCCACAGCCCGCCGAGGGTCATGCCGTGGCTGGCGCAATCGCCCAGCAGGCGGTCGAGGTCGGGGTATTTCAAGGGTGTGCGCAGGCCGCCGCAGATCACCAGCAGGTCGAGGTCCTGCAGGCTGCGCGGCGCCAGCGGGCTGGCCACCAGTTCCAGGCCCAGGTCGCTGAGCACGCGATCACCCGCCAGGGACAGCGGGGTGGAGGTGAAGCTGTCGGCACGCAGCAGGTTGGCGGTGACCAGCACGTCCATCGCCACGGTGAAGCTGGCCATGGAGAAATGCTCGAGCAGGACGAAGTCGACGCGGTAGGGGCGCTGGTTGCCGGTATCGCCGGACTTGAGCCGCAGCATGTTGCTGGTGCTGGTCTTCTTGCTGAACTGACGTGGCGTGGGCACTGCGGACTCCGCTTCCTGGCTGGCGCGCACGAGTGTGCGGCGGGACGCGGGGAAAGACAACAGGGGCGCTCGCTGGCGCTGAAAGCACAGCGCCCCCTCGAGAGGGGGCGCCGGTCATGCAACGCGGGGCTTAGAAGTCGCCGCGCAGGGTGAACATGTAGCTACGCGGGGTGCCGTAGGTGGTGCCGCGGGTCCAGTAGCCCATGGAGTCGAAGTACTTGCGGTCGAACAGGTTCTCGACGTCCACGCCGACGGTCCAGTGCTCGTCGAGCTTGTAGGCGGCGCGGGCGTCGAAGATCGCACGGCCGCTGTTGTACGCCTCGTTGTAGGCATCGACATAGGAGTTCTGCGCCGAGACACCACCACCGACGCTCAGGCGGTTCCATTCACCCGGGAAGGTGTAGTTGGTGTTCACGCGCACCATGTGTTTCGGGGTCTGCGCCGAGATCGGGCCGCCCTCGGACGAGCTGGTGGTGTTGTAGGTGTAGCCGGCCGCGACCTGCAGGCCCGGCAGCAGTTCGCCGGTGGCCTCGGCCTCGAAGCCCTTGCTGCGGTTGATGCCATCGCCATTGGTCCAGCAGCGGCCGGCCGGGTCGGTCGGGCACTTGCCGCGGTTGGCCGCGTCTTGCTGGGCCACGTCTTCCTGCTCGATGTAGAACACGGCGAAGGACACGTTCAGGCGCTTGTCGAACAGCTCGCCCTTGATACCGGTCTCGTAGTTCGAACCGATGGACGGGTCGAGCACGCTGCCGCTGACGGTGCGGTAGTTGGCCTGCGGCAGGAAGATATCGGCGTAGCTGGCGTACCACGACCACTGGTCGTTCAGGTCGTAGATCGCACCGACGAAGGGCGTGAACTCTTCATCCTGGCGACTGGTCGTCACCTTTGGGCCGTTCCAGGCTTCGTTCTTGTACCAGCTCAGGCGACCACCGAGGACGAAGCTCAGGTCTTCGGTCGCGTGCAGGCGGGCGCTCAGGTAAGTGCCGTAGCGGGTGTCGATGGTGTCGTCCATGGACTTCCAGCCGTTACGCTGCAGCTCAGGGATATTGCTGTGATTGGGATCAAACACATTGAGCGGGATCGGGCTCGGTAGCGCGATGGTGTTGTCCTTGTCGTTCATCTTGCGCTTGGACCAGTTGGCGCCGAGGGTCAACTGGTGGGTCAGGCCGAAGGCCTCGAAGGTGCCGTCCAGGTGGCCGTCGACGGCATTGGAGGTCACATCGAACTTGTGATAGCTGACGGTGTTGACCGTCGGACCGCCGGGAGCGTTGTACTCCAGGGTTTCCCGCGCACCCCACTCGATGGCGCTACGGTTGTAGCCACCCTCGGAATGGGACAGCGCCAGCTTGGCGGTCCAGTTGTCGTTGAAACGGTGGGTGAGGTCGGCAAACACCTCGTCCATGTCGGTCTGCAGCTTGGTCCAGTCCTGGCCCAGGTAGGTCGAGCGCTTCAGGTGCGGGTTGCTGCCATCGGGGTTGTTGGGGATGCCCAGCACGCTGTAGCCGTCGATGCGCGAAGTCTGGCGGCGCAGGCCCAGGGCGACGGTGGTGGCATCGTTCAGGTCGGCCTCGACGATCCCGTACAGCAGTGGCCGCTTGGACTTGGTGACGTCGGTGAAGTAGCCGCGGTCCTCATAGGAGGCGACCATGCGCCCGCGCAGGGTGCCCTGGGGGTTGAGACGGCCACTGGCATCCAGGTCCAGGCGGTAGTTGTCCCAGGAGCCGGCGCGGGTGATCACGGTGAAGCGCGGGTCGGCGGTCGGGCGCTTGCGCACCAGGTTCACCGCGCCGCCCGGGTTGCCGGCGCCGACCAGCAGGCCGGAAGCACCACGCAGCACTTCGACGCGGTCGAAGATCGCCATGTCCGGGGTCATCCAGCCGGTGTAGGCGTAGGCCTGCCCGGGCACGCCGTCGACCATGTAGCTTTCGTCGGTGAGGTCGAAGCCGCGGGAGCTGAAGTGGTGGTTGCCGTAGCCGCGGTTGGCGCGGGTGATACCGGTGGTCTGGGCCATCACTTGGTCCAGCGACACCAGGTTCTTGTCGTCCATCAGTTTGCGGGTGACCACGGTCACCGACTGCGGGGTTTCACGCAGCGACTGCGCGGTCTTGCCGATGGTCACCGCACCGGTGGTGTAGGAGTTGCTGCCCTCGGTGGTGGCGCCGAGCACCTGGCCGTTGATGGTGGTGGCGTCCAGGGTCATGGCCGAGCCGGACTCCGCCGCGCCGCTGATGATCAGGGTGTTGTCCTGCACGCTGTAGCGAATCCCGCTGTTCCTGAGCAGCTCCCCAGCTGCCTGGGTTGGCGAGAAGCGGCCCTTGACCGGGCTGCTGCGCAGGCCCTGGACGGTTTCCGGGCTGAACAGCACCTGCAGGTTGCCCTGGCGACCCAGCTCTTGCAGGGCGCTGGCCAGCGACTGGGCCGGGATGTCGAAGTCCTGCTCCTGGGCCTGCACCTGGGCGGCCAGCGGCAGGGACAGGGCGAGGCCGAGGGTGGCCATGGCCGGCGAGGAGCGCAGCATCCGGCGCAGCATCAGCGCTTTGCTCAAGGGGGTCAGGGTGTTGGCTGGTATTGGCATTTTTATGCTCTGGCTCAAGGTACGCAAAGTAAATGAAAATTATTCCGTTGCGAGTAGGACGCATGCGAATGCCAAAACCGGAAAAATAATTATTGCGGTTGGTAGAGGCGTGACCTGCGACTTCCCTGTAGGCAGGGTTGATTCAGCGTGCGGCAATAGGGGAACGAGCGGTGCGGCGGGGAATTTAAGCGGCGCGGGCGGTGACAGGGCCACCGCCCGTGGAGGAGGGGTCAGGCGGGCAGGGCCGGTTCCTGGTTGCGTTCGACCAGGATCTTGCCGCTGTGCATGCGCACCAGCTGGTCGGCCACCGGGAAGTAGCGGTCGTCGTGGGAGATGACGATGATGGTCTTGCCTTGCTGTTTCAGCTCCGGCAGCAGCTCGGTGTAGAACACCCGGCGGAAGGCCGGGTCCTGGTCGGCGGCCCACTCGTCGAACACCAGCACCGGACGCTGGTCGAGCCAGGCGTTGATCAGCGCCAGGCGCTTGCGCTGGCCGGTGGACAGGTCGGTGGTGGTGAAGCTGCCGTCGCGGATCCCGACCTTGTGGGCGATGTCCAGGCGTTCGAGGTACTTGGCGGCCTCAGGCGGCAGCTCGGCGAGGCCCGGCAGCGGTTCGTCGAACAGGTAGTAGTCGGCGAAGATGGTGGTGAACAGCTGGCGGTAGTCGTCCAGGCGCTGCGGTGTGACCGCTTCGCCGTTGAGGCGCACCTCGCCCTGTTGCGGGGTGTACAGGCCCAGCAGCAGCTTGATCAGGGTGGTCTTGCCGCAACCGTTCTCGCCGACGATGAAGACGATATCGCCCTGGCGGATGGTCAGGTCCACCGGGCCCAGGTGGAACGGCTGGCTGCCTTCGACCTGAGGGTAGTCATAGCGCAGCTGACGCAGTTCGATGGAGCTGACCTCGGTCACCTGCGGTGCACGGTCGCTGACCAGCAGGTGCGGTTCGGGCGAGGAGAAACGCTGGGACAGTTCGGCGATACGGCGCAGGGCGATCTGTGCCCGGCTGATGCTCGGCAGGTTGGTGATCAGCTGTTCCAGTGGCCCCTTCATGTACAGCATCACCAGCACAAAACCACCCAGCACGGTCTTGTCGGTGCTCGGCCACAGGGCCTGGAAGGCGATGGCGATGCCGATCACCGCGAAGAACAGCATCGAGCCGAAGGTCTCGGCGCTGACGAAGATGTTCGCCGCGCGGATGTTGGCCTTGCAGATGCGTTCGGTGGCGCCGTGGATCAGCTGGTCGTGCATGTGCTGGCGGCGCTGGCGCTGGATGCGCAGCTCCTTGGCACCACCGGAAAGGGCCTGGTAGTGCTTCTGCAGCTCGTCCTCGTTGTTACGCGCGGTGAGGATGTTCTTCATGCCGTGGCGGTGGGCGAGGAACTGCGCGCCGGTGCCGATCACCACGGTCAGCACGGTGACCAGCAGGATCTGCCAGGACAGCAGCGCCAGGTAGGACAGGCAGCCGAGGGTGACGGTGAAGGCGATGACCATCGGCGCCACCGACAGGGCGAAGGCGCTGATGGTGCTGACGTCGTTGAGCAGTACCGGGATCAGGCGGTGGGCGCGGTAGCGCTCCAGTTGCGCGATCGGCGCCACCAGCACCTTGGCGGCCAGTTCGCGGCGCAGGCGCGCCACCACCTTCTGCCCGACGTAGTTGGTCAGCAGGTTCGAGCCGGTGGAGCAGGCCAGGGTCAGCAGGCACAGGCCGCCGAACAGCAGGGCGGTGCGGGTGTCCGGCCCGCCCACGGCGTTCATCGCGCTGTTGATGGTGGCCAGCAGGGCGGTGACGCTCAGGCCGCTGACCACGCCGAGGGCCGCCGAAAGCGCGACCAGCATCCAGAACGGCTTGAGTATCCGCAGGGTTTCCTGGGCGAGGCTGGGGGTCTTGGACGTCATGGAGTCATCTCGTGAGTATTCGTTGGCGCAGGGCGGCGGACCAGGCCCTGATCTTGGTAGACGAGAGGGTTTTGCGCGGATTTAGTGGCGAGGCGGATCCGGCGCCAGGGGCGCCGGAAGTGGGGAGGGCTTAGAGTTCGCGGGCGACGCGGAAACCGATCCAGTCGCCGCGCAGGGTGGAGCTGCGTTCGTTGCGGTTGCCCGAACGGGAGAAGATCGGCGCCTCGGTGTAGTCGTTGCCGCGGATCACTCGGCGGTCCTCGCATTCGCTGCTGTTGGTCTGCGGGCTGCCGTCGGTGGGGGCGCTGGCGTAGCTGTCGACGTAGCAGTCGCGGGTCCACTCGTAGACGTTGCCGTGGCCGTCGTAGACGCCGTAGGCGTTGGGCGGGAAGCTGCCGACGGGTGAGGTGAAGGAGAAACCGTCCGTGGGGCCGTAGGTGTTGGCGTGCTTGGAGATCTGGTACTTCTGCTCGTCGTTGTCATCGAGCGGGAAGGGGAACGGCCCGGTGCTGCCGCCGCGCACGGCGTATTCGCGCTGGGACTCGCTGAGCACCTTGTAGACCTTGCCGGTCTTCTTCGACAGCCACGAGGCGTAGGCCTCGGCTTCGTGGAAGTTCAGGCACACGGCGGGTTGGCGGTCACCCTGTTGGTAGCGCGGCACGCCCGCGATGCATTCACGGCCCGGGCGGGTGTCGCCGTTGGGGACCTTGTAGCCACTGGCCTTGAGGTAGGCTTTCCATTCCCCGTTTGTGATCTGGTACTGGCTGACGGCAAAGGCCTTCTTGAAGGTTACCTGGTGCAGTGGGCCTTCGTCGTCCTGGCGGCCTTTTTCGTCGTCCGGGGTACCCATCATGAAGCTGCCGGCGGGCAGCACCACCATTTCCGGGCAGGTCTTGGCGCAGTCGCGGAACACCGTGCCGGGTTTGTGCGCGGGCGCCGCGGCCAGGGCCGGCAGGCTGCAGGCGACCAGCAGGGCGGCCAGGGTGAGGCGGTTCAGGGGTGCGGTCATGGGGAAGCCTTGTTCAGGGTTGCTGGGCAGACAGCGGGAGTTCGTGCTGATGGACGAAATGAACGAGGCGATGTTTAAGGGGGATTTGTGTAAGTGTTTGACGAGAGAGGTGTGGCGCCTATGAGATCGAGCGCCGCTCGATCTCATAGGCGCTGCAAGGCTATCGCCCAGCGCCTGATAGCGGCTCAACCCAACTCAAGCCAGATCGGCGCATGGTCCGAAGGCTTTTCCATCCCGCGCAGCTCATAGTCGACCCCGGCGGCCTTGACCCGTGGCAGCAAGCCCTGGGAGGCCATGATCAGGTCGATGCGCAGGCCGCGCTTGGGCTCGTCCTCGAAGCCGCGGCTGCGGTAGTCGAACCAGCTGAAGCGGTCGGCCACTTCCGGGTGCAGGTGGCGGAAGCTGTCGACCAGGCCCCAGCCCTTGAGCCGCTCCATCCATTCGCGCTCCTCGGGCAGGAAGCTGCACTTGCCGGTCTTCAGCCAGCGCTTGGCGTTGTCCGCGCCGATACCGATGTCGCAGTCCTGGGGCGAGATGTTCAGGTCACCCATCACCACCAGCGGCTGGCTGTTCTGGAACTGGCTTTCCAGCAGCGCCTGCAGGTCGCTGTAGAAGCGCTGCTTGGCCGGGAACTTGGTGGGGTGGTCGCGGCTCTCGCCCTGGGGGAAGTAACCGTTCATCACGGTGATCGGCGTGCCGTCGGCATCGGCGAAAGTGCCCCAGATGAAACGGCGCTGGGCGTCCTCTTCATCGCTGGCAAAGCCTTTGAACAACGACAGCGGCGCCTGGCGCGAGAGCAGGGCGACGCCGTAGTGGCCCTTCTGGCCGTGGTAGTGCACGTGGTAGCCGAGCGCCTCGACGTCGGCCAACGGGAACTGATCGTCGCTGACCTTGGTTTCCTGCAGGCCGATCACGTCCGGCTGGTGTTTGTCGATCAGCGCCGCCAGCTGGTGCGGACGGGCGCGCAGGCCATTGATGTTGAACGAGACGATCTTCATGGAAAGATGATCCTGGTAAAAGCCACGGATGCTAGCCGACATCGCCGGCCACGGCCAGCATGGCGCCGCGCGGCGGGCACTGCTAACGTGCTGGAGGAGGTGAACCCAGCGCCGGAATCTGGCTCCAAGGCACTGTACGCCCATTCCAGGAGGACTGCCCGCAATGCCCGACGTCATCGCCGCCCCGGCCCGGACCTGCCTGCTCGACGCCGGCTACGCCCGTGAGGCGCGTTCGCTGCTCTACCATGCCTATCGCCACGAGCCGACCTTCGCCTGGCTGTTCGAGGGCCAGCGCCCCGGCTACGAGCGTCGCCTGCGGGTGATGGTGCGCGAATGGGTGCGCCAGCACTTCTACTTGCAGTTACCGGCGATCGGCCTGCTGCTGGAGGACCGCCTGATCGGCCTGGCGCTGATCGTGCCGCCGCAGCGGCGCCTGGGCGTAGCCGACAGCTGGGCCTGGCGCCTGCGCATGATCCTCGGCACCGGCCTGCGCTGCACCCGGCGCTACCTGGACTACCAGGCCGCGCTGGCCGGCTGCCTGCCGGGCGACAATGTCCATGTCCTGCCGCTGCTGGGCGTGCACCCGCAGTTCCAGGGCCGGCACTACGGCGAGCAACTGCTGCAGGCCGTGCACGACTGGTGCGCGGAGGACGCCAGCACCGAGGGCGTGGTGCTGGACACCGGTAATGCGCACTACCTGGCGTTCTACCAGCGCCAGGGCTATGAAGAGATCGGCGAGATCGCGGTGGGACCGATCAGGGAGCGGGTGTTCTTCCACCCCAATCCCCGATCGTCCAGGGTGGCGAACCTGTGACAGGTGGTTGCCGACAACCCTCTTGACCCCTTTGCTCTGGTAGCATGCCGCGCATGACGTATTCAGGAAGACTTGGCTGGGGCCTGCTGTTGCTGGCCGCCAGCTCCATGGCATGGGCGCAGAGCGAATTGCTGGTGCGGGTCAAACCCGCCAACAAGGCGCTCAAGTCCAATATCGAAGGGTATATCGGCAGCCTGGGCGAGCGCGACGAAGAAGCCCTGTTGCGCTTCAGCCGGGGCGCCGAGGAGCAGACGCGCAAGGCGGCCCAGGCCCTGGGCTACTACCAGGCGCGGGTCGAGACCGAGGTCAAGCCCGCCAGCGACAAGGACAAACCCGCGCAACTGATCATCCGGATCGAGCCCGGCGAGCCGGTGCGCCTGCGCAACGTGACCGTGCGCATCGACGGGCCGGCCAGCGAACTCAAGGCCTTTCGCATCCCCGACAGCAAGGCGCTGCGCCCGGGCGAGCAACTCAACCACGGCACCTACGAGGATGCCAAGCGGTTGATCCAGAACCAGGCGTCGCGCTACGGCTTCTTCGCCGGCCGTTTCGAGCGCCAGCGCCTGGCAGTGGACCCGCAGGCCGGCGTGGCCGACATCGAGCTGGTCTACCAGAGCGGCCCGCGCTACCGCCTGGGCGCGGTGACCTTCGGCGGCGACGCGCCGCTGGACAACGACCTGCTGCAGCGCATGGTGTCGTTCAAGCCCGGCACCCCCTACGACTCGGAACTGATCGCCGAACTCAACAACGACCTGCAATCAAGCGGCTATTTCGACAGCGTGCGGGTCGACGCCGCACCCACCGCCGCGGTGGGCGAGGACATCCCGGTGGACGTGCGCCTCGATACCCGCAAGCCGCGTACCTTGGGCCTGGGCCTGGGCTTTTCCACCGACGTCGGGCCGCGCGGCAAGGCCAACTGGACCCGCCACTGGGTCAACCCGCAAGGGCACAGCTATGGTTGGGAAACCGAGCTGTCGGCGCCCCGGCAGAACGTCGGGCTGTGGTACGACATCCCGCTCGACCCGCCGCTCACCGACAAGCTGCGCTTCGCCGGCGGCTACCAGAACGAGGATATTTCCGGCACCGACACCTTGAGCAAGCTGCTCACCGTTGGCCCCGAGTGGCACAGCAAGCTGCCCAGTGGCTGGCAACGGGTGATCTCGCTCAAGTACCAGCGCGAGGAATACCGCCTGGGCGACGATTCGGGCTTGAGCAACCTGCTGATGCCGGGCGTCAGCTTCTCGTACCTGCGCAGCGACAACCGCATCGACCCGCACAACGGCTACCGCCTGCAGTTCGACCTGCAGGCGGCCAAGGAAGGCCTGGGCTCGGACACCAACCTGATCCACGGCAACGTGCTGCTCAAGGGTTTGACCACCCTGGGTCAGAACCATCGCTTCCTTGGACGCGTGCAGTTCGGCGGCAGCGCCACCAACGGCTACCAGCAGAACATCCCACCGTCGCTGCGCTTCTTCGCCGGTGGCGACCAGAGCGTGCGCGGCTACGACTACCAGTCGCTATCGCCAAAGAACAACCAGGGCGACCGCATCGGCGGCCGCTACCTGGTGGCCGGCAGCGCCGAGTACCAGTACTCGATCGCGGAAAAATGGCGCCTGGCGACCTTCGTCGACCAGGGCAACTCGTTCAACTCGCTGGAGTTCCCCAGCCTCAAGACCGGTGTCGGCATCGGTGTGCGCTGGGTGTCGCCGGTCGGGCCGCTGCGCCTGGACCTGGCCCGCGCGCTGGATGATGACGGTGGTTTTCGCTTGCACTTCTCCATGGGGCCCGAGCTGTGATGCGTGTGTTCAAACCGATCCTGCTGGTGCTGGCGGGCCTGCTTTTGCTGATCGTCCTGGCGCTGGGGCTGGTGCTCGGCACCCAGGCGGGCAGCCGCTGGGCGCTGGCGCGGGTGCCGGGGCTCGAGGTCAGCGATTTTACCGGGCGCCTTGGCGGCAGCTGGCAGGCCAGCCTGCTGCGCTGGTCCGCCGGCGACGATCGGGTCGAGCTGCTGGCGCCACAATTGGCTTGGTCGCCGACCTGCCTGCTGCGTGCCACATTGTGCGTCGAGCGCCTGCAGGCCGAACGCATCGACATGGCCTTCGCGTCGGGTGAGGACAGCCCCGACAGCGGCCCGCTGCAATTGCCGGCGCTGAAGCTGCCGCTGGCCATCGAGCTGGGCGAAGTCAAGGTGGGCCGGTTGCGCCTGGATGGCAGCGACCTGCTGGGCGACCTGAGCCTGGCCGCGCACTGGACCGCCAGCGGGCTGCGGGTGGATAGCCTGCAACTGCGCCGCGACGATCTGCACCTGGATGTTCAAGGTGACCTGACGCCCCAGGGTGATTGGCCACTGCAGCTGCAAGGCACGCTGCTACTACCGACGGTGGATGGCAAACCGTGGCAGCTGGCATTGAACGCCAAGGGCGAGCTGCAGAAGACCCTCGTCATCGAGGCCACCAGCAGCGGTTACCTGGACGCCCGGCTGAACGGCGAATTGCAGGCGCTGGCCGAGCACCTGCCGGCCCGCCTGAGCATCCGCTCGGAGGCCTTCAAGCCCGCCGGCGAGTTGCCCGACACCCTGCAACTGAACCAGCTCAAGCTCGATGCTCAGGGCGACCTGCTCAAGGGCTACCAACTCTCAGGCTCGGCCACCTTGCCCGCCGAGCAAGGGCCGGTGGGCCTGGTGCTGGCCGGTAAGGTGGACGCCAAGGGCGCACGGGTCGATGCCCTGGACCTTAATGCCAGCGACACGCAGCGGCTCAAGCTGCAGGCCAGCGCCGACTGGCAGCAAGGCCTGAGCGCCGAGGCTAGCCTCGACTGGCTGGACTTCCCCTGGTTGCGCCTGTATCCGTTGGAACAGCCGCCCCAGGTCACCCTCAAGCGCTTCAACGCCCAGGTGCAGTACCGCGACGGCAACTACAAGGGCACATTCAACGGCGACCTGGACGGCCCGGCGGGCGCTTTCAGCCTGGCCAGCCCGTTCGAGGGCGACCTGGGCCAGGTGCGCCTGCCGCAGTTGCTGCTCAGCGCGGGGCAGGGCAAGGCCGCCGGTAGTGTCGCCTTACGCTTTGCCGATACCCTGGCCTGGGATGTCGACCTGCAATTGTCGGCGCTGGATCCGGCCTATTGGCTGGCGGAGCTGCCGGGCACCCTGGCCGGGCCGCTGCGCAGCCAGGGCGAACTGAAGCACGAGCAGCTGGCGCTCAAGGCGCAACTGGACCTCAAGGGTCGCCTGCGCGGCCAGCCGGCGCTGGTCAAGGTCGACGCCGAGGGCGCTGGCGAGCGCTGGACCCTCGGCAGCCTGGCGGTGCAACTGGGTGACAACCGCATCAGCGGCAGCGCCAGCCTGCAGCAGCGCCTGGCCGGGCGCATCGACCTCGACCTGCCGCGCCTGGGCCAGCTCTGGCCGCAACTGCAAGGGCAGGCCAAGGGCCGTCTGGACCTGGCCGGTACCCTGGCCGCGCCCCAGGGCACCCTGACCCTGCAGGGCCAGCAACTGGGCCAGGCCGACAACCGTGTGCAGCGCCTGGACCTCGATGCGCGACTGGACAACGCCCAGCGCGGCCAGCTGACGCTCAAGGCCGGTGGGATCCGCCTGGGGGACACCGCCCTGGGCAGCCTCGATGTGCAAGGCAAGGGCGATATCCGCCAGCAGGCCGCGACGCTGGCCCTCGATGGCCCGCAACTCAAGCTCGACCTGGCGCTGGACGGTGCGCTGAACAAGGGCGACTGGCGTGGCCGCCTGGCCAGCGGGCGCATCCAGGCCGGCGGCCAGGATTGGCAGCTGCAGGCACCGGCGCGCCTGCAACGCCTGGCCAGCGGCCAGCTCGACTTCGGTGCCCACTGCTGGCGCTCCGGGCAGGCCAGCCTGTGTGGAGAGGACCAGCGTCTGGCGCCGGAGCCGCGCCTGCGCTACCACCTCAAGCAGTTCCCGCTGGACAGCCTGGCCCAGTGGCTGCCCAAGGACTTCGCCTGGCAGGGCCTGCTCAATGCCGACATCAACCTCGACATCCCCGCCAGCGGGCCAAAGGGCAGCATTCGCATCGATGCCGGCGGCGGCACCCTACGGGTGCGCGACAAGGACCGCTGGATCGACTTCCCCTACCAGGTGTTGCGCCTGGACAGCACCCTGGCGCCGCGCCGGGTCGACACCCGCGTGGATTTCCGTGGCGAGCGCCTGGGCGAGCTGAGCCTGAATGCCCGCATCGACCCGCTGGGCCGCAACAAGCCGTTGTCCGGCGACTTCCGCCTGGCCGGGCTCGATCTGTCGGTCATCCGCCCGTTCCTGCCGATGGTCGAGCGCCTGGCCGGCCAGCTCAACGGCAGCGGGCGCCTGTCGGGCAGCCTGCTGGTGCCCCAGGTCAATGGCAACCTGGCCTTGAGCGGCGGCGAAGTCAGCGGCGCGGAGCTGCCGGTCAGCCTCGAGGACCTGTCGCTGCAGGCACTGATTGCCGGCGAGCAGGTGCAGTTGAACGGCAACTGGCGCAGCGGCGCCGCCGGCCGTGGGCAACTGGCCGGTCACCTGACCTGGGGGCAGGCGCTGGGCATGGACCTGCGCCTGCAGGGCCAGCAACTGCCGGTCAGTGTCGAGCCGTACGCGGCACTGGAGGTGGCGCCCGACCTGACCCTACGCCTGCTGGACGACCGCCTGGCGGTCACCGGCAAGGTGCTGGTGCCCAAGGGCAAGATCACCGTGCGCGAGTTGCCGCCGTCGACGGTCAAGGTCTCGGATGACACGGTGATCGTCGGCCACCAGACCGAGCAGGGCAAGCCGCCGATGGCGGTGGCCATGGACATCGATGTCGAGGTCGGCAGCGAAAAGCTGTCGTTCAAGGGCTTCGGCCTGACCGCCAACCTGCTGGGCCATGTACATATCGGCGACAATCTCGACACCCGCGGCGAACTGAGCCTGGCCGACGGGCGCTATCGGCAGTATGGGCAGAATCTGACCATCCGCCGCGCGCGGCTGTTGTTCGCCGGGCCCATCGACCAGCCGTACCTGGACATCGAGGCCATCCGCCAGGTCGATGACGTGATTGCCGGTATCCGCCTGAGCGGCAGCGCCGAACAGCCGACCACCAAGGTGTTCTCGGAGCCGGCGATGAGCCAGGAGCAGGCATTGTCCTACCTGGTGCTGGGCCGGCCGTTGAACAGCTCCGGCGAGGACAACAACATGCTTGCCGAGGCGGCGCTGGGCCTGGGCCTGATGGGCAGCGCCGGCCTGACCGGCGGCCTGGCCTCGAACCTGGGCATCGACGACTTCCAGCTCGACACCCAGGGCACGGGCAACAAGACCAGTGTGGTGGCCAGCGGCAATCTCACCGAGCGCCTGAGCCTGCGCTATGGCGTCGGTGTGTTCGAGCCGGCCAACACCATCGCCTTGCGCTACAAGCTCAGCAAGAAGGTCTACCTGGAGGCCGCCAGTGGCCTGGCCAGCTCGCTGGACATCTTTTACAAGCGCGATTTCTGAGCAGGCAATCAGTAGCGGCAACGCTGGCTCCCTCGGGGCCCGCGTTGCCGGGCGTCAGAGTGCCACACGGCGCAACCGGCCTTCCAGTGGCACCACTCGGCCATCGGGCGTCGGCAGCGGACGGCCTGGCAGGCCCATGCCTTCGCTGACCACCACCGCAGCCTCCACCAGGCACAGGTTCGACGGTGTATCCAGTTCGCGGGCGAGGATGCTCACCACGCCGCTGTGCAGGTCGCAATGCAGCAAGCGTCCGCTGAAGCGGGTGAAGCCGCCGTGCAGCGCCTCGCCGTTCCAGTCGGCGCGCAGGGGTTGCTGCAGGCTGGCGCAGAGTTCCAGGACCAGCACGTTGCCCTGCGCGTCCAGGGCCAGGCCGGTGGGCAGTTGCAGGCCGTCGATCAGCACCTCGAGGCGCCCGCTGTCCGGCCAGACCCGGACCACCTGGCCGGCCTTGTCGGCGAAATCCACGCCCTTGCGCGCCGGATCGCCATGCAGCTCGCCGGAGAACAGGCTGACCAGCACCGCTCCGGTAGCCGGCTCGTATACCAGGGTGACAGGCACGGCCTCCTGGTTCTGCGTCAGGTTCGGCAGGTGCACCAGCACCTGTTCTGGTGCGCCGGGGCGCAACTCCACCAACTCGTTGGTATCCGGCTTGACCGCCAGCCAGCTGCGCCGGCCGGGGTAATAGCACAGGGCATTGAGATTGCCCTGGCTGTGACACACAGGTTCCGGTGGGCTGTATTGCAGGTCGAGGAGTTTCGAGCCGGCGACGTAATCGGTCTGGCTGACCAGGCAGCGACCGTCGCCAAAGGCGATGTCCGACAGGCCCATGATCTCGTCGCGCAGCATGCGTGCCTGCATGTTCATGGCACGGTAGCCCTGGGCGAGGGTTTCGCGGGGTAGGTACGCGCCTGGCTTGCCCGGATCGACAGGCAGGCGGCTGATCCGTCCGCTGAACGGGTCGTCGGGCAGGCCGCTGCCGGCTTCGACCAGCAGCAGGCTGCCGTTGTCCTCGGCGTGGACGCCGCGGGGGTTGAGCAGGCCTTCGGCGATGATCGAGGAGGGGCGCAGGGTTTCGCGGGGGTGTTGCGGAATATGCAGTGTCGTTGGCATGGATCCTTCCTGTCGCGGGGGTTCTCGGGCCTTGTTCCCTGAACCATGAAAAGCGCCGGGCGACATCACTGCCACCCGGCGCTCGTGCCTCAGTTGATCTTCAGATGGTTGTAGTCATCCATGCTCAGCTGCTTCGGTGGGTACTTCAGTTGCACCAGCTTCTGCGCCCAGAGTTCGAGCACCGATCGACGGCTTTGCGGCATGTCCCGGGTGATCGGCATGGCCACGGTGCTTTCTTCCTGGTACGCCTTGCTGATCAGGCGGGTGAGCTGGTCCACCGCGCCTTCGATGCGCGACAGGTCATTGAGCGGCATGTACTTGCCCATGATCGGGTACAGGTAGTAGTAGGGCTCGAAGATCCTCGGGTAGATGAAGCTGTCCCAGATCAGTTGTCCCGAGTCGGGTTTCGAATAGACCTTGTTCCATTGGTCGACGAACTCCTGCTTCAGCGTGGGTTCCTCCGGCAGTACCCGCAGCGGCGCGAGGAAGTCCACATAGGCGCCCAGGTAGTTGAAGCTGAAGACGATATCGGCCTTGCCGTCTTCGTTGGGGAAGAAGCGCAAGGTCGGGAAGCCGGGAAGCTTGCCGGTGACCGTCACGCTGGCGATGCCGTTGTCGTCGGTGGTGATCTGCAGGTAGTTGTAGGTCACCTGTTCGTTCGCCGGCTCCTGCAGGTCTCGGCTGGCGATCTTGGCGCCCTCGAGGACCAGGCAGGCGCCCAGCGATATGCCAGCGGGGGTGGTCTTGTACTGCTGGTACGTCACCTGCGTGCCGCCATCGGTCGCCACCTCGCTGCGCAAACCCACCAGCTTGCGTCCCGCGCCCTCGGTGGCCATGGCAGCGACCTCGGGAGCACCGACGAACTGCGGCCAGACTTCGACGTTCTGCGTGCGATCAGCCGGGAAGTCCTTGAACAGGGTAAAGTTCGGATTGTTGCTGAAACCCAGGTAGTAGCTGGAGGTGCCCAGCAGATAGGGGTTGTTGTATTCCGCCACCAGCAGGTTGGTGTTCTTCGCCGGCACGCCGTTCTTCTGCACCATGATCTGCAGGGTCCTGGTTTCGCCCACGTCGATGAAACTGCCGCTCTGGATCACTTCGGCGGTCCAGATCGCCTGCGTGGAGGTCGGGATCCCGGTCGCCTGCTGTTGCAGCGCCAGCGGTGCGCCGCTGGTCAACTGCGCCTGCTGGCTCTCGGTGAGCAGCAGGTCAAGGATGCCCGAGCGCTGCTCGAACATGCTCTGCTGGTAGTCCGCGTAGGTGAAACTGGTCACCGGGACGAACGTGCCGCCTTGGTCGATGCCCACGTCGAAGCTGCCGAGATCGAGTTTTTCCGCCGTCGGGATATCGGGATTTTGACCTGCTTGTGGTGTGGCGGGTTTGAACGGGAAGGTATTCATCAGGTCCAGCGACAGCATGCTGTCGTGAACCTGCGCCGAGACGACACCCAGTTGTACCTCGGGCGGAGACTTGAAGTTGTACTGCGGGGGCACGGCCACTGCAAGGTCAGGCACCAGGCGCACGCCGGCCGGAGCGGTCGGGTACTCGTCATCGAGCCACAGGCCGAGGACACCGGAGGTGCAGCTGTAGGCCGGGTTGAAGAAGATGTCCGCGGGATTGCTCAGGCCTTTCTGGTACAGCGTCTGGACCCTGGCCATGTCCATCGGGCTCTGGGATTTGGCACTGATGGGAGGCTGGTCGTTGAACACGCCGTTCTTGTCGTAGAAGGTCAGGTAGGTGCAGAAACGGAACATCAGGCCCTGCACACCCGGCGCGTCCAGTTGCGCCTGGAGGTTCTTCAGCAGCGCCGAATCGCCGACCACCCAGCTCAGGTTTTCTTTCGGGAAGCAGGTCTGCCAGGTGGTGGTGACATAGTTCAGCCCGCCGAACGCGCCCCAGTTGAAGTTGAGGAAGCGATCGAGCATGCGGAACTGCCGCTTGGCGGTCAGGCCGCAGGTGGCGTCGCCCAGGACCAGCCTGTCGAAGTACAGCGCGGTGAAAGTGTTCTGCCAGGGGCTGACGTCGACGAAGCGCGCCGGGCTCGGATTGGTGCTGCCGAACGGATTGCCGTACAGGTTGTAGGGCAGGGTGATCAGCGGGTCGCTCTTGACATAGCCACCTGTGGGCAGCTCGCCGCCGATGATGGTGGAGGTGGTCTCTTTGTAGGTGACGGTGCCGCAGCCGTTGTCGCCGAACAGATCCCACTCGGCGGGCATCATGGTGGGGTAGGGATTGCGCGGTGACTGCGCGTTGGGCGGCGCCTGGGTGACATAGTCCGGCGCCTCGTGCAGCGCCCGGGGCGTGATCATCCAGTTCAGCAGCAGGTCACCGGCATTGTCCTTGTTGATGTTGTAGTACTGGAGGAAGCGCCAGTTCATCTCCATGTTCACCGCGTCGTACAGGGGGAACATATCGTTGTTGTTACCCGTTGGCGGGTTCCAGAACATGTGGCCTTTCAGGTAGATGCGGGGGAAGTTCAGTACGCTCATGTCATGCTCCTCAAGGACGCTGCCACTGGGCGCGCTTCAGCGACCAGACAAAATCGAGTTTGTTGTAGCCCTTGAACTCGGACGCGGGCACCGGCTCGGTCGGGTAGACGATGCCACCCTGGCCGGCCTCGCCGCCCTGGGCGAAGTTGAAGTAGCCGTCGCTCTTCGAATAGGCCGCCGTGCCGTGGCAGGCAAAGCACGAGGACTGGGTCTGGAAGGCCGACTCCAGCTGGGAGTTGGCCAGCAGAGTGGGGTTGGTCTGCAGTTGCGTGCCGATCAATTCGTAGCGCGACAGATCCCCGTACCAGCCCTGGAACTGCGTGTTGACCGGGACCGCCGCCGGCGTCGGCCCGGTGCTGTTGGTCATCGGCTGGGACGGTATGGCGTTGGTCACGGTGTACAGGTGATTGTTGACGTTCTCGAAGGTGGTCCAGACCCAGCCGGTGACCAGCTTGTTGATCACGTGCAGGGCCGTGAGCGCGGCGTAGCCGACCTCGTAGGTGCCGTCCTTGTTCTGGTAGTAGGCCTGGGCGATGTAGTAGCCGTCCTTCTCCAGTTGCGCCTGGTAGGTGGCGTCGCTGCCGATCCACAACCAGCCGGCCTTCACTTCCCAGGCGGTGGCCGGGAAGTCCAGGCCGGTGGTGAGGGCGTCCTGGCCATTCATGTTGTAGACGCCCTGGTCGACGATGTAGTTGAAGGTGGACTCGCCCATCAGCAACTGGAAGCGCACGGGCTTGCCGCGTTGCGATTCCGGTACCGCTCCGCCCATTTCCAGGGACAGGCCGTCGACCTGCTGGGTGGCGTTGAGGTTGTGGAAGGCGCGCTTGAGGTTCATCCCGGGAATCGCGGCGGCCTGTTTCGTCACGTCCTCCGGAGGGGTGAAGGGCGTGCCGTAGGGCGTGGGTTTGGCACCATCGGCCAGGTACACCTGGTCCGACGGCTTCATGGTTTCCCAGACCCGGTCGAGACCGTTCGGCGCCAGCTGGTTCAGGCAGTTGAACCAGTTCCAGCTCAGGGTTTCCTTGCTCGTCTCGAGCAGGGCCTGGGCCTGCGCCTGATTGCCGTTGAAGGTCAGGAAGTTGCTGCAACTGAAGGTGTTGGTGTTGTCAGCCTGGGCCAGTCCGGCCAGTGTACTGAGAACGGTTATCGTGATGGCTCGCCGCATGTGTGCTCCTTGGCATTGGCCAGGTCATGTTGGTTCTGCTCCAGGAAATGCAGAAGCAGCAGGTGCTTGACCGCCGTTGCCGCAATGTTCCGCGGCAGCGGTACGTCGCAATCGGTGATCAGCAACGGGCCTGTCTGCTCGCTGGCGGGCGGGCGGCCGTGACTGCCACGGACCAGGCCGCTGTCCAGCGGGATCAGGTCCATGTAGTAGCGCATGCCGAGCTTCTTCTGCAGCAGACGGCGCGCCACCTTCAACCTGGGGAAGCGGATGGCCGGGTCGACGAACAGCTCCACCGGGTCGTAGCCGGGCTTGCGGTGGATATCCACGGTGCGGGCGAAGTCCGGCGCCTTGCGCTCGTCGAACCAGTAGTAGTAATCGAACCAGAATCCCGGGGCGGCCAGCGCCACCAGCTCGCCGCTGCGCGGATGGTCCAGTTGCCAGGTGCGCTGCCCGGCCCGGTCCAGCACCTGCTCGATGCCGGGCTGGCGCAGCAGCAGGGCCTTGATGCGCGGAACATCCTCCTCGCGCCTGACATAGACATGGGCGATCTGGTGATCGGCCACCGCGAAGGCCGCGCTGGCACCGGGGTCGAGTAATTCCCAGGTCAGCGACTGGCGCACCTGCAACAAGCCTTGCTCGCGCAGTACGCGGTTGATGGACACCGATTGCCCGACCGCTTCGATGCCGTACTCCGACAGCAGCATCACCGCCGCGCCCTGGTCCCGGGCGAAGCTCAGCAGGCGTCCGACTTCATGGTCGATGGCCCGCACCTCAGCGGCGATCGATGGGTGCTCGGGGCCGACCCTCTGCAGGCTGTAGTCGAGGTGGGGCAGGTAGACCAGTTGCAGGTCGGGGCGATTGATTTGGAATTCGAGCAGGGCGCAATCGACGATCCAGCGGCTCGAGGCGATGCCTGCCGCCGGCCCCCAGAAGCCGGGGAAGGGGAACTCGCCGATCTGCGCTTCGATCCGTTCGTGCAGGCCCGGCGGCGACGAATACAGCCCGAAGAGCTTGCGCCCGTCGGCCGGGTAATGCGGGCGCGGGGTGATCGAGGCATCGACGTTGGCGTACATGTTGTACCACCAGAACAACTGGCTGCAGCGAAACCCGGGCAGCTCGCGCTTGAGCGTGTCCCAGACCTTCTCGCCCTGGATCAGCGCGTTGGGTTGCAGCCAGAAGCGCACCTCGGCCTGGTCGCGGAAATACCAGCCGTTACCGACGATACCGTGCTGCGACGGCGGTGTTCCGGTCAGGATCGAGGCCTGCACCGTGGAGGTCACCGCCGGGAACGATGGTTGCAGGTTGGCCATCTGTGCGGTTTTCAGCAGTTCGTTGATATGCGGCGTGTTCGGCCCCAGCAACGAGGGTGTCAGGCCGACCACGTTGATCAGCAGCAGGGGTCTACGGGCAGGCATCGGCATGCCCCTCGTGTATTGGCGCGTGCAGCAGGCGACGCTGGCGCAGCTGGGCCTCGACCCAGTGCAATTCGGCGGCGATGCCGCGCAGTTGGTCCTGCTCATTGCCCGGCCGCAGCTGTGCGGGCAGGACGCCCCAGCTGTAGGTTTCCACCTCCAGCACCGGGCGCAGGTCGCCGTGGGCGGCCAGATAGTCGAAGGTCTGCCCCAGTGCGACCTGGCTGCCACTGAGTTCGGGCAGCAGGAGCTGCTCGCTGAACAGCGGGACGTGGAAGTGAATCCGCAACTCGTCATGGCGTCCGGGATCACGGGCGCAGTCGGCCAGGGCGGCAGGCAGGTCGGACCAGGCCATCAGGCGGCCCTGGTTGTCCCGCGCCTTGACCTGATGCAGGTAGGTGGCTTCGCAGAACTGCCCGAGCGCGTCGAGGACCTGCGCGAAACGCTGCGGGTCATCGACCGGCAGGCGGCAGATCATGGCGTTGGACAGCTGGATCTTGCCGATCGGTACCCCGGCCAGGCGCAGGTGTTCCAGCGAGCGATAGCAGTCCTCGAACATCACGGCCTGATGGCAGACGTCGAAGCACAGGGCCAGGTACTCATGGTGCGGATCGCTGGCTTGCCAATGGGCAAAGAAGGCGATCGCCTGGTCGGTGTTTTCCAGTACGCAGTCCGGCTCCATCTCCAGGCAGAACACCACCTTCCGGCCGCTCTCGCGATGCAGCTCGGCCAGCCCGGCGGTGAGCTGGCGCAACTGCTGTTCGGCACGCTGCTGTTTGGCCGGACTCCAGCTGGCGGCGTAGCCCAGGGGCACGCTGGAAATCACCCCTTGCCGGCAGTCCGTCGGCAAGGCCTGCGCCAGGATCCGCGCGAGGTCCAGGCTGTAGATCAGGCGCTCGGGCATGGACCAGTCAGGCAGGTAGACCTCGGCCTTCACCGCGCCCTCATGGAATTCGCCATAGGGAAAACCGTTCAACGAGGTAAGGCGCAACCCGGTGTCCTGCAACAGGTCGAGGAACCGGCCGCGTGCCGAAGCATCCTGCAACTCGCTGGCGGCACGGGCGCAGATCCACAGGCCGCTGTCCTGTTCGCGCAGGCCGCGCAGGTGGCGCACGCCCTGGAAGTGGCGCTCGATCGAGGCGCGCAGCCCGGCCAGGTCGCGGGTCGGGTGCACATTGGCGCAGTAACCGAGCTGGGTGGGCGTCCAGCACAGGGCGGCGCTCATTTGATCACCGGGTCCTGGCCGCGCAGGGCCGAGTTTTCCTGCCAGGTCTTGCGCTGGTCGATCGGCAATGGCGTGCTGACCAGGGCCTTGTCCAGCTGGCCGCTCTGGGCGAAGAAGTCGACCGGGTTATGGAACAGCACCTGCTCGACCTGGGCCTCGCTGAAGCCGGCTTCGCGCATGGCCTGGCCGGTCTTCGGCACTTTCAGCGGGTCGCTGACGCCCCAGTCGGCGGCGCTGTTGACGATCATTTTCTCCGTGCCGTACTGCTGCAGCAGGGCGACCATGCGCTGCTCCGACATCTTGGTGTTGGGATAGACCGAATGGCCGCGCCAGCAGTCGGTCTCCAGCACCAGGGGCAGGGTCAGCTCGTTGAGGTGATCGATCACCACCAGGTGCTCGGGGATGCCGACTTCGCGGATCACCGCCAAGGTGCGCTTGGTGCCGCCGATCTTGTCGCGGTGCGGGGTGTGCACCAGGACCGGTAGTTTGAACTGCTTGGCCAGCTCCATCTGCATGGCCAGGAAGCGGTCTTCTTCCGGGGTGATGTCGTCGTAGCCGATTTCGCCGACCGCCACCACGCCATCCTTGACCAGGTAGCGCGGCAGGATCTCCAGCACTTCCTCGGCCAGCCGCAGGTTGTTGGCTTCCTTGGGGTTGATGCCGAGGGTGCAGAAGTGGTGGATGCCGAACATGCTGGCGCGAAAGCGCTCCCAGCCCAGCAGGGTGTCGAAGTAGTCGACGAAGCTGCCGACGCTGGTCCGCGCCTGGCCCTGCCAGAACGCGGGCTCGATCACCCCGGTGATGCCGGCGGCCGCCATGTTCTGGTAGTCGTCGGTGGTACGGCTGACCATATGAATGTGCGGGTCGAAATACGTGGGCATGGTGAATCCTCATCAAGGGCAAGGAGATGTCGGTTGTGCGGGGGCCGGCGGTGGATGGGTCAGCTGCCGAAGAGGTGCTCGTGCCACTGCGTCGGCAAGCGTTGCTGCTGGTACAGGTCTGCCAGGCGCTTGCGCTGCGGCGGGCTGAGCAGGTCGAAGGCGATCAACCGGGGCAGGCTGGGCGATACCGGGCGCCCGGCGGCGAGCTGTTCGTCCATCAGGTCGAGGGCCAGCTGGTTGAGGGTCGCGCCCTGGCGCTGCGCCAGGCCGATCACCCGCGCGGCGTCCAGGCCCATGCCCAGCGCCTTGAGCACCAGTTGATGGAAGGCCCGCTCCGGGTAGTGACGGGACGCATAGGGTGTGTCCAGTGCCAGGGCGGCGAACACCCGCGGGTTGCTGGTGCGGCCGGCGAGCAGGGCCAGCTCGAGGCAGCGCCCCTCGCTGTCGAGGTCATCGAGGGCCTTGAGCAGGGCAGCCTTTTCCTGGTCGTCGCCCCATTGGAACAATTGCTCCAGCAGCGCCGGGCGGGCCGCGCCGGGCTGCAGGCCGACGACATGGGCCAGCAGCAAGGCGCGGGCCAGCTCGATGGTGCTCCAGCCATCGGCGCCGGGCACCGCCTGTTCACGCAGGTGGCGCTTGCATTGGCTGCTGAGGATGGCGGCGGTATTGGCATCCGGCGATTGCCGCAGGCGTTCCTGGGCCTGTTGCCACCAGCGTTTTTCGCTTTCATCGAGCAGTTGGCCCAGGGCCTGGCTGCGTTCGGCCAGCCGTGGCTGGGGCACGCTGACGTCCATGTTCATGTCGGTTTGATCCAGCGTTGGAAGTGGGGAAGCAGGAAAAACATCAGTACGCAGAACAGGCTGCCCAGGGGCTGGTTGGCCACGGCCATCACCAGGGCATCGAACAGGGGCAGGGCTGCCAGGCCCGCACCGATGAAGGCGCGGACCTTCAAGTGCTGCGGATTGGCCAGGTGCAGCCAGTAATGGCGACCGAGCCAGCCCAGCCAGAGCAGCAGCAGCGGCCAGAACCACAGGGTCTTGGCGTAGATCGCCAGGGCCAGCGGGCTGAGCATCAGCAGCAGGGGCAGGCGGCTGAGCAACTGGTTGCGGTGCTCCTGGCTGGCCAGGTAGGTCAGCCCGCTGATGTACACGCCAAGCAGGATCGCGCAGAGCCAGATGGGCTCCGGTGGCACCGTCAGGCTGGCCGCTGCGGTGAGGTACAGCGCCGAGCGGCAGGCACCCATCAGCCAGACGCTGTGCACGTACTTTTTATGCAGCAGGTTGTAGCCGAGGATGCAGCCGACCAGCAGGGTGATGCAGCCGAGCAACCACTGGGGCTGCTCGGTCAACCGGCTCAGGCCCAGTGCCGAGGCACCGGCCAGGGCCAGCAGGAGCAGGGTCGCGAGCCGCACTTGCCGGCAGCTGACCAGGCCCAGGGTAATCGGGCGGGGGTTGTTGTGCCGCTGGTCCCAGTCGGCGTCCAGCAGGTCGTTCAGCAGCATGCCGGCCAGGTAAAGCAGTGACAACGTCACCAGCAGTAGTGCCCACACCAGCCCCGACGGTGGCGCCAGGGCACCGGTGCTGCTGGCCAGGAGGGCGGCGGCGAGGGCGTTGGTCCACACGGTCGGCAGGTTGGAGACCCGGCCCAGGGTCATCCAGGTCTTGAGGTTCGCCTGGGGCTGGCTCATTGCGCGCAACCCTCGCTCAGGCCGAAGGGTGCCGCGTCGAGGCTGGCAAGGCGCAGCAGGGCCTGCTGCATCAGACGGTCATCGATTTCATGCAGGTCGATCGAGGCACCGATTCGGCTGAGCATGGGGATCGACAGCTGGCCGCCCAGATGCTGACGGAACTCCTCCAGCCCGAGCATCACCTGGAAGCGTCCCAACCCGTCTTTCAAGGTCAGTTCCGTCGGGCACAGATCGAACCCGAGCTTTTGCAGGAGGTTCACCACCCGCTTGCTGTCGGTATCGCTCAACAGCCCCAGGGCATTGGCATAGAACGCGTCGAGGGCCATGCCCACGGCGACCGCCTCGCCATGGCGCAAGCGGTGCTGGCTGAGGTTTTCCAGCTTGTGCGCGGCCCAATGACCGTAGTCCAGCGGCCGGCCGTTGCCGCGCTCGAACGGATCGCCGGCCCCGGTGATATGCCCCAGGTGCAGTTGGGCGCAGCGGAAAATGGCATGGCGGCTGGCCGGATGATCGAAACGGGCGAGGGCTGCGGCCTGCTCTTCCATCCATTGGAAGAACGCCGCGTCCTTGATCAGCGCCACCTTCACTGCCTCGGCCAGGCCGGCGATCTGGTCGCGGCGGCTGAGGCTGGTCAGCAATTGGAAGTCGTTGATCACGGCGGTGGCGGGGTAGAAGGCGCCCAGCAAGTTTTTCTGGCCGAAGGCATTGATGCCGTTCTTAACGCCAATGCCGGCGTCGTTCTGCGCCAGCACCGTGCTCGGCAGGCGGATCAGGCGGATGCCACGGTGGAAGGTGGCGCAGGCGTAACCCACCGAATCCAGCAGGGCGCCGCCGCCCATGGCCAGCACGTAGCAGTGCCGGTCGAGGCCGTGCTTGAGCATATCGGCGTACAACTGCTGGAGTACCTGCGCAGTCTTGCTCAGCTCACCGGCCGCCACGGCGATCGGAGCGGCCTGCAGGTGCAGGTCGCGGGCATGGCTGGCGAACCAGGTCTCGATCTGTCCGGGCAGATGCGGATTGCACTGCAACAATTGCTGGTCGGCGAAGATCAGCACTGTCACCCGGCCGTGCTGTCCGGCGGTGAGCTGCTGGTGCAGGCAGGGGTTGCCCAGGTCGAACAGATGATCGGTAAAGCGCACCGGATAGTCGTAGCTGACCTCGAAGCGGCCGTGCAGGACCTCTGGCGTGGCGGATTTGCGCAGCCTCCTGAACAGGCTGTAGGCGGCGATGAAAAGCCCCGGCAGGACCATGCTGGCGAGGAGCGTGACCAGCAGCGCGTTCTCCTCGATGAGGAAACTGCCGATGGCGCTATAGGCCAGCGCCAGGCCCATGTTGGCCAAGGTCGTGACCAGGACGAAGGCGCGCAGCGGATAGCGCTGCATGCCGGCGGCGACCACCGAGGTCTCCGCCAGTACCGGCACGCCGCGCAGGCAGACCAACGACAGGGTACCGAGCTTTTGCACCAGTTGCCCGGGCTTGCGCTGATGCAGGCCGAGGCGGCCGGACAGCACGCGCAAATAGCCGGCGCCCAGTGCATAACCCAGCCAGGCGCCGAGGCACAGGCCCACGAAGATCACCAGGTAGCCACCGACGCTGCCCAGGGCGGCCACGGCGAGCAGCGCGACCACGCTCGACGGCACCGGCAGCACGACGTCCAGTGCCAGCAAGGCGATCAGCAGCAGGGCCAGGTTGGCTTTGCGCGCGGGGGTATCGGGCAGGTACAGCGCCAGGTGGGCCAGGAAGTCCTGGATTTGTTGCTCGAACAACAGAAAGCTGGCGATCACCAGTGCACTGAAACAAACAAGTGATACCCAGAAATATTCGGCAGGCGCTTTGTTGCAGAGCGCACGAAGCCAATGGCCGCACTTCATCAAGCATCCCTCTTGATATTGTTATGACTGATTTCCGTTTCAGTTTTTCAAAGCAGGGTGTTAATGCGTGGACGGAATAAAAAGCTCCAGGCTGAGTGATATTGTTTTAATGGCTACTTCGACGGTTTCCGAAAACTTAGACGCTCGCGAGGCTTTTGCAAGGCGGGATTGAACGATTTCTTCTCCATATGTCGGTTGCACCGCGAGCGCTGCCGGCAGGGCATGGCCGGGCGTTTTTTCCAACCGCGCAGGTTCATGGCGGGCCAGCACGGTGAGCGCCATGGCTGGCCACTCCAGCAGCGCGGATGAACGAAAATGAAGAACTACGCCTGGCGACGAATATTACCGATCTGTCGCAGGCTCAGGCCGTACTTGTTGGCCAGCAGGCTGCGCGACAGCCCGCTGGCGCTTTCCTTCTGGATCTGCTGATTGCGCAGCTGGCGCTGGAAGTGATCGGGCTTGGGGATTTCCAGGGCAAGACCGGCGTAGCGCTCGATCAGTGCGTCGAGCGCCTGCGATGGCAGCACATCGGCCAGCTTGCTGCGGTCACGGTGCTTGGGAATGTACTTGGGGCGTCCGCCGAAGGCGCAGGTCAGGCGGTAGGCGCTGTCCAGGCCGATGCACTCGATCAGCGCCTGCAGCGATTGAGGCAGTTGGGTGATGTCGATATTGCTCAGGTCTGGCTTTTCCACGAAATGGTTCCTTCCGTCATGTAGGTTTGGCAGACGCCGAGGCCCGGTTGGCTGCGGCGTGGTCGGCCACGGGTGGCGGTCCGAGTGGCGTGGTCCGATTTTCGAACAGCAGCGGAAAGGGTCGCTAGGCGCGAAGCGGACCGGAGCTTGTAGCCGCAACTGCCTGTTGTTTGCGGGCAGCCTGATCTCGTGAAGTAGGAAACGCCTTCACCCTTTAGCTACAGGCCCCAAATCGTCTAGTGAAGGGGTTCCATGATGGCGGTTTGGGTGTGTGACCCAGGCGTTCGCGCGCAGACGCGCCGGGGTGTCCTGGGGTGAGAAGGTATGTGCAGGGAAAGGGGGGCGGGCAGGAACTTCAGCGGGGGAAAAGCGGGCGAGGTATCATGGCGTCGGCTCCGCTGGAGCCTCATGTCCCCGATGTCGCAAGGAATTTCCGATGACCCACGTGCAGCGCCTCAAATACTCGATCCTGATCATCCTGGTGGTCCTGGGGATCATGCTCGGCCTAAGCTACCTGCAGAAGCAGGGCACTATCAGCGAGCAGACGTTCCAGTACATCGCCATCGCCATCGCGGTGGTCGTGGTGGTGATCAACGGGATCCTGCGGCGCAAGGTCAAACCCTGAGACGGGCGGGCCGGCATATCCTTGCCGGCCAGGCGCTCAACGCGAGACAGGTTGCTCGAGCACGGCCCGGGCCTGGGGGTTGAGGCTGTAGCACTTGTCGCTACCCAGGCTGATGACGCCTTCGCTGCACAGGCGCTTGAGCACCTCGCGCACACTCAGGAACGACAGCGGAATATCCAGTTGCTCGAGTTGCGCATGCACGCCGCGCACGCCAATGCTGCGGCCACTGCGCCCGGCGGTGTGCAGCGCGTCGATGACCTTCAGGCGGATCAGGCTGGTGCGCAGGCCATAGGCGCGCAGCAGCTCGCGGATCTGTTCGTTGCCCACGCGTTCCTCCTGGGGGGCGGCGGCCTGGCCTGGGGCGGGCGGCGCCGATAGCGATTGTTGCGGGTTGTACATGTGAATGCTCCTTTTCGTGGACTGTCCCGAAATCATGGGTGCCTCACATCTAAAGACGTATGAGATCGACAAAACTGCAACCCTCGGTGAAAAAAATCTGACACGTTCTGTTGAGAACGTTGCAGCCTCACGTCGAACGTAAAATTTTCATCCGGCCATTCGTCTGTTCGGGATGACCCCGATAGCACGAGGAGTGCCTGTGATCCCTCTTCCCCTGTTCCGCCTGGGCCTTGCCGCCGCCCTGGTTGCCTCCAGCCTGGCCGTCCAGGCACGGGAGGTCGCCGACGAGGCCTCTGCGCAGATCCGCCGCACCAGTTTCGGCGTGCCGCATATCCTGGCCAAGGACGAACGTGGCCTGGGCTACGGCATCGGCTATGCCTACGCCCAGGACAACCTGTGCCTGCTGGCTGGCGAGGTGCTGACGGTCAATGGCGAGCGCTCGCGCTATTTCGGTGGCGACGCCAAGACGGTCGAGCAGCGCGACAACCTGTCCAGCGACCTGTTCTTCACCTGGCTCAACGAGCCGGCGGCGGTGGACGCCTTCCTGCAGGCGCAGCCGGTGGCGGTACGCGACCTGCTCGACGGCTATGCCAGCGGCTACAACCGGGCCCTGGGCGAGCGCCGTGCCCAAGGCCTGCCGGCCGAGTGCGGGGCAGGGGGCTGGGTGCGGCCGATCAGCAGCCGCGACCTGGTCAAGCTGACCCGGCGCTTGCTGGCCGAAGGCGGTGTCGGCCAGTTTGTCGAGGCGGTGGTGGCCGCGACCCCGCCGAAGCTGGCGGCGCAACGCCCGGCGGTCGACTACAGCGTGGCCCTGGCGCGCCAGGCACAGTTCGCCGCCGAACGTGGCAGCAACGCCGTGGCGGTGGGCAGCGAGCGTTCGGCCAATGGTCGCGGGCTATTGTTGGCCAACCCGCATTTCCCTTGGATCGGCGGCATGCGCTTCTATCAGATGCAGTTGACTATCCCCGGACAGCTCGACGTCATGGGCGCGGCCCTGCCGGGTCTGCCGGTGGTCAATATCGGCTTCAACCGCCATCTGGCCTGGACCCATACCGTCGACACCTCGAAGCATTTCACCCTCTACCGCCTGCAGTTGGACCCCAAGGACGCGACCCGTTACCTGTATGACGGCCAGTCGCTGCCGCTCGAGCGCAAACAGCTCAAGGTCATGGTGAAGAGCGAGGACGGCACGCTAAGCGAGGTGGAGCGCACCATCCACCTGTCGAAGTTCGGCCCGGTGGTGCAGTGGCCAGGGCGGCTGGACTGGGACAACCAGGCGGCCTACAGCCTGCGCGACGCCAACCTGGACAATACCCGGGTGCTACAGCAGTGGTACCGGATCAACCGCGCCGATAGCCTGGAGGCGCTCAAGGCTTCGGTGGGGCAGCTGCAGGGCATTCCCTGGGTCAACACCCTGGCGGTGGATGCCGCCGGCCAGGCCCTGTACCTGAACCAGTCGGTGGTGCCCTATGTCGACCAGGCGCTGCTGGCTCAGTGCAGCAATCCGGCGGCTTCCGGCCCGCTGGTGGTGCTCGATGGCTCGCGCAGTGCCTGCCAGTGGAAGGTCGACACGCAGGCGGCCCAGCCGGGGATCTTCCCGGCGAACCTGCTGCCGAGCCTGGAACGCCGCGACTATGTGCAGCATGCCAACGATTCGGCGTGGATGGCCAACCCGGCCCAGCCGTTGACCGGCTTCTCGCCGCTGGTCAGCCGTGCCGACCAGCCCTTGGGCATGCGCAGCCGTTTTGCCCTGCAGCGCCTGCAGGGCCGGGACAAGCTGGGTGTCGCCGAGCTGCAGCGCATGGTGTTCGATGACGAGGTGTACCAGGCCAGCCTGCTGCTGCCGGACCTGCTGCAGTGGTGCAAGGGCGTGGAGGCGGAGATTGAGCCAGTGTGTGCCAGCTTGCGGGACTGGAACGGCAAGGCCGACCTGGACAGCGGCGTCGGCCTGGTTCATTTCATGAACATCGCCGGCGCGTTGGCCGAACACCCGCAAAGCTGGCGCGTGCCGTTCGACCCGGCCGACCCGCAGCACACGCCTCGTGGCCTGGCGGTGGAGCAGGCTGCGGTAGGCAAGCTGCTGCGCGAGGCGGCGCTGGCGTCGCTGGAGCAGGTGGGCAAGGCGGGCATCGCCGCCGATCAGCGCTGGGGGCAGATCCAGCAGGCTGCCGATGGCACGCCGGTGCCTGGCGGTCCGCAGGCCCTGGGGGTCTACAACGCGATGGTCAGTGTGCCGGTGGGGCCGGGCAAGCGTCTGGTGGTCAGTGGCTCGAGCTATCTGCAGGTGGTCAGCTTTACCGAACAGGGGCCACAGGCCCAGGGGTTGCTGGCGTTCTCGCTGTCGAGCGAAAAGGCGTCGGCGCATGCTGCCGACCAGACGCGGGCTTTCGCGGCCAAGCAACTGGCGCCGATCCCGTTTACCGAGGCGCAGATCAAGGCTGATCCGCAGTATCGACAGTATGTGATCAGTGAGCGGGATAAGGGGCGGGTGGTCAGCGCTCAGTGATCCGGCGTCAGATGATGTAGGAGCGGCCTCGTGCCGCGAAAGGGCCGCAAAGCGGCCCCCGATTTCAGCGATTATGCAAAGATCGCCGGGGCTGCTTTGCAGCCCTTTCGCGGCACAAGGCCGCTCCTACAGGGGGCAAGCGTCTGTCGTTCAGGAAAACTCGAACGGCGCCAGCTGGAAGCCCTGTTCGTCCACCTGCAACGCCCAGCCCCGACGATCCCAGTCCCCCAGCACGATACGCCGCGCCGGCTGGCCGTCGACCACCAGCTTGTGCAACGCCGGCCGGTGGGTGTGGCCGTGGACCAGGGTGCGCACGCCATGGGCGGCCATCACCTTGGGCACTTCCTCGGGGGTGACATCGACGATCTCGGTGCTCTTCATGCGCACCTGCGTACTGCTTTCGCTGCGTAGCTTGCGCGCCAGCTTGTGCCGCGTGCCCAGCGGCAGGTGCCGCAGGACCCACAGGGTCAGCGGGTTGCGCAGGTAGCGGCGCAGCTTCATGTAGGCTACGTCGCGGGTGCACAGGGTGTCGCCGTGCATCAGCAGCACCGCCTCGCCACCGAGCTCGACCACACTGGGGTCGGCCAGCAGGGTGCAGCCGGCGGCGTCGCAGAACGCCTGGCCGATGAGGAAGTCGCGGTTGCCGTGCATCAGGTAGATCGCCGTGCCGCTGTCGCTCAGCCGGCGCAGGGCCTGGCAGATCGACTGCTGGAACGGCGTCATCGCATCGTCGCCGATCCAGGCCTCGAAGAAGTCGCCGAGGATGTACAGCGCCTTGGCGTGGCGGGCGCGGCCGTCGAGCAGATCAAGAAACGCCCGGGTGATGTCCGGGCGTTCTTCTTGCAGGTGCAGATCGGAGATCAGCAGTATCACTCAATGATCTCGGCTTTCTCGATGATCACGTCTTCTTTCGGTACGTCCTGGTGGCCAGACTTGGAACCGGTGGCGACCTTTTCGATGGCGTCGACAACCTCGGTGCCTTCGGTCACTTTACCGAACACGGCGTAGCCCCAGCCTTGGACATTCTTGCCGCTGTGGTTGAGGAAGTCGTTGTTCGAGGCGTTGATGAAGAACTGCGCGGAGGCCGAGTGCGGCTCCATGGTACGGGCCATGGCGATGGTGTACTTGTCGTTCTTCAGGCCGTTGTCGGCTTCGTTCTGGATGCTGGCACGCTTGTCACGTTTTTCGTTCATGCCTGGCTCGAAACCGCCGCCCTGGATCATGAAACCCTTGATCACACGGTGGAACACGACGTTGCTGTAGTGCCCGGCCTTCACATATTCGAGGAAGTTGGCCACGGTGATCGGGGCTTTTTCGTCATTCAGTTCAATGACGATATCGCCGTGGTTGGTGCTCAGTTTGACTTTGGACATGCTGAAATTCGCTCTTTCAAGGCATTCGGGAAATAGGGTGCGCGGTGCGCTCGGATGACCTGACGCAGGATCAGGCCGCCGCGGCACACGCCACTGGGGCGCCATTGTGCCGGATTGTAGACCGCTGCGGCGACAAAACGCGCCACTTTGTCGGTGCTCCGGCTGTCAGCAGCTTGACTGCTTCGGCTATGATAGGCGCTTTGATTCAATCGGCCTACCCGGCCGGCTACCTGCATTCAAGGACACTATGAGCAAGCCCACTGCCGACAACGCGCCAAACGCCGCTGCCAAAGGCGCACCCGCCGTCCCTGTGAACTTCCTGCGGCCGATCGTCCAGGCCGACCTGGACTCGGGCAAGCACCAGAGCATCGTCACCCGTTTCCCGCCGGAGCCCAACGGTTACCTGCACATCGGTCACGCCAAGTCGATCTGCGTCAACTTCGGCCTGGCCAAGGAATTCGGCGGTGCCTGCCACCTGCGTTTCGACGACACCAACCCGGCCAAGGAAGACCAGGAGTACATCGACTCCATCCAGCGTGACGTCAAGTGGCTGGGCTTCGAGTGGGCAGGCCCGGTGCGCTACGCCTCGGACTACTTCGAGCAGCTGCACGCCTGGGCCGTGGAGCTGATCAAGTCGGGCAACGCCTATGTCTGCGACCTGACCCCCGAGCAGGCCAAGGAATACCGCGGCAGCCTGACCGAGGCCGGCAAGAACAGCCCGTTCCGCGAGCGCAGCGTCGAGGAGAACCTCGACCTGTTCGCGCGCATGAAGGCCGGCGAGTTCAAGGACGGCGAGCGCGTGCTGCGCGCCAAGATCGACATGGCCTCGCCGAACATGAACCTGCGCGACCCGATCCTGTACCGTATCCGCCATGCCCACCACCACCAGACCGGTGACAAGTGGTGCATCTACCCCAACTACGACTTCACCCACGGTCAGTCGGACGCCATCGAAGGCATCACCCACTCGATCTGCACCCTGGAGTTCGAAAGCCACCGTCCGCTGTACGACTGGTTCCTCGACAAGCTGCCGGTGCCGGCGCACCCGCGCCAGTATGAATTCAGCCGCCTGAACCTGAACTACACCATCACCTCCAAGCGCAAGCTCAAGCAGCTGGTGGATGAAGGTCACGTCGAGGCCTGGGACGATCCGCGCATGTCGACCCTGTCGGGCTACCGCCGCCGCGGCTACACCCCGGCCTCGATCCGCAACTTCTGCGAGATGATCGGCACCAACCGCTCCGACGGCGTGGTCGACATGGCGATGCTCGAGTTCAGCATCCGCGACGACCTCGATCGCACCGCGCCACGCGCCATGTGCGTGCTGCGCCCGCTGAAGGTGGTGATCACCAACTACCCCGAGGGCCAGGTCGAGCAGCTCGAACTGCCGCGCCACCCGAAGGAAGACATGGGCGTGCGCGTGCTGCCGTTCGCCCGCGAGCTGTACATCGACCGCGACGACTTCATGGAAGAGCCGCCCAAGGGCTACAAGCGCCTGGAGCCGGCCGGTGAAGTGCGTCTGCGCGGCAGCTACGTGATCCGCGCCGACGAGGCGATCAAGGACGCCGACGGCAACATCGTCGAACTACGCTGCTCGTACGACCCGGACACCCTGGGCAAGAACCCCGAGGGCCGCAAGGTCAAGGGCGTGATCCACTGGGTGCCGGCGCAAGGCAGCGTCGAGTGCGAAGTGCGTCTGTACGACCGCCTGTTCCGCTCCGCCAACCCGGAGAAGACCGAAGACGGCGGCAGCTTCCTCGACAACATCAACCCCGATTCGCTGCAGGTACTCAGCGGTTGTCGCGCGGAACCTTCCCTGGGCCAGGCCCAGCCAGAAGACCGCTTCCAGTTCGAGCGCGAAGGCTACTTCTGCGCCGACCTGAAAGACTCCCAGCCGGGTCGCCCGGTATTCAACCGGACCGTGACCCTGCGCGATTCGTGGGGCAGCTGAGGAACCTTCGTGCTTACCATCTACAACACGCTGAGCAAGACCAAGGAAGTTTTCAAGCCGCTGGACGGCAACAAGGTGCGCATGTACGTGTGCGGCATGACCGTGTACGACTACTGCCACCTGGGCCACGGCCGCAGCATGGTGGCCTTCGACCTGGTCACCCGCTGGCTGCGCAAGAGCGGCTATGAGCTGACCTATGTGCGCAACATCACCGACATCGACGACAAGATCATCAACCGGGCCAACGAGAACGGCGAGTCGTTCGACGCGCTGACTGCCCGCATGATTGACGCGATGCACGAGGACGAGCGGCGCCTGAGCATCCTGCCGCCAGACCTGGAACCGCGTGCCACCGACCATATCCCCGGCATGCACGCGATGATCCAGACCCTGATCGACAAGGGCTATGCCTACGCGCCGGGCAATGGCGACGTGTACTACCGGGTCGGCAAGTTCGTCGGCTACGGCAAGCTGTCGCGCAAGAAGATCGAAGACCTGCGCATCGGCGCCCGCATCGAGGTCGACGAGGCCAAGCAGGACCCGCTGGACTTCGTCCTGTGGAAGGGCGTCAAGCCGGGCGAACCGTACTGGGATTCGCCGTGGGGCCCGGGCCGTCCGGGCTGGCACATCGAGTGCTCGGTGATGTCCACCTGCTGCCTGGGCGAGAGCTTCGACATCCACGGTGGCGGCAGCGACCTGGAGTTCCCGCACCACGAGAACGAGATCGCCCAGAGCGAGGCGGCCACCGGCAAGCAGTACGCCAACGCCTGGATGCACTGCGGCATGATCCGTATCAATGGCGAGAAGATGTCCAAGTCGTTGAACAACTTCTTCACCATCCGTGACGTGCTCGACAAGTACCACCCGGAAGTGGTGCGTTACCTGCTGGTGGCCAGCCACTACCGCAGCGCGATCAACTACTCCGAGGACAGCCTGCGCGACGCCAAGGGTGCGCTCGAGCGCTTCTATCACGCGCTGCGCGGCTTGCCGCGGGTCGCGGCCAAGGGTGGCGAGGCATTCGTCGAGCGTTTCACCGTGGCGATGAACGACGACTTCGGCACGCCGGAAGCCTGCGCTGTGCTGTTCGACCTGGTGCGCGAGATCAACCGCCTGCGCGACAGCGACCCCGAGGCCGCCGCCGGCCTGGCGGGTCGCCTGCGTGAGCTGGGGGATGTGCTGGGCGTGCTGCAGCTGGAGGCCGATGACTTCCTGCGCGCCGGTGCCGAGGGCAAGGTCGATGCTGCCGAAGTGGAGGCGCTGATCCAGGCGCGTCTGCAGGCGCGCACCGACAAGAACTGGGCCGAGTCCGACCGCATCCGCGATCAGCTGACCGCCATGGGCGTGGTGCTGGAAGACAGCAAGGGCACCACTACCTGGCGCCTGGCTGACTGAGTTCGAGCTTCAATCGTCGGTCAGGGCTTGTTGTTGAAGGTCTGACCGGGGACGAGACGGAAAAATCGCGGGGCAAGTCGCATCGGCGCACCGCCGCTCCCACGCCAGAACCCCCAAGCAGTGCTGGCGTGGGAGCGGGCTTGCCCCGCGATGCTTTTCAAGCGACGGAACAGTGCAGCACTAATTTGGCACCACCCAGTTCGCTGGACCCCACCTCAAGCCCAAAGCCATGCAGGTCGACGATCGCCGCGACGATCGACAGCCCCAACCCGAACCCCGGGTGGCGATGGCCTTCCTCGCTGCGGTAGAAGCGTTTCAACACCGCCTCGCGCTCATCCGCCGGAATCCCCGGCCCGCTGTCCTCGACGGCGATATGCACGCCTTGATCGTCTTCGCTGGCGACCATGCGCACCTGGCCGCCTTGCGGGGTGAACTTGATCGCATTGCCTACCAGGTTGGCCAGGGCCTCGAACAGCAACTCCCGATCGCCATGCAGGGCCGCCAGTTGCGCGGGCTGGCTCAGTTGCAGGCGGATGCCGCCATCCTCGGCCAGTGGCAGGTAGAAGTCGTGTAGCTCCACCAGCAAGGCCTGCGGGTCGAGCTGGACGAAGCCGGCGCGGCGCTGGCGGTCCTCAAGCTCGCTGATACGCAGCAGGCCACGGAAGCGCGCCATCAGCGTGTCGGTCTCGCCGATCGCCTGGTCCAGTGCTTCGCCTTCGGCAGAGTCGGCGCCGCTTTGCTGGCGAATGCGATAGAGCTGCGCGCGCAGGCGGGTCAGGGGCGTGCGAAGGTCGTGGGCGATGTTGTCACAGACCCCCTTGACCTCATGCATCAGCCTTTCGATGCGGTCGAGCATCGCGTTGACGATGGCGGCCAGCATGTCCAGTTCATCACGGCGCACCGACACCGGCAGGCGGTGGGTCAGGTCACCGGCGACGATGAGTTCGGCCTGGGCCTGGATCGCCCGGATGCGTTTGAGCGGTCGGCGGCGTAGCAGGTACCAGCCGGCGAAGCCTGGAATCAGGGTCAGGGAAATGCCCCAAAGCAGCGCGTCGAGAATGATCCGGGTGACCACGAACAGCGAGCCGTTGTCGCGCACCAGCACCAACCAGCGACCGTCCTGGACCTTGATCGCCACGGCGTCGCAGCTGTCGCGGGGCAGGTGCGGATCGTCGGCGTCCAGGCAGCGCTTGAGTTCATGGACCTTGCCGTCCAGGCCGAGCTCCGGCGGGATGCTGCGGATGCGCCCGCCAATCGGGTTGAGCTGGGGGTCGAACAGGCCGTAGGCGTCGAAGCTGCGCTCTTCGAAGGCCTGGCTTGCGATCAGTGCGTCGTCCAGCTGCTTGCCGCTCATATGGGCGAACAGGTGCTGGCGTTGCAGCATGGAATGACGGGTGAGCTTGTTCAGGTAGCTGGTGACCTCGAAGTACAGCACCCCCATGAGGATGCTGCTCCAGGCCACGAACAGGAAGCTGTACAGCGCCAGCAGGCGGCTGGTGGAGGAACTCCAGCCCTTAGACGGGTTCGGCAATGGCATAGCCGGAGCCCCGCACGGTACGGATCAGCGGGTTCTGCCCGGGCGAGTCGATCTTCTTGCGCAGGCGGCCGATGTGCACGTCGATCAGGTTGGTGCCCGGGTCGAAGTGGTAGCCCCAGACTTCCTCGAAGATCATCATCCGGGTGATTACCTGGCCGGAGTGGCGCATCAGGTACTCGAGCAGCTTGTACTCGGTGGGCAGCAGGTTCAGTGCCTGTTCGCCGCGGCGCGCCTCGTGGCTGATCAGGTCCAGCTCGAGGTCGGCGACCTGCAGGCGGGTCTGGGTCATCGGCACGCTGTTGCGGCGCAGCAGCACCTCGACCCGGGCGGCCATCTCGTCGGAGGCGAATGGCTTGGTCAGGTAGTCGTCGCCGCCGGCGCGCAGGCCGCGCACGCGCTCGTCGACGTCCGACAGGGCGCTGATCATCAGGATCGGCGTGGTGATCTTCAGGTTGCGCAGGGTGGTGACGATGGTCAGGCCATCGACCTCGGGCAGCATGCGGTCGAGGGTGATCAGGTCATAGCCGCCGGCGATGGCCTTGGCCAGGCCTTCACGGCCATTGTCGGCCCAGTCGACTTCCAGACCGTGGCTGGACAGTTCGGCGACGATTTCCTGGGCGGTGACGGCGTCGTCTTCGATAGTCAGTACGCGAGGCATGCTGGTTCCTGGGCGGCGAGTGGAGACCTGATTGTGCCAAAGAATAGACAACCGGCGATTTAAGAAAAATTCATCTGGCTGTATGGGAGACGCATCCCCCTGTAGGAGCGGGCTTGTCCCGCGAACACCGGCGATGCCGGTGCCATGCAGCGTGGTGCCTGCTTCGCGGGGCAAGCCCGCTCCTACAGGGGCCGTGGAGTCCAAGAAAAACGGGGCATGCCATCGCTGGCATGCCCCGTCTCTACTGCAGGCTGGTGCCTCAGGCGACCTTGACGATCCAGCCCGCCGGGGCTTCGACGTCACCGCTCTGGATGCCGGTCAGCTCGGCATAGAGCTTCTGGGTGACCGGGCCGACTTCGGTTTCGCTGTGGAACACGTGCAGCTTGCCGTTGTACTGGATACCGCCGATCGGCGTGATCACCGCGGCGGTACCGCAGGCGCCGGCTTCGACGAAACGGTCGAGCTTGTCGATTTCCACGTCGCCTTCGATCACTTTCAGGCCCAGGCGCGATTCGGCCAGTTCCATCAGCGACAGGCGGGTGATGCCCGGCAATACCGAGATCGACTTCGGCGTGACGAATTCGTTGTTGGCGGTGATGCCGAAGAAGTTGGCCGAGCCGACTTCCTCGATCTTCTTGTGGGTCAGCGGATCGAGGTAGATGCAGTCGGCGAAGCCGGCTTTCTTGGCCTCGTAGCCGGGTTGCAGGCTGGCCGCGTAGTTGCCGCCGACCTTGGCTGCGCCGGTGCCTTGCGGGGCTGCGCGGTCGTAGTCGGAGATCAGGAACTTGTGCGGGGTCATGCCGCCCTTGAAGTACGAGCCGACCGGGATGGCGAAGACCGAGAAGATGAACTCGGGGGCGGTGCGCACGCCGATGTTGTCACCGGTGCCGATCACGAACGGACGCAGGTACAGCGCGCCCTTGCCGTGCGGCGGCACGAACTTTTCGTTGGCCTTGACCACCTGCTTGCAGGCTTCGATGAACTGTTCGGTCGAGACCCGTGGCATCAGCAGGCGGTCGCAGCTGCGCTGCATGCGCGCGGCGTTCTGGTCGGGGCGGAACAGGTTGATAGAACCGTCCTTGCAGCGGTAGGCCTTCAGGCCTTCGAAGCACTGCTGGCCATAGTGCAGGGCGGTGGAGCCTTCACTGATGTGCAGCACGTTGTCTTCGGTCAGGGTGCCCTTGTCCCACTCGCCGTTACGCCATACGGACAGGTAACGTTTGTCGGTCTTGATGTAGTCGAAACCCAGCTTGTCCCAGTTAATGCTTTCGTTACTCATGACACCCTCATTGCTCTGGCCCGAACACGGCGGGCTGCTTTTATATGCGCACCCCGCCACCATAATACATCCGGCGCGGATCGGAAACGGCCAGTCACACAATCCGCCGGGCGTGTACGTTCGGGTCAGTCGCTGTCACGATGGCGATTACGATGAACGAACAGGCCTGAGCCTGTGCAGAGCAGAAATGTCACCCACATGGACCACTCCACGTTCAGGTACAGACCCTGAGGCAGGAACCACCAAGCCAACACACCTGCGCCAAGCAGAGACAGCCCGGCCCATTTGCGGAGCTTTGCAGCGCGAAGGCGGTGGTGGAGCACGGCTGCTGCAAGTGTGAGCAGTATCGCGGCGATGAAGGCGTTCATGGGTGCGCCTGGATAATCAGCGATTGGCTGGAGCGCTGCGGCCCGATACCTGCGCTGAGGGTTGCCTCAGCGCACACCATCCTGTCGCCGGTACGATAAGTCGGCAACCTGCTGCAAACATCAAGCACGATTCCGCAGTTGGCGATGACTTGATAGGTTTTCTCGAATTGCACTGTGACTTCCCTTTCGTTGCCGGGACGTGTTTCCCAGGGCCTGACAGTGAAAGGTTTTTGCAGTTGAACGAAGCTCCGTGCTTCCGAATTGGCTGTGGGATTTTTCTGTAATTTTGACCCGGGTGCGGGTCGGCCTCAGCGCAAGCGCCGGTTCCAGTCGCCGCCATGATCGCTCCAGCATGCCTCTTCGCTGTCGAAGCGCACATGCCAGGCCACATGGTCCAGTTCGATCCCCGCGTCGCTCAGCGCCTTGGCCGTCAGCGCGATCATCCGCGCCTTGTCCGCGCCGGCGAGTGCCCGGGCCTTGTCGGTGTCGTCGGTGAACACCCAGGTGATGCGCAGGCTGGCGGGGAAGTCGTCGAGGTCCACCTGGTGGGTGAGCCAGGCGAAACCGACGATCTCGCCCTGGGCGGTGGCGCAGGCCTCGGTCAGGCAGGCGACCATCTCCCGCTCCAGGCGCGCCAGGGCACGCTTGCCGCCGGCCATCAGACGTTGTCGATCTGCTGGCAGAAGCGCAGGCGGTTGCCGAACGGGTCGGTCACCTGCATCTCCAGGCCCCAGTCGACTGCCTCGGCGTGCGGTCGCGCATAGCCGTAGCGCTTGGCCAGCAGTTCGCGCTCCAGGGCCTTGAGGTCCTCGACCCGGGCGAACACCGCCGCGCCCGGCGTGGCGTCGCCGTGGTGCTCGGACAGGTGCAGGATCAGGCCGTCGCGGTGGACCTGCATGTACAGCGGCAGGTCCGGGGCGAAGCGATGCTCCCAGTCGAGCTGGAAACCGAGAAAGTCGAGGTAGAACTCCCGGGCCTTGTCGACCGAGAAGATCCGCAGGATCGGAATGGCGGGGGCGAATTGCATGGGGGCGTCCTTGGCTCGAAAAAGGGCAGGGTGGTCACTTTAGCGCACTTCGCCATCGAGGCTGGCACCCGAATTGCGCGCCGGGGCGCAGCCGCTCTGGGCCGCAGCCTGACGGCATGACTGACGGTTCGAAAGTTTCATCATCGTTCATCTGCGCAGTTGGCCCGCTCCCTGCTATATCCCCTCAGCGAATATTGATCGAGTGGTCAGCCCGGTGCGCCCGCAAGCCCCCGCGCTTGACCCTCAATCCGGCCACCAGGCCACGGATTTCAGGGGTTCCAGGATGTCGTTGGCGCAACAGATCGACCCACCGCAGGCAGACCCGGGCTGGAGCGCCCATCTGCAGTTGCGCTTCGTCCAGCGCGAGGGCGTGACCCGCCTTGGTGCGCGTCGTCATGTCGGACCTCTTTTGGTGCAGCGGCCGTTCTACCCGGAGGGTGCGCCGTGCCATGTCTATGTGCTGCACCCGCCCGGCGGGATCGTCGCCGGTGACCGCCTGGAGCTGGACATCCACCTGGAGAGCGGCAGCCACGCCTTGCTGACCATGCCCGGCGCCAGCAAGTTCTACCGCAGCATCGGCCCCACCGCGCGCCTGGCCCAGCGCTTTCACCTCGCCGCCGGCAGCACCCTGGAGTGGCTGCCCCAGGACAGCATCTTCTTCAACGGTGCCCGAGCCTGCCTGGACAGCCGTTTCACCCTGGAGCCCGATGCCCGCCTGCTGGCCTGGGAGACGCTGTGCCTGGGCCGTCCGGTAATGAACGAGCGCTTCGAGCAGGGCGCCCTGGACAGCCGACTGTGCATCGAGCTGCCCGGCGAGCCCGGCCTGCACGAGCGCCTGCGCATCGAAGGCGGACAACTGGACAAACTGGCCGGTTACCCGCTGGTCGCCACGTTCTGCGCTGCACCGGCCGATCAGGCGTTGCTCGACCAGGTGCGCCAGGCCCTCGACGAACTGGCGACACCCGCCGGCGCGACCCTGCTCGGCCCGCTGCTGGTGATCCGCCTGCTCGACCACGACAACCAACACCTGCAACGCAACCTGCAGCGCCTCTGGCACCTGCTACGCCCAGCCGTGCTCGGCCTGGCGCCGTGCCCGCCGCGCATCTGGGCCACCTGAAGAGAGCCGCCATGGAGCTGACCCCGCGAGAGAAAGACAAACTGCTGCTGTTCACCGCCGCCTTGCTGGCCGAACGGCGCCTGGCCCGTGGCCTGAAGCTCAACTACCCGGAAGCGGTGGCGCTGATCAGCGCCGCGGTGCTCGAAGGCGCCCGCGATGGCCGCACGGTGGCCGAGCTGATGAGCCTGGGCCGCGAGGTGCTGGTGCGCGAGCAGGTCATGGCCGGCGTGCCGGAGATGCTGCACGACGTCCAGGTCGAGGCGACCTTCCCCGACGGCACCAAGCTGGTGACCGTGCATGAACCCATCGTTTGAGGAGGCCGGCATGATCCCCGGAGAAGTCCAGGTCGCCGCAGGCGACATCGAGCTCAACGTCGGCCGCCAGACCCTCAGCGTCAGCGTGGCCAACCATGGCGACCGCCCGGTGCAGGTGGGCTCGCACTACCACTTCCACGAAGTCAACGACGCCCTGGTGTTCGAGCGCGAGCCGACCCGTGGCTTTCGCCTGGACATTCCGGCCGGCACCGCGGTGCGCTTCGAGCCGGGGCAGGCCCGCACCGTGCAACTGGTGGCCTATGCCGGCAAGCGCGAGGTGTACGGCTTCCAGGGCAAGGTGATGGGCGCGCTGGAGGGCAGGGCATGAGCCGCATTTCCCGCCAGGCCTACGCCGATATGTTCGGGCCCACCGTCGGTGACCGCGTACGCCTGGCCGATACCGCGCTGTGGGTGGAGGTGGAGAAGGACTTCACGATCTATGGCGAGGAGGTCAAGTTCGGTGGCGGCAAGGTGATCCGCGACGGCATGGGCCAGGGTCAGATGCTCGCGGCCGAGGCCATGGACCTGGTGCTGACCAACGCACTGATCATCGACCACTGGGGCATCGTCAAGGCCGATATCGGCGTCAAGCACGGGCGTATTGCCGCCATCGGCAAAGCCGGCAATCCCGATGTGCAGCCCGGCGTCACGGTACCGGTGGGGCCGGGTACCGAGGTGATCGCCGCCGAAGGCAAGATCGTCACCGCCGGCGGCATCGACTCGCATATCCACTTCATCTGCCCGCAGCAGGTGGAGGAGGCGCTGACCAGCGGCGTGACCACCTTCATCGGCGGTGGCACCGGCCCCGCCACCGGCACCAACGCCACTACCTGCACCCCCGGCCCCTGGTACCTGGCGCGCATGCTTCAGGCCGCCGACTGCCTGCCGATCAACATCGGCCTGCTGGGCAAGGGCAACGCCTCGCGGCCCGAGGCCCTGCGCGAGCAGATCGCCGCCGGCGCCGTGGGCCTCAAGCTGCACGAAGACTGGGGCTCGACGCCCGCCGCCATCGACTGCTGCCTGGGGGTGGCCGAGGAGATGGACATCCAGGTGGCGATCCACACCGACACCCTCAACGAGTCGGGCTGCATCGAAGACACCCTGGCCGCCATCGGCGAGCGCACCATCCATACCTTCCACACCGAAGGGGCGGGCGGTGGCCATGCGCCGGACATCATCCGCGCGGCGGGGCAGGCCAACGTGTTGCCGTCCTCGACCAACCCGACGCTGCCCTACACCGTGAACACGGTGGACGAGCACCTGGACATGCTCATGGTCTGCCACCACCTGGACCCGAGCATCGCCGAGGACGTGGCCTTCGCCGAGTCGCGCATCCGCCGCGAGACCATCGCCGCCGAGGACATCCTCCACGACATGGGCGCCTTCGCCATGACCTCGTCCGACTCCCAGGCCATGGGCCGGGTCGGCGAGGTGGTGCTGCGCACCTGGCAGGTGGCGCACCAGATGAAGCTGCGCCGTGGCCCGCTGGCGCCGGACGGCGCCTACAGCGACAACTTCCGGGTCAAACGCTACATCGCCAAGTACACCATCAACCCGGCGCTGACCCATGGCATCGCCCACGAAGTCGGTTCGGTGGAGGTGGGCAAACTGGCCGACCTGGTGCTGTGGGCGCCGGCGTTCTTCGCGGTCAAGCCGGTCCTGGTGCTCAAGGGCGGGATGATCGCCACGGCTCCGATGGGCGATATCAACGGCTCGATCCCGACCCCGCAACCGGTGCACTACCGGCCGATGTTCGGCGCCCTGGGCGCGGCGCGGCATGCCACGCGCATGACCTTCCTGCCCCAGGCCGCCGTGGACCGTGGCCTGCCCCACGAGCTGAAGCTGCAGAGCCTGATCGGCGTGGCCCATGGCTGCCGGCGGGTGCGCAAGGCCGACATGGTCCACAACACCCTGCAACCGCTGATCGAGGTCGATGCCCAGACCTACCAGGTGCGCGCCGACGGCGAGCTGCTGGTGTGCGAGCCGGCCCACGAGCTGCCGCTGGCGCAGCGTTATTTCCTGTTCTGAAGGAGCGAACATGATTGTCCTCACCCGTCGCATCACCCAGGCCGAGGCCATCACCGGCACGGTCACCCTCGATGTCGACAGCCGCATCAAGAGCCGACTGCGGGTCACCCTCGACGATGGCCGCGAGGCCGGATTGATGCTCGAGCGCGGCCATCTGCTGCGTGGCGGCGAATTGCTGGGCGATGCCGAAGGCACCCAGGTGATCCAGGTACTGGCCGCGCCGGAGGCGGTGTCCACGGTGCGTTGCGCCGACCCACACCTGCTGGCCCGCGCCGCCTACCACCTGGGCAACCGCCATGTGCCGCTGCAGATCGAGCCGGGCCTGTTGCGCTACCAGCACGACCATGTGCTCGACGACATGCTGCGCGGCCTGGGGCTGGAAGTGGTCGCCGAACAGGCGCCGTTCGAGCCCGAGGCCGGTGCCTACCAGAGCGCGCCCCATGGCCATTCCCATGGCCACGACCATCCATTCGTACGTTTGCCAGCCCATTCCTGACCTCACCCTGGAGCCCACAATGAAAAAGATTTTCGCCCTGGTACTGCTGATGGCGGCCCTGCCGGCCTTCGCCCACCCCGGCCACGACGCCAACCCGCTGCAAGATGGTCTGCTGCATCCGCTGACCGGCCTCGATCACCTGCTGATGCTGCTCGGTACTGGCGTGCTCGCCGCCCTGACCCGGCGTAACCTGACCCTGCCGCTGGCGACCCTGGCGGCGATGTTCGGTGGCGCGGTGTGCGGCCACCTGTTCGGCGATGTGGTCGGCATGGAGCAGATGATCCTCGGCTCGCTGCTGGTGGCCGCCGCCGCCATGCTGCTGCCGAGCCGCCAGCTGCTGCTGTCGCTGATCATGCCGGTGTTCGCCTTGTTCCACGGCTGGGCCCATGGCGTGGAAGCCACGCCCAGCGCGTTCTGGCAGTTCAGCGCCGGCTTCGTCACGGTCAGCGGCCTGCTGCTGGCGGTAGGCTTCGGTGTCGGTTGCCTGCTGCGCCGCCATGCCGGCCTGCAGAAAGCCTTTGGCGGCGGCCTGCTGGCCGGAGCCGCGCTGGTGCTGGCCGGCTGATGAACAGCGACCTGGCGCTGCTGCGCCTGCTGCAGCTGGCCAGCCCCGGCCTGCCCGTGGGCGGCTTCACCTACTCGCAAGGCCTGGAGTGGGCCGTGGAAGCCGGCTGGGTGACGGACGCCAAGGGCTTCGCCGCCTGGCAGCGCGAGCAGTTGCACGACACCCTCGGCCATCTCGACTGGCCGCTGCTGGCGCGCCTCTACCGGGCTTGCCAGGAGGACGATGCCGAGGCCTTCGCCCACTGGAGCATGTTCCTGCTGGCCAACCGCGAGACCGCCGAGTTGCGCCTCGAGGAGCGCCAGCGCGGCAGCGCCCTGGCGCGTCTGCTCGATGGCTGGCAGCTGGCGCAGGCTCCGGCCTGGCGCACCAGCCTCGAACTCAGCCAGCTGGGCGGCATGGCCTGGCTCGGCGCGCACTGGTCGATCCCGCTGCGCCAGCTCGCCCTGGGCCATGGCTTCGCCTGGCTGGAAGGCGCGGTGATGGCGGGGGTGAAGTTGGTGCCGTTCGGCCAGCAAGCCGCCCAGACCTTGCTGCGCGACCTGGGCGAGGCACTGCCCGCCGTGCTCGACCATGCCCTGGCGCTCGACGACGACCAGCTCGGCGGCGGCCTGCCGCTGCTGGCCATCGCCTCATCGCGTCACGAAACCCAATACACCCGTTTGTTCCGTTCCTGAGGACTGCCTAGATGGAAAACTACCAGCAACCCCTGCGCGTCGGTGTCGGCGGCCCGGTCGGATCCGGCAAGACCGCGCTGCTCGAGTGCCTGTGCAAGGCCATGCGCGACCACTACCAGATCGCCGTGGTGACCAACGACATCTACACCAAGGAAGACCAGCGCATCCTCACCGAGGCCGGGGCCCTGGCGCCCGAGCGCATCGTCGGCGTCGAGACTGGCGGCTGTCCGCATACCGCGATCCGCGAGGATGCCTCGATGAACCTGGCCGCCGTCGAAGCATTGGCACGCCGGTTCGGCAACCTCGAAGTGATCTTCGTCGAGAGTGGCGGCGACAACCTCAGCGCCACCTTCAGCCCGGAGCTGGCTGACCTGACCATCTACGTGATCGACGTCGCCGAGGGCGAGAAGATCCCACGCAAGGGCGGGCCTGGGATCACCAAGTCGGACTTCCTGGTGATCAACAAGACCGACCTGGCGCCCTATGTCGGTGCTTCGCTGGAAGTGATGGAGCGTGATACCCGGCGCATGCGCCCGGAGCGGCCATGGACTTTCAGCAATCTTAAGAAGGGCGAGGGCTTGCAGGCGGTGATCGACTTTATTGTCGAGCGGGGAATGCTGGGGGAAAGAGGTTGTAGGAGTGATGGAGCGTAAGCCAATTACTCGATTGATTTCCTGCGGTTCGGAAGTGGGTTTCTGGCGGCGGAGTTGGCTTTTCCTAAAGCTGAATGGCCTGGCTGACAGATAAAGTCTGTCGGGCTGCAGGGGAAAGAATTCGCCGGCGGTAAATGAAACCAAGACTCACTGAAAGGACACCGTATGAAAAAGGTCGTATTGGCAGCGTTGTTTGCATCTGCTGGCTTGATCCAGGCTGCCCATGGCGATGAAATGGCGGGCGCAGTCGTTGCCAAAGGGCATTCGCCGTTCAGTCGCGGCGCCGCTGCCGAACAGAGGCTGCAGCTTGCCGCCGCCTACCTTGGCGATACCGGATACGGGGCATGTCCGGAAGGAACGGCGCGGACACCGGCCGGAAACTGTCAGCCTCCCTTCGATTTCGATTGATTGTCGCTATTGGGGGCGTACCAGCGACCGTAGGTACGGAGCCATCGAGATGAGGGCTTTTCTCCTGTTCGTGGTTAATGTGTCCTAAAGCCAGAGTGCTGCGTGAGGGATAAATTCGATTGGGTTGTTACGCCGGAGAAGCCATAGCGGTTTGCCTGGCTGGCAGCGAAAAATCAGTAATCCTCACTCAAGGAAGCACAAATGAAAAAAGTCGTTCTGGTTGCTCTGATGGCAGCTGCGGGTATGGCCCAGGCCGCCCACAAAAATGAGAGCCTGCGTGCCGGTGTGATTGCCTCGCAGCCGGCGTTCTATACGTCGGTTCACCTGAGCTGCCCGCCTGGTACCAAGGAGATTGGTGACGACTGCGTACCGACCGCTCAGCTGGATATCGATTTCGAGTAATTGTCGGTAGCGTTACCCCATCGCCCGATACTGTCGCTTTAACGATAGTGTCGGTGCCATGGTTTCCATGCAACATCGCGTATCGAAGTTCGCTCATTTTCGTGTGAGGATGGGCACCTCGGTCCAGCAGGTTTCATCGAGCCAGCGCCTGGTTCGGCTTGTAGAATAGAAAGTGCGTGGTCTCGGCCGTCTTGCGGTAGGCCTTGGCCCAGTCCGGGCTCACATTGCGGTCGTGGAAGTACAGCGCGCCGCCGGTGGGGTCCCGTAACTGCTGGTTGAGGGCCTTGCGGGCGATCTCCTTGGCCACCGTGTAGCGTTCCTCTTCTTCCACCTGATCGGGGCGTCCGTCGCACCACCAGGAGAACTGGCAACTCTTGCTCTCCACCCCTTGCTTGACCACCCCGCAGATGCTATCGGGGAAGCCCTCGTGGCCCAGGCGGTTGAGCACCACGCTGGCCACCGCGCTCATGTCATTGGCGTCGGCGCCCTTGGCTTCCCAGTAGATGGTGCGCGCCAGGCAGGTGATGCTGTCGTCCATCGGCGCCTGGCCGGCCGGGTCGACGGCCTGGACTTCACCGGGGGTAAGGGTTTCCTGCTTTTTCGGCGGTGGCGCATCCTCGACCACTTTTTCTTCCAATACCTGTGCCTTGTCTTCGGCAACCGCGGCCTTCTGGCTGACGGCGGCGGGTAGGGGGCCTGCAAGCAGGCTCAGGGACAGGCCGAGCAGCATCCACGATAGGCGCATGATCGAGTTTCCGCGAGGTTGGCTGTCCACAGTCTAGCCGTATCGCTTCAACTCAGCGTCAAGGTCAGCACCAGTGGCAGGGTCGCCGCGGCAACGACGGTCTGCAGGGCGATGATGGTGGCCATCAGCGGCGCGTTGCCGCCCATCTGCCGGGCCATCACATAGGATGACGAGGCGGTGGGCAGGGCTTGGAACAGCACCGCCACCACCGCTGCCTGGCCGCCCAGCCCCAGGAGCCGGCACAGACCCCAGGTGGTCAACGGCATGACCAGGAACTTGAACAGCGACGCGGCCAGCAGCGGTTTGACTTGCTGGCCCAGGCGCGCCCCACCCAGCGCCGCGCCAACGCACAGCAGGCCCAAGGGCAACGCCGCCTGGCCCAGGGCCTTGACCGTGGGCTCCAGACCGGCCGGCAGGCCGAGTTCGGTCACCCGTAGCAGCAGCCCTCCGGCGCAGCCGATGATCAGCGGGTTGGCGAAGATCGCCTTGAGCACGGTGGCCGGTGAACTGTGGCGGGCGCTGAAACGGGCGAAGACCAGCACGCAGAGCAGGTTGACCAGTGGCACGATGGCCGCATTGGCCACCGCCGCCAGGGCGATGCCGGCCGTGCCGTAGATACCGGCGGCCAGGGTCGCGCCAATATAGTTGTTGAAGCGCACGCCACCCTGGAACACCGAGGTGAAGTCGGCGCCGTCATGGCTGGCCGCGCCCTGGTAGAGCACCAGCAGCAGGGCGCCGAGCAGCGTCGAGAGCATCAGCACGCCGACCATGCCCAGCACCGGCACGCCGTCGAGGTTGGCGGTGGCCAGGCCGTGCAGGAACAGCGACGGCAGCAGCACGTAGTAGCTCAGGCGCTCGGCGCCGGGCCAGAAGGTTTCGGCGAGAAAACCACGCAACCGCAGCCAGGTGCCCAGGGCGATAAGCAGGATGATCGGAACGAGGGTGGTGAGCAGCAGATGGAGCATGGGCGTGGGTCCGTGGTCGGGTACGGCCACAGACTAGCGGAGTGCAGTGAACAGAAAAAACGGTGTTTTCTTAAGCGACTGTTGAGGAAAACTGCACGATTAAAGCAGGGCTGAGTGATCTCAGGCCTCCAGCGCGGTCCTCAACACCGCGCTCAAGTGCCGGCGCTGGCTCTTCTCGTGCTCCAGCAGCACCATGCGCCGGGTCAGCTGCGGCTCGCCGAAGGGCAGCACGGTGGCGGCAGGCAGTCGTTCGAGGTCGTCGTCGCTCATGGGAATCACCGCTACCCCAAGCCCCATGGCCGCCATCCGCGCCAGGGCCTCCTGGCTGTCCAGTTCCATCTGCTCGTTGACCTGCAGGCGCTGGCGGCGCAGTTCCTGTTCGATCTGCCGGCCGGCCCAGGCGCGTTTGTCGAAACGCAGGAACGGCTGGCTGGCGAGCAGCGTCGGCAGGCTCTGGCCGGCCAGGTCCGGGCTGGCGATGGCCCAGAAGCGGTCCTCGAACAGCGGCGTGTATTGCAGGCTCTGTGGGTAGGGGCTGACCGGTTCGGTGGTGATCGCCGCGTCCAGCTCGCCATCCTCGACCCGCCGTGCGAGCTCTGCCGACATGCCCGAGACCACGCTGACATGCAGCTCGGGATGGTGGGCCTTGATCCACACCAGCGCCCTGGGCAGGCGCCGGGCGAGCACGGTGTGGATCGCGCCGATGCGCAGGCGTCCGCGCAGGCTCGGGCCGCTGGCCAGGGTGTCTGCCAGTTCGTCGTAGGCCGCCAGGATGCTTTCAGCACGGGCCACGGCCAACTGGCCGGCCTCGGTCAGCACGACCTGACGGCGGCTGCGGTCGAACAGGGCGACTTGCAGCTCGTCCTCCAGGGTCTTGATGTGCAGGCTCACCGCCGACGGGGTCAGGCTCAGCAGGTCGGCGGCGCGGGCGAAGGTGCCGTGGCGGGCGATGGTGACCAGGGTGCGCAGGGCTTTGAGGGACACGCGTGGCAGGCTCCGGATGTTGGCAGGGCTCGGCTACGATACGCGAATGTGGGCCTCAGCGCCCGGGACGACCATAGGCCTGGCTGATGCGGTCGATGACCATCGCCAGGGCGACGATCGCCAGCCCTGCCTCGACGCCCTGGCCGACGTTCAGGGTCTGGATCCCGGCCAGCACATCCTCGCCCAGCCCGCGGGCACCGATCATCGAGGCCACCACCACCATCGACAGGGCCATCATCACCGACTGGTTGAGCCCGGCCATGATGCTTGGCAAGGCCAGCGGCAGGGCGATGCGCCGCAGGCGCTGCCAGCGACTGGCGCCCAGGCCGTGGGCGGCCTGCAACAGCGACGGGTCGATCTGCGCCAGGCCCAGGTCGGTCAGGCGCACCAGCGGCGGCAAGGCATAGATCAGGGTGGCGAACACCGCCGGCACCTTGCCCAGGCCGAACAGCATCAGCACCGGGATCAGGTAGACGAAGGCCGGCAGCGTCTGCATCACGTCGAGCACCGGCAACACCAGGCGCCGGGCCAGCGGACGGGTGGCCAGCAGGATGCCCAGCGGCACGCCGACCAGCACGCACAGGCCGGTGCTCACCAGAACCAGGGCGAGGGTCTGCAGCAGTTTGTCCCACAGGCCGAGCATGCCGATCAGCGCCAGCAGCAGCGGCAGCACCAATGCCCGCGCCAGGCTGCGGCTGGCGTGCCAGGCCAAAAGCCCGACCAGCAGCAGCAACAGCCACCAGGGCAGCAGCCGGAGCAGGTTTTCCAGGCCTACCAGCAGTTGCAGCAGCTGGTCGGAGATGCTGCGCAGGTGATCGCCATAGTGCAGCACCAGCCAGTCGACCAGGCGGTTGACCCAAGCGGCGAAGGAGAATTGCAGGGCTTCGGGGAAACCACCACTCACAGGCCGGCCTCGACCTTGGCGGCGTTTTCGGCGGGTAGCCAGGCTTTCCACACAGTGGGGTTGTCGCGCAGGAAGGCGAGGGCGGCCTCGCGTGGTGGCTGGCGGGTCTCGCTCATGCGTGCCAAGGCCTTGTTCAGGGTGGCGATGGGCAGATCGACCTTTTCGAATACCGCGACCAGCTCGGGGTGGGCGTCACGGAATGCCTTTGACACGCCGATCGAGAGCTTGGCCGGCAACGAGCGGCTGCCTTTCGGGTTGGGGTTGGCGGCATCGGTCAGGGTGGCCCAGGCGCTGGCATCGAACGGGGGTTCCTCCAGGCGCACCAGTTCGTAGCGGCCCATCAACGGCGTCGGGCTCCAGTAGTAGAACAGCACCGGCTGACCTCGGCGGATGGCAGAGCCGATCTCGGCGTCAAGGGCGGCGCCGGAGCCGCTACGGAAGTTGTTGTACAGCCCATCCAGGCCATAGGCCTTGAGCTTCTGGCTGTTGACGGTCTCGGAGGTCCAGCCGCTGGGGCTGTTGAGGAAGCGGCCCTTGCCGGACACCTCGGGGTCCTTGAACACCTGGGGGTAGCGCTTGAGGTCGTCGACGCTGCGCAGGTCCGGGGCCAAGGGTTTCAGGTTACGTGCGGGGTCGCCCTTGATCACGTAGGCCGGCACCCACCAGCCTTCCTCGGCGTTCTTCACCGTGTCGCCCAGGGCGAACACCTGGCCGGCCTGCTCGGCCTTGACCCAGGCGGGGCTGCGTCCGGCCCATTCCTCGGCGATAACTTGCAGGTCGTTGCGCGCCAGGGCCACTTCCATGCTGACGGTGCTGCCGGGGAGGGTATCGGTGGGGTAGTCGTAACCGTGTTCGACGATCAGGCGCAGGATCTCGGTGGTCAGGGCACCGCTTTCCCAGCCGATGGCGCCGAAGTGGATGGGGGCGGGTTGTTCGGCGGACGCCGCGCTGTCGGTGCTGGCCAGGCCGATGGCGAGCAGCAGGCTGGCCAGCAGGGTGGGAACTTTCTTCATCGGGGCCTCGTCGGTTGCCGGTCCTTGGGTTCCGGCAGAAGTGTAGACGACGAGGTTGCCGGGGCCGCCAAGCGGCCCCGCCGCGGAGG
>NZ_JABWRI010000017.1:0-108920 GCF_014268865.1 Pseudomonas sp. BW16M2 | reverse complement strand
CCCCCCCCCCCCCCCCCCCGACGAGGAGGACTCAAACGCGGAACTGATCCATCAGCCCCTGCTGCTGGTTGGCCAGGCTGTTGAGCGACTGGCTGACTCGGGCCGATTCGTTGGCCTGGCCGCTCAGCGACTCGGTCACGTCACGGATGGTGGCGACGTTGCTGTTGATTTCCTCGGCCACCGCGCTCTGCTCCTCGGCGGCACTGGCGATCTGCAGGTTCATGTCGGTGATCACGGTCACCGCCTGGCCGATGCGCTGCAGCGCGGTGACGGCCTGGCCAACCTGCTCGACGCCGCCCTGGGCCTGGCGGTGGCTGCTGTCCATGGCGCCGACCACTTCCTGGGTACCGGCCTGCAGGGCCTCGATCACCTGGCGGGTTTCCTCCACCGACTCCTGGGTACGACGGGCCAGGTTGCGCACCTCGTCGGCGACCACGGCGAAGCCACGGCCGGCTTCACCGGCGCGGGCGGCCTCGATGGCGGCGTTGAGCGCCAGCAGGTTGGTCTGCTCGGCGATCGAGCGGATCACCTCGAGCACCGAGCCGATCTTCTCGCTGTTGCGCGCCAGCCCCTCGACCTGGGCCATGGCGCCGCTCATGTCGGCGGCCAGGGTGTCGATGCTGGTGGTGGTGCGGTCGATCACCGCCAGGCCTTCGCGGGTCGCCTGGTCGGCTTCGCGCGCGGCCTGGGCAGCCTGGGCCGCACTGCGGGCGACGTCCTGGGCGGTGGCGCTCATCTCGTGGGAGGCGGTAGCCACCTGGTCGACCTGGCGGTACTGCTGCTCCATGCCGGCGCTGGTCTCGGCGGCAATCGCCGCGGACTGGTCGGCGGTGCCGCGGGCGGCCTGCACCGAGCGTTTCACCTCGGCGATGGTCGGCTGCAGCTTGTCGAGGAAGCGGTTGAACCAGCCGGCCAGCTCGCCCAGTTCGTCCTGTTTGTCGTACTGCAGGCGGCGGGTCAGGTCGCCTTCGCCGCTGGCGATGTCCTTGAGCATGGCGGCCACGCCGAGGATCGGTTTGGTCACGCCGCGGGCCATCAGCCACACCAGCAGCAGGCCGGCGATGGCGGCGGCCAGGCCCAGGCCCAGCTCGAGCAGGGTGCCGCTGGTGTTGAGGGCGTCGAGTTCAACCTTGAGGGCCTCGGCCGGGCCGGTCAGGGCGCTTTCCGGCACGTCCAGCAGCACGCCCCAGGGCTTGCCGCCGGGAATCGGCTCGAAGGCGGCCAGCACCTTCAGGCGCTGCTGGTCGTGGAGGATCTGCAGCTTGCCGTCGGCGAGCTTGCGCACCAGCTCCGCGCCCTGGGTCCGGTCGACCTGGTCGAAGCGCTGGGCCAGCTTGCCGGCGTCGGCGCTGTAGCCGGCCAGCAGGCCCACGGGGCTGAGGATGCCCACGGTGGTCTGGCCTTCGTAGAGGCTGCGGCTGGCGGTCTGGCTCAGGGCCTGGAGGCTGTTGAGGTTGATGTCGATGGACAGGGTGGCGATGACCTTGTCACCGGCCTTGAGCGGGAACACGATGCTGGTCATCAGCACGCGCTGGCCGTCGATGTCATAGAAGTACGGCTCGACCACGCACACCGTGCCGGTGCTGCGCGGGCACACCCACCAGGTGTTGGCCGGCTGGCCGCTGGGGCCGATCTCGGTGTTGGCCATGTCGTGCTCGGGCAGGGCCATCGAGGTCAGCTGGCCGACCCTTGGCTGCGACCAGTACAGGGCGAAGCGCCCGGTCTCGTTGCTGCCCAGCTCGCTCTGGCCGGCGAACAGCTTGTCCTTGCCATCCAGCGCGCCCGGCTCGAACACCAGCGACAGGCCGAGCAGGTCGGGGTTGGCCTGCAGCGCGGCGCGCACCTGGGCGGTCATGTCCTGGCGCAGGTCGTAGGCGTCGAGGAAGCGTTTCTCGGCCTGTTCGCGCAGGAACAGCACCTGGCGGGCAAAGCCGGCGCCGTATTGGTAGGCGTCCATGAACTGGCGGCGAATGTTCAGGGCCTGGACCTCGCCCTGGGATTCGATGCGCGACTGGGCCGAGTCGGAGAGCATGCGCATGCTGCTGGCTTTCACCAGGTCCGAGCTGTGGTCCATGCGGTATAGAGAAAGGCCTACGAGCAGGGTGACGATGGCCGCCAGGCACAGGCCCGCCAGCAGGGTGATCTTCCATTGGATGGAGAGTTGTCGCAGCAAAGGCATGGGGAAAATCCCTTGTAATAGGTTTGATGCTGCCGACTGTGTCGGCCTGCTCGGATTTTTCTTTATTCAAACGTTCAATTAAACCCTGCGACTTTCGTCTATTCCCTACGCGATGTTGCGGCGCAGACGCTTTTGACTTCTGCCGGCCTGTGCTTCAGAGTGTGCGCCCTTCATAACAACATCCCCTGGTCCGGCCACTGCCTGCGCGCAGTCTGTCGCCGGAATGCCCGCTTTTTGTCTGTCGTAACGAGGTTCGCACACCATGAATGCAGTGATTGCCGCGGTCGGGCTCATGCTGATCCTGAGCCTGTCCCGCGTGCATGTGGTCATCGCCCTGATCATCGGCGCCCTGGCCGGAGGCCTGGTCGGTGGCTTGGGTATCGAGGGTACGCTCAAGGCCTTCAACGGCGGCCTGGGTGGCGGGGCCACGGTGGCCCTGTCCTATGCCTTGCTCGGTGCCTTCGCGGTGGCCATCGCCAAGTCCGGGCTGGCCCATGCCCTGGCCGACCGTGCGCTGGCGATGATCGATCGCCAGGGCCATGCCGACGGTGGCAAGGTCAAGTGGCTGCTGGTCGGCCTGATGCTGGTGGTGGCGGTGTCGTCGCAGAACATCCTGCCGATCCACATCGCCTTCATTCCCTTGCTGGTGCCGCCGCTGCTGTACGTGCTGACCCGCCTGCGCATCGACCGCCGGCTGATCGCCTGCGTGATCACCTTCGGCCTGATCACCCCGTACATGTTCCTGCCGGTGGGCTTCGGCAACATCTTCCTCAACGAGATCCTGCTGGCCAACGTCAGTCGCGCCGGGGTGGACGTCAGTGGTGTCAACGTGACCCACGCCATGGCCATCCCGGCGGCGGGCATGCTCGCCGGCCTGTTGCTGGCGGTGTTCTTCAGCTACCGCAAGAAGCGTGACTACGACCTGGAACGCATCGAGCAGGTCGAGCAGGTCAGCGTGCAGTACAACCCGGTGACCCTGCTGGTGGCCGGGGTGGCGATCGGCGCCGCGTTCATCATCCAGCTGTGGCTGGATTCGATGATCATCGGCGCGATGGTCGGCTTCCTGATCTTCTCGCTGTCGGGCATCGTGCGCTGGAAGGACACCGACGACCTGTTCACCGAAGGCATGAAGATGATGGCGATGATCGGCTTCATCATGATCGCCGCCTCCGGCTTCGCCGAAGTGATGAAGGCTACCGGCGAGGTGAAGAGCCTGGTGGAAACCTCGGCCCAGTGGATCGACCACAGCAAGGGCGTCGGCGCGCTGCTGATGCTGCTGGTGGGGCTGCTGGTGACCATGGGCATCGGCTCGTCGTTCTCCACCGTGCCGATCCTGGCGGCGATCTTCGTGCCGCTGTGCGTGCAGCTGGGCTTTGATCCACTGGCCACCGTGTGCATCGTCGGTACCGCGGGCGCCTTGGGCGATGCCGGTTCGCCGGCGTCGGACTCGACCCTGGGGCCGACCTCGGGGCTGAACGTGGACGGGCAGCACCACCATATCTGGGATACCGTGGTGCCGACGTTCATCCACTACAACCTGCCGCTGCTGGCATTTGGCTGGTTGGCGGCGATGACGCTCTGATTCTGAGGGGCAGATGCCAGCGTGGGAGCGGGCTAGCCCCGCGATCACCGGCGAAGCCGGTGCCAGTTAACGCATCGCGGGGCAAGCCCGCTCCCACGCTACCCGGTAAGATCAAACAAATACGTTTTGTTTCAGGGGCGCACAGGCCGCTTCAGGTCAGCCCCGGCTCGGCGCGGGGACGATGCGGTTGAGGACGGTGCTGCCGTCCTTGCTGCGGGTCAGGTACACCGGCAGCACCTTGGGCAGGGTGTCGACCAGGCGGGCAACCTCGCTTGTGCTGTAGACGCCGCTGATGCGGATGCTAGCGGTGCTGTCGTCGGCCACCATGAGCGGCTTGTCCAGGTAGCGATTGATCACCGGCAGCGCCTGGCCGAGGCTGAGGTTGTCCAGCACCAGCTTGCCGCTGCGCCAGGCCAGGCTGTTGGCGTAATCGTCGCTCTGGTTCAGCTCCGGTTCGAAATCACCCTTGTGGTAGCTGGCCTGCATGCCTGGGCCAAGGCGGTAGCCGCCAGCGTTGCCGCCGGCGCTGACCAGCACCGAGCCTTCCACCAGCGTCACCTTGACCTGGTCCTGGTACTTCCACACGTTGAACTGGGTGCCGGTAACCCGGGTCTGGCCGTTGGCGGCGTGGACGATGAACGGGTGGTTGCTGTCGTGGGTGACCTTGAAGAACGCCTCGCCCTTGACCAGGGTGACCTTGCGCTCGTCCTTGTAGTTGAGGAAGCGCAATTCGCTATGCAGGTTCAGCTCGACGCTGCTGCCGTCGCTCAGGCGCACCTGACGCAGGTGGTCGGTGGCTTCGAAGTGCTGGTAGCCGTTGGGCAGCCAACCTTGCTCCCAGCCGACCCAACCGGCCAGGGGCAGGGCGAGCAGGGCGATGGCCGCAGCCGAGGCGAACGGGCGCCAGTGACGCGTCGGCGGCGCTTGCCGGGTGGGCAGCGGGATTACCTGGGCGCTGCGCGGCAACAGGTCGGCGGTGTCCCAGATTTCCAGCATCGCCTGGTATTCCTCGGCGTGCCGCGGGTCGCTCGCCAACCATTGGCCGAACGCCTCGCGCTCACCCGCCGTGCAATCGTCGGCGTGCAGGCGCATGCACCAATGCGCGGCGGCATCGGTAATGGCATCTTCTTCGCTTGGAATGTGGCGGTCCTGGTTCATCGCGGCTCCCGGTTTTGCGGCATTCTACCCCCGGGCGGGTGCTTCCGAGAACGAGTTAATGGCGAATGACTATCAATTGTGCAGTTTTTCGTCGTATCTGAGGTTGGGTTTCATCTGCGACAGGGTGATTCGCCGGTTTGCGTGGGACATCGCCCGGCGCATGGCACCGGCTGTGCCGGTGTTCGCGGGGCAAGCCCGCTCCTATAGGGGGCCTGCGTGGGAGCGGGCTTGCCTCCCGATGAGGCCCTTCAGACGGTACGCAGGCGCGCCTTTTCCACCTGCTGCATTTCCACGCCATCGAGCAACGCCTCCACCACCGCCTTGGCCGCGTCCAGGCCGTGATCGTTGCCCAGCAGCAGGTCGTGGCAGGTGCCGGTCGCCAGCTCCATGGCCTTGAGGTTGGTGGCGAATGCGCCCTTGAGCAGGGTGGTAATCGGATGACAAACGTTTTAAATGGGTTAGCTGATCTCCCGAACCGGCTCCATTTTGCGCACGAGATAATCAATCAGTACCTCCTTGCCTTTGGAGTAATCATTGATTTGCTCTCGCATCGTCGCTTGGTTGGTTGTGTTTGGAGCAGCAACATAGTTACGGCTCGCCACTACTGCTCTGTGGAGCTGGCGAACTAAGTCCGCCAAGAGGTCCCGATCATCGGAGGTAATACCAGCATTGGGCAGTGTGAAACCGGCCATGGCACCGGCGATGCGATCAGGGCTGGGTAGAGTACGCGCGATGGACAGGGCGTTGTGGGTGGTGACCTCATTGATAAGGTCCGAATAACCTGGGTAGCGCAGTTGCAGTGCTTCCGTTTCAGTGTGGTGAACGGAGCTGACACGGTCGACTCGAGTGCTCTTGGGCAGGTCGCTGAGTTGGCCTAAGTCGACTGAACGGCGTTGGAGCGCCTGCTTGAAGGCACCTCTGGGATCTTCATGATTTATAGGGTCTCCGGCACAGTATCCGTATGAATTCATGCCCCCGTCAGCGAAAGGGCTCAGCCTGTCCGGTGAGCAAAACCTCATCAGTACCGTGCTGTAGGCGCGATACCCGTTGCCCAGCAGGTAGCCCCCTGCCTGTGGATCACGTATCACACCGTTGAAGCCAAGCCGCGGGTAGGTCGCCTCGCGAACCGGATCGTATCCATAGGCCAAATAGGCAAACCCATGGCTTGCCCCTCGCAACACCGAGCGTGCCAGGTCGCTCGCCAACAGCCTGGTCGCCGGACTGCTCATTGGCGTCCCCACTGTTCAGAAATGACCAATCCACGTTAACGTGCGCCCCTGGCCAGTGAAACTGGCAAAAATGCCAGGTATGGCACTACCGACAAAGAGGACTTGCAATGCCCGAACCCTCCAACCTGCTGGCCTTCGCCCTGATCAGCCTGGGCATGGTGCTGACCCCCGGCCCCAACATGATCTACCTGATCTCCCGCTCCATCTGCCAGGGGCGCGGCGCCGGTTTGATCTCTTTGGGTGGCGTGGCGCTGGGCTTCGTCTTCTACATGCTCTGCGCCGCGCTGGGCATCACCGCGCTGGTCATGGCCGTGCCGTTTGCCTACGACGCCCTGCGCATCGGTGGCGCGTTGTACCTGCTGTACCTGGCCTGGCAGGCGTTGCGCCCGGGCGGACGCTCGCCGTTCCAGGTCCGCGATCTGCCGGCCGACAGCCCGCGGCGGCTGTTCATGATGGGGTTTTTGACCAACCTGCTGAACCCGAAGATCGCGGTCATGTACCTGTCGCTGATGCCGCAGTTCATCGAGCCCGGCCACGGCAGCGTGCTGGCGCAGTCGCTGGTGCTGGGCAGCACGCAGATCGCCATCAGCGTCACGGTCAACGCGCTGATCGCGGTGATGGCCGGTTCCATCGCCGTGTTCCTGGCCGGCAGGCCGGTGTGGCAGCAGGTCCAGCGCTGGCTGATGGGTACGGTGCTGGCGGCGCTGGCGTTGCGCATGCTGGCCGAAGGGCGCCGTTGATCGTCGGCGTCGATCTGATGGAACGTTTTGCCGCCGGGCGATTTCTTACCCTCAGAGGAAAGAAAACGTGCCCGGGAAAACCGAGACATGAAAGCGCGCCAGGAGAGCAAGACGGTCAACCTGAAAACACTGCCGAGCTTCCTGGGCGGCGGTGGCGAAGTCAGCTGCCTGCTGCAGGCGATGGACTGGCGTCGATCCCCGCTCGGGTCACCGGACGGCTGGTCGCCGGTGCTGCAGTCGGTGGTGGCCATGCTGCTGCCGGCGCAGGCGCAGATCGTGCTGTTCTGGGGGCCGCAGTACATCGCGTTGTACAACGATGCCTACTGGCCGACCATCGGCAGCAAGCACCCCGCGGCCCTGGGCCGGCCCGGACAGGAGCACTGGAGCGAATTGTGGAACGACCTCGAGCCGCTGCTGCGCGGGGTGCGTGAAACCGGGGTGACCTTCTCGGCCCGCGACCGGCCGTTCTACATCGAGCGGCATGGCCCGGGCGAAACCGCCTATTTCGATGTCTCCTATTCCGCCGTGCGCGAGGCCGACGGTGGGGTGGGCGGCGTGCTGTGCATCGTTACCGATACCACCGAGCGGGTGCGTTTCCAGCAACGCCAGGCGTTTCTCCAGGAGTTGCGCCAGGCCTTGCCGGGCCTGGGCGAGGCCGAGCGCATCGAGGCCCATGCGGTGCGCCGCCTGGGGGAGGAACTGGGCGCGGCGCGGGTCTGCTTCGGCGAGGATCTGGGCGATGGCCGGCGTTATCGGGTCGCTCAGGAGTGGGCCGCCGAAGTACCGTCGATGGTCGGCTTCAACCAGTACTCGGCCCTGGACCCGGCCCTGCGCGAGGCGCTGCTGGCCGGTAAGGCGGTGCAGCGCAACTATGAGACCAGCAAGAGCGCGCCGGCCCGGTTCAAGGGCCTGTGCGCCTCGCTGCACGTTCCGGTGCTGCGCGCCGAACGCCTGGAGGCGATGCTCGCGGTGCATTTCCATACCCCCCATGCCTGGGCCGACAGCGAGTGCCTGCTGGTGGAGGAGGCTGCCCGGCAGGTCTGGGCGGCGGTTACCCACGCCCGTGCCGAGCGCGCCCTGCATGTGCTCAACGAGAACCTGGAAGAGCGGGTGGCCAACATGCTCGCCCAGCGCGAGGCTTCACTGGTGCAACTGCACGAAGCACGCAAGATGGAGATGATCGGCCAGCTTACCGGCGGCATCGCCCATGACCTCAACAACATGCTGACGCCGATCATCGCCTCCCTGGAGCTGCTGCGCCGCCATCCCCAGCCGGAGCGCGCCGAGCGCCTGATCGACGGCGGCCTGCAGGCGGCCGAGCGGGCGCGCAACCTGGTCGGCCGCCTGCTCAGCTTCGCCCGGCGCCAAACCCTCAAGCCCACCACGGTGTCGCTGGCGGTACTGGTGGGGGAGATGCGCGAACTGATCGCCCGCTCGCTGGGGCCCACCATTGCCATCGAGGTCAGTGTCGAGGCGGCGTTGCCTGGGGTGCTGGTGGATCCGCATCAGTTGGAACTGGCGTTGCTCAACCTGGTGGTCAATGCCCGCGATGCCATGGGCGAGGGCGGGAAACTGACCATTCGCGCAGGTCTCGACGGCGATGGCGCGCCCCGACCGCCTGGTTTGCAGGCAGTGCCGCAAGTGTGGCTGCGGGTTGCTGACAACGGCTGCGGCATGAACGAAGACGTGCTGGCGCACTGCATCGAGCCGTTCTACTCGACCAAGGGCGTGGGCCGCGGTACCGGGCTGGGCCTGCCGATGGTGCAGGGCCTGGCGTTGCAGTCCGGCGGCGGTTTCGGTATTCGCTCGCGGGTGGGCGAAGGCACCGAAGCGACCTTATGGCTGCCGGCCAGCGAACATGAGGTGGTTGAAGAAGCGGTGAAACCTGTCGAGGTACCTCGGGCACAGCGGCAGACCCGCGTGCTCCTGGTGGACGATGAGCCACTGGTGCGCCAGGCCACGCTCCTGCAACTGCGCGCATTGGGTTACGAGGTGACCGAGGCCGAGGGGCCGGCCCAGGCACTGGCGTTGCTGGACAAGGGCCTGCTGCCCGATGTGCTGATGACCGACCATGTCATGGCCGAGACCACCGGCGTGCGCTTCGCCCAGCAGGTGCGCGAGCGGCTGGCGCAGCTGCCGGTGCTGATCATCACCGGCTACGCCAACCTCACGCCCCGTGAACTGCATGGCTTCGAGGTGCTGCGCAAGCCGTTTCGCCAGGACGAGCTGGGGCAGAGCCTGGCACGACTGCTCAAGTCCTAGCCAATACATCCCCGAGCATCTGGCACACCTGTTCGGCGGAATAGGGCTTGGCCAGGAAGGCGAAACCCTGGTGGCCTCCTTCGGCGATCGCTTCGCTGTAGCCAGAGGTGAGGATCACCGGCAGCTGCGGCTGGCTGCGACGCAGCTCCCTGGCCAGGGCCAGGCCGCCCATGCCCGGCATCACCACGTCGGAGAACACCGCGTCGAACCCGCCCCGTGCCGACGCGATCTGGACCAGGGCGTCCTCGGCCGAAGTCGCCCAGCTGATCTGGTAACCATGGTCACGCAGGATCTGCGCGGTGAAGCTGCCGACGTCCGGATTGTCCTCCACCACCAGGATGTGCTTGCGCTGGCCATGGGGAACCAGCGGTACGGGGACCTCGGGCGCTTCACCGTCAGCCTGAGGCACCTGGGGCAGGTACAGGGTAAAAGTGGTGCCCTGGCCTTCGACGCTGACCACCCGCACATCGCCACCGGATTGCTTGACGAAGCCGAACACCTGCGACAGGCCAAGCCCGGTGCCCTGGCCGGAGGCCTTGGTAGTGAAGAACGGGTCGAAGATGCGTTCCAGCAGGTGTGGGGCGATGCCCACGCCGCTGTCGATGATCGAGATCGCCGCGAATGGCCCGTCCTGCGCCGGCTGCCCACGCAACGCCGGCAGTGGTTGATCGGCTTCCAGGCGCAGGCGCAACGTGCCCGCGACGTTGTTCATGGCGTCGCGGCCATTGATCATCAGGTTGATCACCGCGGTTTCCAGCTGGCCGAGGTCGGCGTGCACATGGCAGGGCCTGTCGGGCAGCTCCAGGCTGACCTGAATGCGTGCGCCGGTGGCGGTGTCGAGCATGTCGGCCATGGCTTCGAGCCTGGGGCCGGCCTCGAACACCTGCGGGCTCAGGGCCTGGCGACGGGCGAAGGCGAGCAGTTGCCCGGTGAGCTTGGCGCCACGGTCGACGGTATCGGACACGGTCTTGAAGTAGCGACTGCGGCGGCTCTCGTCGAGGTCCGGGCGCTGCAGAAAGTGAATGGAGGAGCGGATGATGGTCAGCAGGTTGTTGAAGTCGTGGGCCACGCCGCCGGTCAGTTGGCCGATGGCCTCGAGCTTCTGGGTCTGGCGCAGCACGGCCTCGGTGTGCAGGAGCTGGCCGGTGCGCTCCTCCACGCGCTGCTCGAGGGTGGCGTTGAGCGCTTCGAGGGCGGTCAGCGCCTCGCGCACCTCGGCGTTGGCCTGGACCCGCTGGATATGCGCCCAGCAGCGCCCGGTCACCTCGTTGAGCAGGGTCTGTTCGTAGCGGGTCCAGGTCCTGGGCAGCTTGTCGTGGATGGCCATCAGCGCGGTCAGGCGGCCTTCCTTGATCAGCGGCATGCAGACGGTCGCGGTAATGCCGATGGCCTGGAACGTCGCCGCCTCGCGGGCCGGCAACTGTGCAAGGTTGTCGTCGATCACCAACGCCAGCCCGGCGCGCAGGCGGCTGACGGCCAGCTCGCCGAAGTCGGCCAGGCGGTACTGGCCGAGCAGGCGCGGCGAGCCTGGTGCAACCCAGTCGCCGCAGATGGTGAAGCCGTCCTCGTCGGGGTCCATCACGGCATAGGCGCAGCTCGACAGGTGCAGGTGTTCGCCCAGCAGGCGCGTGGTGGTGGCCATGATCCGCTCCGGGTCGGTGGCGTTTGCCGCCGCCCGGCTGAGGGTGTCGAGAAAGTTCAGGCGCTGGTTGGCCACCACGCTGGCGGTGGTCTCGGTAACCGTATCGATCATCCCCACCACCTGGCCGTCGTGGTCGCGGATGGGGCTGTAGCAGAAGGTGAAGTAGGCGCGCTCCGGGCTGCCGTGACGCTCGATCATCAGCGGAAAGTCCTCGATGTACACGGCTTCGCCGTCGAGCGCGCGCTGGGCCAGGTGGCGGATATCGCTCCAGGCCTCCTGCCAGACCGCGCTGAAGGGCCGGCCCAGGGCCGAGGGTTTGTTGCCGAGGATTTCGCTGAAGGCGTCGTTGTGCAGGGTGATCAGCTCGTCGCCCCACAGCACGGCCTGGGGAAAACGCGAGGCCAGGCACAGGGCAACCGTGGTCTTGAGCACATCGGGCCAGCTGGCAAGAGGGCCCAGGGTGGTCGACGACCAGTCGTGGTTGCGGATGCGTTCGGCCATGAGGCCGCCGCCGTCGAGCCATTTCGCCATAAGCTGTGCGGATCCTTGTGCGTGAGAGCATCAGGGTGCACCGAGACGCGGCGCTTGGCGAGGGGTTTTGTGTCGTCTGCGGGGGCGACATCGCGGGGCAAGTCGCATCGGCGCACCGCCGCTCCCGCGCATCTGCTGCATACCGTGGGAGCTTGCCCCGCGATGGGTGCGCTGCGATCAGCGGATGAAATGCACCTTGCCGGTATCGTCGTTGCCCATGTAGATCCCGTACACGCCGGCCTGGCGTTCGAGGATGTAGCGTTCAAGGATCTGCCGGATGGCCGGGTAGTAGATCTCGTCCCAGGGAATCTCGTCCGGCGCGAAGAAGCGATAGGCCAGGGTCTCCGGCCCGAACTGCCCCGTCTCCTCGGTGGCGATGGCGCGAAAGACGATGTACACCTCGCTGATCCTGGGCACGCTGAAGATCGAGTAGGGCGAGACGATCTCGGCGCGCACGCCGCTCTCCTCCCAGACCTCGCGCAAGGCCGCCTGCTCGGTGCTCTCGCCGGCCTCCATGAACCCGGCCGGCAGGGTCCAGGTACCGGGGCGCGGCGGGATGGCGCGCTGGCACAGCAGGTATTTGCCGTCGCGCTCGATGATGCAGCCGGCGATGATCTTCGGGTTGACGTAGTGCACGTAGCCACAAGCGCCGCAGTACAAGCGTTGATGGCTGTCGCCGTTGGGGACGCCCCGGTCCAGTTCCGTGGTGCAGTGCGGGCAGTAGCGCGGGGCGGTGGGCATGGTCAGCGGCCTATGCGAGGGTCCTTGAGGGGCAGGGGAGCGACGATATCGCGGACCTTGGCGTTGTCGTCCTGCTTCTGGCGCAGGTAGTCCAGGGCCACCTTGGCGGCGGCGCGCACGTGGTCGACCGAGGCCTGGTGGGCGGCCTGGGGGTCGCCGCTCTTGATCGCCTCGACGATCTTCTCCATTTCACGGTTGCTGGCGCCCCGGCGGTTCTCCTGGGACACCGAGGTGGCGCGCAGGTAGCTGATGCGCGCCTGCAACTGGCGCAGCTGCTGGGCGGCGACCTGGTTGCCGGAGCCTTCGAGCAGCACGTCGTAGAAGCCCTGCACCGAATCGAGCACCTGTTGCAGCTCGCCGTCTTCCAGCGCATCGCGGTTGACGTCCAGCGCACGTTCCAGGGCGCGGATGTCCTTGGCCTTGGCGTTGAGGGTGAACAGCTGCACGATCAGCCCTTCGAGCACGCAGCGCAGCTCGTAGATGTCGCGGGCGTCCTCCAGGGTGATGATGGCCACCCGCGGACCCTTGGCATCGGCGAACTCGACCAGCCCTTCGGACTCCAGGTGGCGCAGCGCCTCGCGCACCGAGGTGCGGCTGACGCCCAGGCGTTCGCAGAGGTCGCGCTCGACCAGGCGGTCGCCGGGCAGCAGGTGGAAGTTCATGATTGCGCCGCGCAGCTTGTCGAGCACGATTTCACGAAGGGTGACGGGGTTGCGGTTGACCTTGAAGCTGTCGTCGAGGGGCTGGCGTTTCATCAGGGGCGCTCTTCTATGCGGCTGTTGCGCCAATATCGCGGAATGCCACGAACCCGGGCATTCCTTGCAGTGGTTCACACAGCCCGCTGTTAACGGGGGGGCTGCCCATCGGCTTCGGCGAACGCCTCGCGGGCCAGGCGGAAGCTGTCCACCGCCGCGGGCACGCCGCAGTAAATGCCGACTTGCAGCAGGATCTCGCGAATCTGTTCGCGGCTCAGGCCATTACGCAAGGCGCCGCGGATGTGCAGCTTGAGTTCGTGGGGCCGGTTGAGCGCGGAAATCATCGCCAAGTTTATCATGCTGCGCTCTTTGAGCGACAAGCCCTCGCGGCCCCAGACATGGCCCCAGCAGTACTCGGTGACCAACGCCTGGAGGGGCTGGGTGAAATCGTCGGTCTGCTCGATCGAGCGCTTGACGTAGTCCTCGCCGAGCACCTGGGTGCGGATTTGCAGGCCTTTTTCGTATTTCTCGTTGTTCATGGGCCGGGTTCCTGCCTGGTGAAGAAAAATGGGGGATCGGTGTTTTGTTCTTCGCGGGTAAACCCGCGAAGAGGCCAGCGCCGATAGCCGATAGGGCATCAACCCAGCGGCGGCAACGCGCCGAGCTTGCCCTTGTGGTACACCATCGGTATCACCGCCTGTTCGGGTAGCACCAGGTTCTTCACCTGGCCGACGATGATTGCGTGATCGCCGCCGTCGTACTCGCGCCACAGTTCGCACTCGATGATCGCCGTGGCCTTGGCCAGCAGCGGGTTGCCCAGTTCGCTCAGGTGCCAGTCGATGCCGTTGGCCTTGTCCTTGCCCTTGCCGGCAAAGGCGTAGGCCTCGGCGGTCTGCTCGGCGGACAGCAGGTGAATGGCGAACTGCTTGCTGTCGCGCAGCACCGGGTAGGTGTCGGAGGCGTAGTTGGGGCAGAACAGCACCAGCGCCGGCTCGATCGACAGCGCGCTGAACGCGCTGGCGGTGATGCCGACGATACCGCCGTCGGCGTCCAGGGTGGTGACCACGGTGACGCCGGATGGGAACGAGCCCATCACGTCTTTGTAGATGCCGGGTTCGATCATGGCGCGGGTCTCCTAGCGCATCACAAAGGGGTCGGGCATGGGCGCGGTGGACAGGTTGATCCACACCGTCTTCAGCTCGGTATAGGCCAGCACCGAGTCGATGCCGCTCTCGCGGCCGTAGCCGCTGTTCTTGAAGCCGCCGATCGGGGCCATGGCCGACACCGCGCGGTAGGTGTTGACCCAGATGATCCCCGAGCGCACGTCGCGGGCCAGGCGATGGGCGCGGCCCAGGTCGCGGGTCCAGATGCCGGCGGCCAGGCCGAACTGCGAGTCGTTGGCCATGGCCAGGGCCTGTTCCTCGGTCTTGAAACGGATCACCGCGGCGACCGGGCCGAACACCTCTTCCTGCATGATGGTCAGCGAGTGGCTGTCGCATTCGAACAGGGTCGGCTCGTAGAACCAACCGTCGCCCGCGACTTCGGCGCGCTTGCCGCCCATGCGCAGGGAGGCGCCTTCGGCCTTGGCGGCGGCCACCAGGCCTTCGATCACGGCCAGTTGCTGGGCGGTGGCGATCGGGCCCATCTCGCTATCTTCATCCTGCGGGTTGCCGATGCGGATGCTTCTGGCACGCGTGATCAGGCGCTCGACGAACTCATCGAAGATCTCGTCCTGCACCAGCAGGCGCGAGCCGGCCACGCAGCTCTGCCCGGAGGCGGCGTAGATGCCTGCCACCGCGCCGTTGACGGCGCTGTCCAGGTCGGCGTCGGCGAAGATGATGTTCGGCGACTTGCCGCCCAGCTCCAGCGACAGCTTGGCGAAGTTCTCGGCGCTGCTGCGCACCACATGGCGGGCGGTGGCGGCACCGCCGGTGAAGGCGATCTTGCGCACCAGCGGGTGGCGGGTCAGCGCCGCGCCGGTGCTCGGGCCGAAGCCGGTGACCACGTTGACCACGCCGGCCGGGAATCCGGCTTCGAGTGCCAGGCGGGCCAGCTCGAGAATGGTCGCCGAGGCATGTTCGGACGGCTTGAGCACGAGGGTGTTGCCGGCGGCCAGGGCCGGGGCGAGCTTGATCGCGGTGAGGTACAGCGGGCTGTTCCAGGGGATGATCCCGGCCACCACGCCGATCGGCTCGTGCACGGTGTAGGCGAACAGGTCGGGCTTGTCCAATGGCAGGGTGCCGCCTTCGAGCTTGTCGGCAAGGCCCGCGGTGTAATGGAAGAACTCCGGCAGGTAGCCGACCTGGCCGCGGGTCTCGCGGATCAGCTTGCCGTTGTCACGGCTTTCCAGCTGCGCCAGGTGCTCCTTGTTGTCGGCGATCAGGTCACCGAGGCGGCGCAGCAGCTTGCCCCGGGCGGTGGCGGTCAGACCGCGCCAGGCCTTGCTGTCGAAGGCGCGCTGGGCGGCCTGCACGGCCAGCTCGACGTCGGCTTCATCGGCGTCGGGCAGTTGCGCCCAGGCCTTGGCGGTGGCCGGGTCGAGGCTGTCGAAGGTCTTGCCGCTCTGGGCATCGCGCCATTGGCCATCGATGCACATCTGGAAACGAACGAGGGTCATGCAACTATCCCCTTGGCGGATTCGGTGAGGGTGCGGGCCTGCCTGAGGAAGTCCAGCAGCATCTTGTTGACTTCGCGCGGTGCTTCCACCGGCATCATATGCCGTTGCTCGGCCAGCACCACGCAGTGGGCGCCGGGTATGCGCGCCGCGAGCTGGCGGGCCATGGTCGGGGTGGAGCCAGCGTCGAGCTCGCCGGTGGCGATCAGCGTCGGCACCTGGAGGCTGCCCAGGTCTTCGGCGCGGTACATGTCCTGGGTGGCGAACAGCGCGTAGGTAGTGTGGTAGCCCTGCGGGTCGTTGCTCGCCAGCACCTGGCGAATGGCCGCGACCTGGGCCGGGTTGGCGGCCTTGTACTCGCGGCTGAACCAGCGCTCCAGCGCCGCGTCGACATTGGCATCCGGGCCCTGGGCCAAGGCCTGGGCGGCGCGGGCGATGACCCCGGCGCTCTGCTCGGGGCTGCGGTTGAACACACTGTTGAGTACCACCAGCGCCGCCAGGCGTTGCGGGTGGTTGAGGGCGAACGCACGCGCCACCAGGCCGCCCATGCTGAAACCGATCACGCAGGCTTGCTGGATCTGCAGGTGGTCGAGCAGTTCGGCGAGCTGGTCGGCGTAGCCTTCCAGCGCGGTGTCGGCGGCGGGCACGCGGCTGTGGCCGTGGCCGAGCATGTCGTAGGCGATGACGCGGTAGTCGTTGGCCAGGCCGACGAATTGCCCGCCCCACATTTCCTTGTTCAGGCCCACGCCGTGGATCAGTACCACGGGTTGGCCCTGGCCCTGGACCATGTAGCTGGTCCCGGCCGGTGTACGTTCAGCGACAGGCTGAATCATGGAGGGCGCTCCTTGAAGGACGGGCGCGGCGGGGAGTCGCCACGCCCTGGCCCGTCTTGGTCATTGTTGTTATCGAGCGTTGGCCTTTTCGGCGGCCAGTTCTTCCAGGTCGATGTAGCGGTTGCCGATGCGCGGATGCAGGCGACCGCCGTCGGCGGCGCCAAGCACCACGACGATCTCGTCGGCGCGCGGGGCGTCCTCGATCTGCATCTCCAGGGTGATGTAGTGCGAGCGCAGGCCCTCGTCGTCCTTCTGCATCATCGGGATCTGGATCGAGGTGCCCGGGCCGCCGCGCTTGTTGGTGAAGCTCAGGTAGCTCTTGGCCTGCACGGCTTCACGGTAGTGGTTGCCGAAGCGCAGGGTGTGGATCACCGCCGAGGCGTGCTCGATTTCGCCGTCGGCGCCGACCACGGCGGCCTTGCCATAGGCTTCGATCTTTTCAGCGCCGCCGATGGCAGCGGTCAGGCGCTCGACCATCAGTGCGCCGAGGTCGGAGCAGTTGGCGCGGATCTCGGGCTTGAGGTCCTCGACGAAACCGCGACCGGCCCACGGATTCTTGATCACCACGGCCAGGCCGACCATGGTCACCGGTTTGTCGGTGGCCTTGCCGCCTTCGATGCGGGTCTCTTCGGAGTAGGTGACGATCTTGCGGATTTCGAAACTCATGACGGGCTCCTGGGTAGGGTGATCAGCTTTTGTTGTCTGATGGTATACCATAATATTTGATGTGCAATAGCCGTTTGAAAAAACACTGGATGGTGTGTCTGGCCATGCCAGCCCTTTCGCGGGGCAAGCCCGCTCCCACGATACCGACGGCGTGGGAGCGGGCTTGCCCCGCGAAAGGGTCCTGAAAAAAAGCCCGCTCCGATGAGCCAGGACGACCCACCGGAGCGGGCCGATCCCGCAATCAATCAGGCAAAGGGAATTCAGGCGAACGCCGGCACCACTTCCTTGATGAACAGCTCCAGCGACTTCTTCTTCTCGCTGTGGGGCAGGCTGTTGTCGCACCAGAAGCTGAACTCGTCGACGCCCAGTTCCTGGTAGTAGCGGATGCGCGCGATGATCTCCTCGGGGGTACCGATCATGGTGTTCCTGCGGATGTTCTCCAGCTCGAACGCCGGCACCTCGGCGAACTTCGACGCCGGGCTCGGTTCGAGGAAGCCATTGACCGGGACGGTCTTGTTGCCGAACCAGGCATCGAAGGTGCGGTAGAAGCGCGAGATGGCCTGGGCGCCGACCTTCCAGCCGTCCGGCTCGGCCGGGCTGTGCACATGGGTGTGGCGCAGCACCATCAGTTGCGGGCGGGGTACGCCGGGGTTGTTGTCCAGGGCAGCCTGGAACTTGTTCTTCAGGTCCAGCACTTCTTCGTCGCCCTTCATCAGCGGGGTGACCATGACGTTGCAACCGTTGGCCACGGCGAAGTTGTGCGAGTCCGGGTCGCGGGCGGCGATCCACATCGGCGGTGCGGCGTTGAACGGCTTCGGCACGCTGGTGGAGGTGGGGAACTTGTAGACCTCGCCGTCGTGGGCGTAGTCGCCCTCCCATAACTTGCGCACCACCGGGACCATCTCGCGCAGGGCCTTGCCGCCGTCGGTGGCCGGCATGCCATTGGCCATGCGATCGAACTCGAACTGGTAGGCGCCGCGGGCCAGGCCCACCTCCATGCGACCGTTGCTGATCACGTCGAGCAGGGCGCATTCGCCGGCCACGCGGATCGGGTTCCAGAATGGCGCGATGAGGGTGCCGGCGCCCAGGCGGATCTTCTCGGTGCGGGCGGCCAGGTAGGCCAGCAGCGGCATCGGGCTGGGCGAGATGGTGTACTCCATGGCGTGGTGTTCGCCGATCCACACGGTGCTGAAACCGCCGTCTTCGGCCATCAGGGTCAGTTCGGTGAGGTCTTCGAACAGCTGGCGGTGGCTGACCTGCTCATCCCAACGTTCCATGTGCACGAACAGCGAAAATTTCATGGGGTTTTCCTCGGAGCTTGTTGTTGTCTCGTTGTCGCCTGTCGGGGCAGGTTTCAGTGTGGAAGTGGCCAATCGATCGACAGGCGTTCTCTCAGGCGAAAGCGGGCAGGCTGGCCATCTTGCCGCGGCAGTAGACCATCGGGCGGGGCGCCTCCTCGGGCACGATCAGGTTGTGTACCTTGCCCACCATGATCGCGTGGTCGCCGCCTTCGTATTCGCGCCACAGTTCGCACTCGATCACGGCGGTGGCCCCGGCCAGGATCGGGTTGCCCAGGGCGCTCAAGGTCCAGTCGATGCCAGCGGCCTTGTCCTTGCCTTTTTTCGCGAAGGCGTAGGCCTCGGCCTGCTGCCCGCCGGAGAGCAGGTGAATGGCGAAACGCTTGTTCTTCATCAGTACAGGGTAGGAGTCGGAGCTGTAGTTGGGGCAGAACAGCACCAGCGGCGGGTCCATCGACAAGGACGAAAAGGCGCTGGCGGTGAGGCCGACGATCGAACCGTCGTCGTCCAGGGTGGTGATGACGGTGACGCCGGACGGGAAGGAGCCCAGGACGTGCTTGTAGACGGTTGCGTCGATCATGGTGTGATCCTCGAGGGGCTGCGGTGGTCCGCGGTTTTTATCGTTGATGTGTCTGATGGTATACCGTAATACCTTCTTTGCAAGCGGAATTTTCCAGGCCGCGCAGAACACGATGAACGGCACAGTCCCCGAATTCACTGGTCTTGCTGCTGTAAACGGTGTGCGCAGGGAAGGTGCGGAGCAGATCAGCTACGCCGAAAAAGCACGGGGCAGTGTTGTCAAAAAGTTGGAATACCATAATATGGTGCGCAGCTGAGAGGCCGCCCCGAGCGGTTTCCTTACAACGATAAAAACGACCTTTCGAGCTGAAATCCTATGTCCCAACCGTCGTCGCAACACGCGTTTGTCGAAAATCACACGGTCGATTACGTGCCACCCGCCGAGCGCCATGGGAAGGCGCGTGACCTGTTCACCCTCTGGTTCAGCACCAATATCGCGCCACTGCCCATCGTCACCGGCGCCATGGTGATCCAGGTGTTCCACCTGAACCTGTTGTGGGGGCTGGTCGCCATCGTGCTGGGGCACCTGGCCGGCGGCGTGGTGATCGCCCTGGCCTCGGCGCAGGGGCCACAACTGGGCATTCCGCAGATGGTGCAGAGCCGGGGCCAGTTCGGCCGTTACGGCGCGCTGCTGATCGTGTTCTTTACCGCCCTGATCTATGTCGGCTTCTTCATTTCCAATATCGTCCTGGCGGGCAAGACCATCCACGGCATTACCCCGAGCGTGCCGATGCCGGGCGCGATCGTGATCGGTGCGTTGGGCGCGACGGCGATCGGCGTGATCGGATACCGCTTCATCCATATCCTCAACCGCATCGGCACCTGGGTGATGGGTTCGGCACTGCTGGCCGGTTTCATCATGATGTTCGTCCAGGACCTGCCGGCCGACTTCTTCAGCCGTGGCGCCTTCAACCTGTCGGGCTTCATCGCCACCGTGTCGCTGGGCACCATCTGGCAGATCAGCTTCTCGCCGTACACCTCCGATTATTCGCGCTACCTGCCGCGTGAAGTGGGTATTGCCAGGCCGTTCTGGGCCACCTATTTCGGAGCCACGCTCGGTACCATCCTGTGCTTCAGCTTCGGGGCGGTGGCGGTGCTGTGCGTGCCCGAAGGCACCGACGCGATGGATGCGGTCAGGCAGGCCACCGGTTGGCTGGGGCCGATCCTGATGGTGCTGTTCCTGCTCAACATCATCAGCCACAACGCCCTCAACCTGTACGGCGCGGTGCTGTCGATCGTCACCGCGATCCAGACCTTCGCGGCGCAGTGGACGCCGAGTATCAAGGTGCGGGTGGTGTTGGCTTCGGTGATCCTGGCGGGTTGCGGGCTGGTGGCGCTGAATGCCTCGGCGGGCTTCATCGGCCAGTTCATCGGGCTGATCCTGGCGCTGCTGCTGGTGCTGGTGCCGTGGGCGTCGATCAACCTGGTTGACTTCTATGTGATCAAGAGGGGGCAGTACGACATTGCCTCGATCTTCCGTGCCGACGGCGGGATCTATGGCCGCTTCAACCCCCACGCGATCATTGCCTACACCTGCGGCATCCTGGTGCAGTTGCCGTTTGCCAACACGTCGCTGTATGTCGGGCCTTACTCGAACATCGTCGAAGGAGCGGACTTGTCGTGGCTGTTCGGCCTGTTGGTGACGGTGCCCCTTTATTATTGCCTGGCGACGCGCAGCCAGCCGGCGAAGGCGGGGCAGGTGCTCGGGGTGAGTGACTGACCTTCGCAGGCTGTTGTGCAGCCCACCGCCGGCAAGCCGGCGATGGGGCGTACAGCGACCTCACTCAGACCTTGAACTGCGCCACCAGCCCATTGAGTTCCAGCGCCAGGTGCGACAGGTCCTGGGCCGATGCGCTGGTCTGGTTGGCCCCGGTCGTGGTCTGCATCGACAGGTCGCGGATGTTCATCAGGTTGCGGTCCACTTCCCGCGCCACCTGGGCCTGTTGTTCCGAAGCACTGGCGATCACCAGGTTGCGCTGGTTGATCGAGGCGATGGTCCGGGCGATCAGTTCCAGGGCCTGGCCGGCCGACTGCGCCACCTCCAGGGTGCCGCTGGCACGGCCCTGGCTGCTGTGCATGGCACTGACCGCGCGCTCGGTGCCGACCTGGATGCCACCGATCATCTGTTCGATCTCGGCAGTGGACTGCTGGGTGCGATGGGCCAGCGCCCGCACCTCGTCGGCGACCACGGCGAAGCCGCGCCCGGCTTCACCGGCACGGGCGGCCTCGATGGCGGCGTTGAGGGCCAGCAGGTTGGTCTGCCCGGCGATCGAGCCGATCACATCGAGCACCCGGGTGATCTCGTTGGCGCTGCTGGCCAGTTGCTCTATCTCCCCGGCGGTACCGGTGACGTCGTCGACCAGGTGCTGGATCGAGGCCAGCGCCTGGTTGACCTGGTCACGGCCGTCGCGGGTGGTCTGGTCCGCGCCCTGGGAGGCCTCGGCGGTGCTCACGGCATTGCTCGCCACTTCCTCGACGGCGCTGGTCATCTGGTTGACGGCGGTGGCGGCCTGGTCGATCTCGGTGCTTTGTTGCTGCAGGCCGCGGCTGGTGTCCTCGGTGACGCTGTGCAGCTCTTCGGAGGCCGAGGCCAGGCGGTCGGAGGACGCGGCGATCTTGCCGATGGTGTCGCGCAGGCTCTGCTGCATACGCTGCAAGGCGTGCAGCAGCAACGCTGGTTCGTCGTGGCCGACCACCGTGATCTCGCGGGTGAGGTCACCGGTGGCGATGCGCTCGGCCACCATGACGGCGTCGGCCAGCGGTGCGACGACGCTGCGGGTGAACAGGGTGGCGATGGCGATCAGCGCCAGGACGATCAGCACCAGCGCGGTGATGATCACCGCATACGCCTGGTCGCTGACCGTGTCGCTGCGGTGCGAGGCCGCTTCCGCGCCCTTGTAGTTGTAGGCCTCCAGGATTGCCATGGCGTCCATCATACGGTCGGCGCGCTGGATCAGCGGGCCATTGATCAGGCGCCTGGCTTCGGCCATGCGCCCGGCGCCGATGTTCGCCAGCACCTGTTGCTGCTGCTGGACGTATTGCTGGCGCGCCGCGAGGAAGGCATTGAACAGACTGCGGTCCTGGGCGTCGGAAATGGTCTTCTCGTAATCCTTGAGGTCCTGCTGGATCGCTTCCTCGATACTGTTGAGCAGATTGACGCTGGCGTTCTCGTCGGTATCTTCCTCCAGCGCCGCGCGCAGCGTGGCGGCGCGTTCCTGGGCCAGGGTGCCGCCAATCTCGTTGAGGGCGATCACGGCCGGCAGCCAGTTGCGGCGGATCTCGTTGGTGGCATCGTTCATCTGCCGGGTTTCGTACAAGGCCACCAGGCCCATGGCCAGGACCAGGCCGGCCAGCAGCGTGAACAGGCTGGTCGCCCGTTTGCCGATCTTCATGTTTCTCAACAGCATGGATGTTCCTTGACGTCAGAATGCAAACGTCCGGAGCATGATCCCGGGGGCTGCGGGGAGATAGTCGCCAGGTCGCACGTGTTGCGGCGGATTTTCCTATTTGCCGGTCCCTGTCCCGGCGTAGGCGGGCTCCCAGCGGACGGTGTCATCCGCCGGGAGCCCGGTTGAGCGGCAATGTAATGCGCTTGCTCAGACTTTGAACTGCGCCACCATCCCGTTCAGCTCCACCGCCAGGCGTGACAGGTCCTGGGCCGCCGCGCTGGTCTGGTTGGCGCCGGCCGAGGTCTGCATCGCCAGGTCGCGGATGTTCACCAGGTTGCGGTCCACCTCCCGGGCCACCTGGGCCTGCTGTTCGGAGGCGGTAGCGATTACCAGGTTGCGCTGGTTGATGGTGGCGATGGCCTCGGCGATCAGTTCCAGGGCCTGGCCAGCCGACTGGGCCACGGCCAGGGTGCCGTTGGCGCGGCCTTGGCTGCTGTGCATGGCGCTGACCGCACGCTCGGTGCCGGACTGGATGCCGCCGATCATCTGCTCGATTTCAGCGGTGGACTGTTGGGTGCGGTGGGCCAGGGCGCGTACCTCGTCGGCGACCACGGCGAAGCCTCGGCCAGCCTCACCGGCGCGGGCGGCCTCGATGGCGGCGTTAAGGGCCAGCAGGTTGGTTTGCCCGGCGATCGAGCCGATCACATCCAAGACCTGGCTGATCTCGTTGGCGTGGCTGGCCAACTGCTCGATCTCCCCGGAGGTGCCGGTCACGTCATCGACCAGGTGCTGGATCGAGGCCAGTGCCTGGTTGACCTGGTCGCGACCGTCGCGGGTGGTGCGGTCGGCGCCTTGGGAGGCGTCGGCAGTGCTCACGGCATTGTTGGCCACTTCTTCGACGGCGGCGGTCATCTGGTTGACCGCCGTGGCGGCCTGGTCGATCTCGGCGCTCTGCTGGTGCAGGCCGCGGCTGGTGTCCTCGGTGACGGTGTGCAGCTCCTCGGAGGCCGAGGCCAGCTGGTCGGAAGATGCGGCAATCCTGCGCAGGGTGTCGCGCAGGCTATGCTGCATGCGGCTCAGGGCGGCCAGCAGCAAGGCCGGTTCGTCGCGGCCGAGCACGACGATCTCGCGGGTCAGGTCGCCGGTGGCGACCCGCTCGGCCACGGCAACGGCGTCGGCCAGGGGCACGACGATACTGCGGGTGAGCAGGGTGGCGATGCCGATCAACGCCAGGGTGATCACGGCAATGGCGGCGATGATCAGGCTGAAGGCTTCGTCGGATGCCGCGCTGCTGCGCAATGAGGCTTGCTCGGCGCCCTTGGTGTTGTAGTCGATCAGCGCGGCCAGGGCCTTCATCATGCTGTCGGCGTACTCGGCCAGCGGGCCGTTGACCAGGCGTCGGGCCTCGTCCAGTCGGTCATTGCCGGCGGCGGCGCGGATGGCTTGCTGCAATGCGTGATAGCGTTCGCTCAGGCCCATGAAGGTGTCGAACAGGGCGCGGTCATCCGCGGCGAAGATGGTGCGCTCGTAGGCCTTGAGGTCGTCTTCGAGCTGCTGGTTGACCTGGACGATCTTGTCCAGCGTGGCATGGCGGGCGCTGCTGCTGTCCTCCAGGACACTGCGCAGGGTCAGGGCGCGGGCCCGGCCCAGGTTGCTGCTGACCTCGCCCAGGGCGAGCACGGCGGGCATCCAGGTAAGACGGATTTCGTCGGTGGCGCTGTCCATCCGCCGGGTTTCGTAGAGGGCGACCAGGCCCAGGGCCAGGACCAGGACCCCGAGCAGGGTGAACATTCCTGCTGCCCGAATACCGATCTTCATGTTCCGTAATTGCATGCGACGCTCCTTGACGGTGGCTGGCAGGCGTCAAGAGCGCGGACTGACCGGGCTCGGCTGGAAAGGCTCTCGATGCACTGCGAAAGGGGTTATATCCTCACGGTTCATGTTGTTTTTTCTGAATGATGACATAACGCCACTATTATTGACCAGTCGTTCAATGTAATGACGCATACAAACAGGCCCGTCACTTCCGGGACGGGCCTGTTGTTTTCGTTCACTCGACGATCGGAATCAGCGGGTCGGCTGCCGCCAGGGCCTGGGCGCGGTCGGCGGCCGGCGGGTAGATCCAGACCGAGTTGATCTGGCGCTTGAGGTTCTTGCCTTCCTGGCCCTGCAGCTTCAGTTCGCGGGTCCAGCCTTCGCTGTACGCGGCACCCCAGTCGCCCAGGTCCAGGCAGGTGACGTACTTGGGCTGGCGGTACGCTATCGGTGCCTGGCCCAGCAGGTCGGCCATGGCGTTGTTGCCGCTGTGGCGACCCATGGGGATGGCGTGCTGGCAGGTCATCAGGGCGTGGTTGCCCAGTTCGTCGACCGCGGCCCAGGCCACGTCGCCGGTGGCGTAGATGTGCGCCTGGCCGATCACCTTGAGGTGGTCGTCGACCCGCAGGCGACCGAAACCGTCACGCTCGCCGGCGACCTGCGCGGTCAACGGGCTGGCCTTGACGCCGGCAGTCCAGATCACGGTCTTGCTGGCGATGTACTCGCCGTTGTCCAGGGTCACGCCGCCGGCATCCACCGCCACCACCGAGGTGCCGGTCAGCCATTCGACGCCCGCCTGCTCGCTGGCGGCGACGATGGCCGGGGTGATCCCGGCGCCGAGGGCGGCACCGACGCTGGCGCCACGGTCGATCAGTACCACGCGGGCATGGCCTTCGCCGAGGATGGCGCGCAGGCGCGGCGGCATTTCGGTGGCGGTCTCGATGCCAGTGAAGCCGCCGCCGCAGACCACCACGGTGTTGCGCGCCGGCGAGGCCGGCAGGCTGGCCAGGCCGTGCAGGTGCTGTTCCAGGCGCACGGCCGATTCCATCTGGTCGACATCGAAGCTGTGCTCGGCCAGGCCCGGCACGGCAGGGCGGGCCACCTGGCTGCCGGCGGCGAGGATCAGGCGGTCGTAGGCGAGCTGCTGCGGCAGGCCATCGGCATCGCGGTAGCCGACCTGGCGGGCGGCGCTGTCGATGCTGTCGGCGGTGCCAGGGATGAATTCCACGCCCACCACGTCGAACAGGGCCTCCAGCGGCGCCTGCAGCGTGTGGACGTCGGCCTCGTAGAAGCGTGGACGGATGCGCAGTTGCGGCTGCGGGGCCAGCACGCTGATGCGCACGTCGCCGCGTTGTGCCTGGTCGAGCAGGCGGGCGGCGCTCAGGGCGCTCCAGACACCGGCAAAGCCGGCACCGATGATCAGGATACGAGAGGTCATGTGGGTGCTCCGCAAGGATAGGAAAAGGGTCTTCGATGAGGCGTTCACTGCCTGTCGAATAACTACGACTGTATTGGTCGTAGTTTTGATCGGCAAGTGTTTTTTTTCGGGGCGTGCGTTCGCAAGCGCTGGTGCATCGGCTGTAGCCAGCGTGTTTATTGGCTTCTGTTGGGGTGTTGATGTGCCTGTGCAGCGACGGACGGCGACGACTGGCTTTGCCTGTCACCGATGAAGGGCGTACTATTTGCGACAGATCTAGTCGGAGATTGATATGTCCCTTTACAGCGCCGGTGTCGAATACGGCATCCACTGCCTGCTGTTCCTGGTGGACGAGCGCGGCGACAGCCGCGAGTCCAGCGTGCGCGACCTGGCCGAGTTGCAGGGCGTGCCCCAGGAATACCTGGCCAAGGTCTTCACCAAGCTGGCCCGCGCCGGGCTGGTGGCGGCGACCGAAGGCGTGCGTGGCGGGTTCCGCCTGGCGCGGCCTTCAGACGAGATCACCGTGCTGGATATCGTCACGGCCATCGACGGACCGAAGAAACTCTTCGACTGCCGGGAGATCCGCGAGCGTTGCGCGGTGTTCGAGGGCGCCGCGCCGGCCTGGGCCACCGAAGGCACCTGCGCGATCCATGCGGTGATGCTGGGGGCGCAGAAGCGCATGGAGGAGGCGCTGGCCCAGCAGACCATCCTCGACCTGGCGCGGCGCTTCGGGCGCAAGGCGCCGGCCGAGTTCGGGCAGAAGGTCAATGACTGGATGAGCGAGCGCCGCGACGGCAAGGGCGCGGGCGGGGATATTCCGCTGCAGGCCGTCTGATCAATCGGCCCTGGCTGGCGGTGCAACGGAAAATTGTGCTCAGGACCCAGGTAAATCCTTGCCTGGGTGACCGGCCCACAGGGGCCAAGCCGAGGTAAGCTGACAGAAAAATTCCGTGCGCCACCCCCGGCGCCAGAGAGGTCAGCGTGGCTTCCTACACCTTGCGCCAACTCAAGTACTTCGTCACCACCGTGGAGGCCGGCAGCGTCGCCGAGGCCTCGCGCCAGCTGTATATCGCCCAGCCGTCGATCTCCACCGCGATCAAGAGCCTGGAAGAAAGCTTCGGCGTGCAGCTGTTCATCCGCCATCACGCCCAGGGCGTGTCGCTGACGCCTAGCGGCAAGCGCTTCTACGCCAAGACCCGGGCCCTGCTGCAGATGGCCCATGAGTTCGAGCAGAACGCCCTGGCCGACAACGACACGGTGGCCGGGCAGATCGACATCGGCTGTTTCGAAACCGTGGCGCCTTTGTACCTGCCGCGGCTGATCGCCGGTTTTCGCCAGCGTTACCCGGGGGTGGACATCCGCCTGCGCGACGGCGAGCAGCAGGACCTGATCCAGGGCCTGACGGCGGGCACCTTCGACCTGGCGTTCCTCTACGACCATGACCTGGACGGCACCATCGAGACCGAGCCGTTGATGCCGGCGCAGAAACCCTATGTGCTGCTGCCGGAAAAACACCGTTTCGCAGGGCAAACCCAGGTGTCGCTGCGCGACCTGTGCCCGGAACCGATGATCCTGCTCGACGTGGCGCCGAGCCGCACCTATTTCGTCAGCCTGTTCAACGAGCTGGGGCTGACGCCGAACATCGTCTTCAGTTCGCCGTCGATCGAGATGGTTCGGGGCATGGTGGGGCAGGGCTTCGGTTTCTCGCTGCTGGTGACCCGGCCGCACTCCGAGTTCACCTACGACGGACAGCGCCTGGTGACCCTCGACATCACCGAGCCGGTGGCGCTGTCGGGCCTGGCGGCGGCGCACCTCAAGCGTGTGCAACTGACCAAGCCGGCGCAATTGTTCGTCGAGTTCTGTCGCGAGGAGCTTGCACGGTTTTAAACCCCGACCACCCGTCGCCAAGATGGTCGCATCGATCGAACAATCCCATGCCGGTGGTTTCTTCCACTAAGGTGCTAGAGGCACTTCGACGTTGTCATTGCCTGGGCGAATGGACCTGCACCCGGGCATGGGCAATATCAATTGGCAGCCTGCCAGTCGAGGGCGTACCACACCCAACAGGCCATCCAGTACAGAGAGGGTCGTACCATGTCGTTGATTGGCGTTTCGATGCTTGAGATGCGGCAAATGATCGAACAGGCCTGCCTGCCTGACCGCTGCGAGGTGAGCTGCCCGGATGGCGAACACCTTACTATTCGTCTGGGGCAGGGCGAGAGCCTGGACGACTGCCTGACCGTGACCGGCGTGCCGGTTGCCGAGCTCAACAGCTGCCATGATCTGCTGGGTTTGGTGGCAAGGGTCAAGGCGCAGCGCAATGCCCCGGCCGCTGTACGCAAGGTCAGCGCCTGAGCTCATAAAAGCTCGAGCAGCAGGTTGATGCCACCGTCACCGCATTTGACATGCTCGCGGACCACGCCGCGGTAGTTGCGTCCTTCCCAGGCGAAGGCGACGCTGTGGGCTTTCTCCACCTTGCCCGGCAGCGGCGGCTCGATATGCAGGCGCAGTGCCGGGCGGCCTTGCAGGCTGAGGGCCGCCAGTTGCACCTGGCACTCGGCGCGCTGGGCCACCCGGCCGAACAGGGTGTCGCGGACGAAGTCCAGTTCCAGAAGGACGCAGGGGGCGCGGCAGGGCATCTTCATGGTGGCTTTCCGGCGAAAGAGGCATACCTCGAACGTTGGAAGCTTAAAAGCGCAAGACGTTCAAAATATTTCAGCCTGTGCCTTTCGCTGGCCGCTCCTACAGGGGCTTCGGGCCAGGCGTGGACGGCGCACCGAGAATCTCCAGTACTTTATCGCGCAGCTGATCGATGCTGAACGGCTTGCCGATCAGGTGCATGCCCTCGGGCACAGTGAAACTCTCGGCATAGCCGCTGGCGAACAGCACCGGCAGCAGTGGCCGGGCCTCGCGGGCCTTGGCGGCCAGTTCCTCGCCGCGCAGGTCGGGCAGGCCGACGTCGGTCATCAACAGCGCCAGCGGCTGGTCGGGATCCTCGATGATCTTCAGGGCCGCGCCGGCACTGTCGGCCTCGATGGCGGTGTAGCCCAGTTCGCCGAGCACTTCGACTATCAGCATGCGTACGATGTCGTCGTCTTCGACTACCAGAAGGTGCATGGTGCGGATCCTGTTTCGATGGATTGTCTCTACTCTGTGCGCAAGGCGGTGGCAGAAGTTCCCAAGCTTACCGGCACGGGCAAATAGATGGAACGATTGCCGTAGACAGGCTTCAAATACTGGCTAAATGCCCTGCCAGATCCGCCAAAGCTGGTTAGACTCGCTGTATTCCCCCCGGTCGGTCTGGCACAGGTAGCACTTACAAGACGTAGCCGTCGGACTGTTCAATGGACTTTTTTCACTCGGGCACTTTCAGATGATTCAAGCAGCCTCGATGGACCAACGCAGCTTTCGCAAACTGCTGAGCCGTAACGTCGGCCTGCCCCTGGGCGTAGGGCTCCTGGGCGCCGTGGCGTTTGTCGCGGTGATCAACTACCTGCTCTCGGCCATGCAGTGGGTCGAGCACACCGACCGGGTGATCGGCAATGCCAACGAGACGATCAAGCTGTCGATCGACATGGAAACCGGCATGCGCGGCTACCTGCTGACCGGCGAGGAGCGTTTCCTCGATCCGTACGAGGTGGCCAAGCCGCGCATCTTCGGCAGCCTGGACAGCCTGAAGGAAATGGTCGCCGACAACCCCCAGCAGGTCGACCGCATCGACCGCATCGCAGCCTTGCAGCGTGAATGGAACACCTTCGGCAACGAGATGATCAGCCAGCGCCGCAGCCAGGGCGATGTGCAGGCGTCGATCGGCCGTGGCCGCGGCAAGCGCCTGACCGACGAGATCCGCAAGGAGTTCGACACCTTCATCAACACCGAGCAGCAACTGCGCACGACGCGCAACGAGACGGTGAGCAGGGTGACGGTCACCGCGATCTCGGCCTTCGTGCTGTTCATCGTCGCCCTGAGCGCCTTGCTCGCCTACCTGGGGCGTCGTGACCTGCTGGCATTGTCGTCCAGCTACGTGTCGAACCTGGAGGCCCAGCAACGCGCCGCCGAGCGCCTGGAACACCAGGCCTGGCTGCGCGCCGGGCAGACCCAGCTGGCCGAGCAGGTGCTGGGCCAGCTGACCCTGCCCATGCTCGGCGACAAAATCCTGCGCTTCTTCGCCGGCTACCTGGGCAGCGTGGTTGGCGCGCTGTACGTGCGCGATGAGCATGGCCAGCTGGTGCGGGTCGCCACCTATGGCCTGGATGCCGAGCAGCAGGGTAGCGAACCGCGTCTGGGTGATCATGCCGGCCTGCTGGGCGAGGCGGTGGTCCAAGGGCGCCTGCTGCGTCTGGACGCGCTGCCGGAGGACTACTATCGCTTGAGTTCGGGCCTTGGCAGCGGCCTGCCGCGCAGCGGCGTGCTGGTGCCGTCCCAGGACGACGGGCGGGTCAACGGCGTGCTGGAGCTGGGTTTCCTGCGTGCGCTGCAGGAGCGCGACGTGGAGCTGCTGGAGCGGATCACCGAGAACCTGGGCATCTCCATCGAGAGCGCGCGCTACCGCCAGCGCCTGCAGGAGGTGCTGGCCGAGACCCAGCAGCTCAACGAGGAACTGCAGGTGCAGCAGGAGGAGCTCAAGACCGCCAACGAGGAGCTCGAGGAGCAGTCGCGGGTACTCAAGGAGTCCCAGGCTCACCTTGAGACCCAGCAGGCGGAGCTGGAGCAGACCAACGAACAGCTGGCCGAGCGCACCGACGCCCTGGACCGCAAGAACGGCGAGCTGAACCAGGCCCAGGTCGAACTGCAGGCCCGCGCCGACGACCTGCAGCGCTCGAGCAAGTACAAGTCCGAATTCCTCGCCAACATGTCCCACGAGCTGCGCACGCCGCTCAACAGCTCGCTGATCCTGGCCAAGCTCTTGTCCGAGAACGCCGAGGGCAACCTCAGCGAGGAGCAGGTCAAGTTCGCCGAGTCGATCTACTCGGCCGGCAACGACCTGCTGAACCTGATCAACGACATCCTCGACATCGCCAAGGTCGAGGCCGGCAAGCTCGAGGTGCGTGCCGAGAGCACGCCGCTGGAACGCCTGGTCGAGGGCCTGCGGGGCATGTTCCAGCCGCTGGCCCAGGACAAGGGCCTGGCCTTCGAGGTCAAGCTCGAGCAGCCGCTGCCGGCGAGCCTGTTCACCGACCGCCAGCGCCTGGAGCAGATCCTCAAGAACCTGCTGTCCAACGCCATCAAGTTCACCGAGCGCGGCCAGGTCAGCCTGGGCATCAGCCACCAGGCCGGCCTGGGCATCGTCTTCGCCGTGCGCGACACCGGCATCGGCATCGCCGCCGACCAGCAGCAGGCGATCTTCGGCGCCTTCCACCAGGTCGATGGCACCAGCAACCGTCGCTACGGCGGCACCGGCCTGGGCCTGTCGATCTCCCGCGACCTGGCGCACCTGCTGGGCGGGCAGATCAACGTCGACAGCAGCCCGGGGCAGGGCAGCGTGTTCAGTCTGATCCTGCCGGAGCACTTCGAGCCATCGGCGCAACAGGTCGAGGTGCACAGCCTGCGCCCGGCGGTCGACGAACTGCCACCGGCGCCGCCGGTACCGGCGCCGGTGCGCACCGAGCGTCCGGCCCCGGCCTTCGCCGACGACCGCGCCCAGGCGCCGTTCGCCAATCGCTGCATCCTGGTGATCGAGGACGAGCCGAACTTCGCCCGCATCCTCTTCGACCTGGCCCACGAACTGGGCTACAGCTGCCTGGTCGCGCATGCCGCCGACGAAGGCTTCGAGCTGGCCGCGCAGTACCTGCCCGACGCCATCCTGCTGGACATGCGCCTGCCCGACCATTCCGGGCTCACCGTGCTGCAGCGCCTGAAAGAGCAGGCCGGCACCCGGCATATCCCGGTGCACATCATCTCGGTGGAGGACCGCGTCGAGGCGGCCATGCACATGGGCGCGGTGGGCTACGCGGTCAAGCCCACCAGCCGCGAGGAGCTCAAGGCGGTGTTCGGCCGCCTGGAGGCCAAGCTCACGCAGAAGCTCAAGCACATCCTGCTGGTGGAGGACGATGACCTGCAGCGCGAGAGCATCGCCCGCCTGATCGGCGACGACGATATCCAGATCACCGCCGTGGCCATGGCCCAGGACGCCCTGGCACTGCTGCGCGAGAACATCTACGACTGCATGATCATCGACCTCAAGCTGCCCGACATGCTCGGCAACGAGCTGCTCAAGCGCATGACCGCCGAGGACATCCGCAGCTTCCCCCCGGTGATCGTCTACACCGGACGCAACCTTACCCGCGAAGAAGAGGCCGACCTGCTCAAGTATTCGCGCTCGATCATCATCAAGGGCGCGCGTTCGCCCGAGCGCCTGCTCGACGAAGTCACGCTGTTCCTGCACAAGGTCGAGTCGCAGCTGTCCAACGAACGCCAACGCATGCTCAAGACCGCGCGCAGCCGCGACAAGGTGTTCGAGGGGCGCAAGGTCCTGCTGGTGGACGACGACGTGCGTAATATCTTCGCCCTGACCAGTGCCCTGGAGCACAAGGGCGCGATCGTCGAGATCGGCCGCAACGGGCGCGAGGCCATCGAATGCCTGGAGGCCAACGACGACATCGACCTGGTGCTGATGGACGTGATGATGCCGGAGATGGACGGCTACGAGGCCACCCGCCTGATCCGCCAGCAGCCGCGCTGGCGCAAGCTGCCGATCATCGCCGTGACCGCCAAGGCGATGAAGGACGACCAGCAGCGCTGCCTGCAGGCTGGTGCCAACGACTACCTGGCCAAACCGATCGACCTGGACCGCCTGTTCTCGCTGATCCGGGTCTGGCTGCCGCAATTGGAGCGAATCTGAAATCTTGACCAGTGAACGCAACACCGATATCGAGATCCGGCTGTTGATCGAGGCGATCTACCTCAAGTACAGCTACGATTTTCGCGATTACTCCGGCGCCTCGATCAAGCGCCGGATCCTCCACGCCGTGCGTCAGTTCGACTGCCGCACGGTGTCGGCGCTGCAGGAGCGGGTGCTGCACGACCCGGGCATGTTCCTCGAGCTGCTGCAGTACCTGACGATCCCGGTCAGCGAGATGTTCCGCGACCCCGGGCATTTCCTCGCGCTGCGCAACGAAGTGGTGCCGCTGCTGCGCACCTGGCCGTCGCTGAAGCTGTGGATCGCCGGCTGCAGCACCGGCGAGGAGGTGTACTCCATGGCCATCCTGCTGCGCGAGGAAGGCCTGTTGGAGCGCACCATCCTCTACGCCACCGACATCAACCCGCACTCGCTGGAGCGCGCCAAGCAGGGCATCTACTCGATGCAGAGCATGCGCGAGTACGAGGAGAACTACCGCAAGGCCGGTGGCCGGCGGGATTTCTCCGAGTACTACACCGCCGCCTACGGCAACGCCATCATGGACTCAAGCCTGCGCGACAATGTGACTTTCGCCGACCACAGCCTGGCCACTGACAGTGTGTTTTCCGAGACTCAGCTGGTGTCATGCCGCAACGTACTGATCTATTTCAACAAGGATCTGCAGGACCGCGCCCTGGGCCTGTTCCACGAGTCGCTGTGCCACCGTGGTTTCCTGGTGCTGGGCAGCAAGGAGTCGGTGGATTTCTCGGCATACAGTGAAGGCTTCGAGCCGCTGGTGCGGCCCGAGCGGATCTACCGCAAGACATGAACGGCGTGCGCGCGATCGTCATCGGCGCCTCGGCGGGCGGCGTCACGGCGCTGTTCAGCGTGCTTGGCGCATTGCCGGCCGATTTCGCCATCCCGGTGCTGTGCGTGCTGCACCTGCCGGACGACCGCCACAGCCAGCTCGCTGAGGTGCTGCAGCGCCGCCTGCGCCGGCCGGTGCGCGAGGCCCTGGACAAGGCGCGGATCGAGCCGGGGCTGATCTACGTGGCGGGACCGGGTTATCACTTGTCGGTCGAGCGCGACTTCAGCTTCTCGCTCAGCCAGGAAGCGCCGGTGCATTTCTCGCGCCCGGCGATCGATTTTCTCTTCGAGTCGGCCGCCGATGCCTACGGCCCGGGCCTGCTCGGCGTGCTGCTCACCGGGGCCAATGAAGACGGTGCCCGGGGGCTTTTGCGCATCAGACAAAGCGGTGGCCGGACGGTTGTCCAGGACCCCCGCGACGCACAGGTGGCGTTGATGCCGGAGGCCGCCCTGGCCCTGCACGACCCTGACCATATTCTTTCCCTTGGCGGTATCGGGCAGTTGCTCGCTACCCTGGAACCCAGCGCATGCTAAGCCACATCACCGCGAAACTGCTGATCGTCGACGACCTGCCGGAGAACCTGCTGGCCCTCGACGCCCTGATCCAGGGCGAGGACCGCGAGGTGCATCAGGCGCAATCTGCCGAGCAGGCCTTGTCGCTGCTGCTCGAACACGAGTTCGCCCTGGCCATTCTCGATGTGCAGATGCCGGGCATGAACGGCTTCGAGCTGGCCGAGCTGATGCGTGGCACGGAAAAGACCCGCAACATTCCCATCGTCTTCGTCAGCGCCGCCGGGCGCGAGATGAACTACGCCTTCAAGGGCTACGAGAGCGGCGCCGTGGACTTCCTGCACAAGCCGCTGGAAACCCTGGCGGTGAAGAGCAAGGTGTCGGTGTTCGTTGACCTGTTCCGCCAGCGCAAGGCCCTGGATCGTCAGTTGCAGGCCCTGGAGCAGAGCCGCCAGGAGCAGGAGCTGCTGCTGGCCCAGTTGCAGGCGGCGCGGGGCGAGCTGGAGCACGCGGTGCGCATGCGCGACGACTTCATGTCGATCGTCTCCCATGAGGTGCGCACGCCGCTCAACGGGCTGATCCTGGAAACCCAGCTGCGCCGCCTGCACCTGTCCCGCGGCAACCTGGCGGCGTTCAGCGAGGACAAGCTCAAGGCCATGGTCGAGCGCGACGAGCGCCAGATCAACAGCCTGATCCGCCTGGTCGAGGACATGCTCGATGTGTCGCGGATCCGTACCGGCAAGCTGTCGATCCGCCCTCGTACCTTCGACCTCGGGCAACTGGTGCGGGGCCTGGTGGAGAACTTCGCCGCCCAGGCCGGCGCCGTGGACACGGCGCTCGAACTGCAGCGCTGCGACCCCTTGCAGGGCGAGTGGGACGAGTTCCGGATTGAACAAGTGGTGGCCAACCTGTTGTCCAATGCCTTGCGCTACGGTGACCGCAAGCCGGTGCAGGTGCGGGTGTTCGAGGAGGGCGACATGGCCTGCGTGCAGGTACAGGACCATGGCATCGGCATCGATGCCCAGCACCTGCAGCGGATCTTCCAGCAGTTCGAGCGCGTCGCCGCGCAGCAGGCCACGGGCGGCCTGGGCCTGGGGCTGTACATCTCCGAGCAGATCGTCCTCGCCCACGGCGGGCGGATCCAGGTCGACAGCCAGGCCGGCGTCGGCTCGACCTTCACTGTACGGTTGCCGATGTCGGCACAGTTGCAACATTGCGATCCGGCCCGCGCAACCTCTGCGTAGTGCTGGGGTCTGATGGCCAACCTGTTGAATGCGAAGGCGTTGTCATGAGTGAAGATGCACAAGACGTGGTACTGGTGGTCGAGGACGAACCGGCGATCCGCATGATCCTGCGCGACTACCTGGCCGGCGAGGGTTACCACGTGCTGGTGGCCGAGGATGGCGAACAGGCGTTCGCGATCCTGGCGAGCAAGCCGCACCTGGACCTGATGGTCACCGATTTCCGTCTGCCAGGGGGGATTTCAGGAGTGGAGATCGCCGAGCCTGCGGTGAAGCTGCGCCCGGACCTGAAGGTGATCTTCATCAGTGGCTACCCGGCGGAGATTGTCGAGTCGGGCAGCCCGATCGCGCGCAAGGCGCCGATCCTGGCCAAGCCGTTCGACCTCGACACGCTCCACGAGCAGATCCAGGCGCTGTTGCGCTAGGCGCATGCGAACCGGCCAGTTGTCCAGGCCGGTGGTGGCTTTTTATCGCCGTTCGCGTGCTCTCAATGTGCTCACTGACTCGCCGCCGACGCCCCAGTTGTCGGTGGGCACTTCCTCGATCACCACGAAGGTGCTCGCCGGCGGCTTGTTGAGTACCTGCTCAAGCAGGTGGGTGGTGCCCTCGATCAGCTGGCGCTTGTGTTCGGCCGTGACGCCTTCATCGGTCACGCGGATATGGACATAAGGCATGTGCGTCGCTCCAGTTCAGTGCCAGGTGCCGGCGGTGCTGCCACCGTCGACGGGGAGGATGACGCCGCTGACGAAACGGGCGTCGGTCAGGTACAGCACGGCGTCCACCACATCCTCGGGCTTGCCGGTGCGACCGCTCGGCGACAGCGCGCCGAGCCCTTCGGCATGGCCGCTGTGCAGCGGGGTGTCGATGATGCCCGGGGCCACGGCGTTGACCTGCACGCCGCTCGCTGCCAGCTCCAGGGCCAGGCCCTTGACCGCCTGGTTCAGCCCGCCCTTGACCAGCACCGGCAGCAGCGCCGGGACGCGGGTGTCCGGCTGCAGGGCCACTGAGGCGGTGATGGTGACGATATGCCCGTGGCCTTGGGCCTTCATGATTTTCGCCGCAGCCTGGGCGGGGTAGAAGAAACCCTTGAGGTTGGTGCCGACCAACGCGTCGACGTCGGCCTCGGTGTAGTCGGTCACCGGCTTGGGAATGAAGATCCCGGCGTTGTTGACCAGGATATCGACCCGGCCGAAGGCTTCCAGGGCGGCGGCGAACAGCCGTTCGGCGGTGGTTTTCTCGGCGATGTCGCCGGCCACGCCGATGAAACCGGCCGGGTTGCCCAGGCGGGCGGCGGCCTCGTCGAGGCGGGCCTGGGTGCGGGCGTTGCCGACCACATTGTCGCCACGCTCGAGGTAGGCCTGGGCCAGGGCGAAGCCCAGGCCGCTGGAGGCGCCGGTGATGATGACGGTTCTTGCCTTGCTCATGGGAGTATCTCCGGTGGTGCGAGCCGTTGCTCGGGTGTGGAGCCACTCTAAGTTGAAACGGCAGCTTGAAAAATGAGGTGTATGGCATTTCAATCGATACATTATGTAATTAATTGAGCCCGCCATGACCCGCCATTTCGATGACCTGCAACTGGGCAGCCTGGAGTTGTTCTGCCTTGCCGCCGATGCCGGCAGCTTTACCGAGGCGGCCACCCTGGCAGGGGTCACGCCCGCTGCGGTTAGCCGCTCGGTGGCGCGCCTGGAGGAGCGCCTGGGCGTGCGTCTGTTCGTGCGCACCACCCGGCAGATGCGCCTGAGCGAAGCCGGCCAGGCTTATTACCAGCACTGTCGGCAGGCGCTGGGCCAACTGGTCGAGGCCGAGCGCCAGGTCACCGGTGGCCAGCTCGAACCCGCTGGCCGACTGCGCATCAGCGCACCGACGCCCTATGCCCATCACCGCCTGTTGCCGCTGTTGCCGCGTTTCCGCCAGCGCTATCCAGGGGTGCAGGTGGATGTGCATGTCAGCAACCGCAACGTCGATTTCGCCGAGGAGCACTTCGACCTGGCGATCCGCGGCCGGGCGCCGGCCGATTCGCGGCTGGTGGCCCGACGCCTGGAGGACGCCGAACTGGTGGTGGTCGCCACCCCCGGCTACCTGGCCCGGGCCGGTACGCCACAGACCCTGGAGGACCTGGCCGGGCATGAGTGCATCCAGTTCGAGCTGCCCAGCAGCGGCAGGCGACCGACTTGGAGCTTTCGCCGTGATGGACAGCTGGTCGAGTTGCAGACCCAGGGTGCGTTCACCTGCCTGGGTGATTTCCTCGCCACCACGACCCTGGCGCGCCACGGTGGCGGCCTGATGCAGGCCTACCGTTTCACCGTGCAGGATGCGCTGGACAGTGGCGAGTTGGTCGAGGTGCTGGCCGGGCATGGCGGGACGTCGAGGCCTTTTTTGCTCGTGTACCCGCAGGTCTGGCACATGCCGTTGAAGGTGCGGGTGTTCATCGACTTTCTGGTCGGCGAGGTTGCACTACCGTTGGGCTGAAGCCCCGGCGGGCATGCGCTGGCGAACTATGCTCTGTGCTGCATCGGTTTCCCAGGAGAGCACGCCATGAAATCCATGACATTGTTAGCGATCACCTGCGTACTGAGTTTCGCCGCCCACGCCGAGGATGGTCCTGCGACCAACTGCGATGCCAAGATCAAGGACCTGGAATACATCAGCAAGAGTGATGGCCAAGCGCTGCATGGCGGCATGGCCCATGACTATCACGAGTTGCTCAAACAGGCGAAGGACGCCCAGGCCAAGGGGGATATGGAAACGTGCCAAGCCTCGGCCGACCGCGCCAAGACCATCTACAACAAGGCGCGGGGCAAGTAACGCTCGGTACAGCTTTGCAGGAGCGGGCTTGCCCGCTCCCTGAGGTATTACCCAGCGCTCTGGTGTAAGCTCTGGCGGACCTTTCCACGAGACCGCCGCATGACCTCGCCCAGCCCGTGCCTCGACAGCCTGCTCACCGGCCGCGCCCGGCCGTTCACCCGCCCGGGTTCGCACAGTGCCATCGACAAGCAGCCTCGCCAAGGCCCTCTGGCAGTCACCTTCCTCGGTATCGCCGGCGACCAACAGGGCGATCTGCGCGTACACGGTGGTGTCGAGAAAGCCGTTCACCATTACCCCCGCGATCACTATCCCGACTGGACCGCCGAACTGGGCGAGCACCCCTTGCTGACGCGGCCTGGCGCCTTCGGCGAAAATTTCAGCAGCAGCGGCTGGCGCGAGGCTGATGTCTGCCTGGGCGACCGGATCCGCGTCGGCACGGCGTTGCTGGAAATCTCCCAGGGGCGCATGCCGTGCTGGAAACTCAACGACCGTTTCGACGTGGCGCAGATGGCGTTGCGGGTGCAGCAGAGCGGGCGTACCGGCTGGTACTACCGGGTGCTGGAGGAGGGCGTGATCGAGGCGGGCGATGCCCTGCAACTGGTCGAGCGTCCGCACGGCGACTGGTCGGTGGCGCGACTTTCGGCAGTGCTGTTCGACAAGCGACTGGAGCCCGACCTGTTGCGCGAGTGCCTGGCGCTGCCGCTGGTGCCGAACTGGCGTCGGACCCTGGAGAAGCGCCTGGAGCAACACCAGGTCGAGGACTGGACCTCGCGCCTGCAGGGCCGCAGCGAAGGCTGAGCGGCGTCGCGTACAACGTTATCAATACAAGGAAAGCCCCATGGCCTTCGAACTGGATGATCGGCTGGTCATCGGCGTCGCCTCCAGCGCGGTGTTCGACCTCAGCGAGTCGGACGCGGTGTTCCGTCGAGAGGGCGAGGCGCAGTACCGCAAATACCAGGAGCAGCACCTGGACGTGCCGTTGGGAAAAGGCATTGCCTATCCCTTCATCAAGCGTCTGCTGGCCCTCAACGACCTGCGTGGCGATCCCGAGGACCCGCTGGTGGAGGTGGTGCTGTTGTCGCAGAACGACCCGGACACCGGCATGCGGGTGATGAAGACCATCGGCCATTACGGCCTGAACATGACCCGGGCGATCTTCACCCAGGGCCGCTCGCCGTACGAGTACATCCCGGCGTTGAACATCGCCCTGTTCCTCTCCGCTGACAAGCAGCACGTCGATGCGGCAATCAAGGCCGGCTATCCGGCAGGGCAGGTGCTGGATTCGAAGTTCGATGACGACGAGAGCGACGACAACCTGCGCATCGCCTTCGACTTCGACGGCGTGCTGGCCGGGGACGAGTCGGAGGCGGTGATGCAGTCAGGCGGGCTGGACAGTTTCCACGCCCATGAAGTGATCAACGTCACCCAGCCGCACAACCCTGGCCCGCTCAAGGAGTTCTTCGTGCGTATTGCCCGTATCCAGGCGGCCGAGGAGCAGCACAAGCTGGCCCATCCCGGCTACGAGAACCGTCTGCGGGTATCGATCGTCACGGCGCGCAACGCGCCCTCCCATGAACGGGCGCTCAACACCCTGAAAAGCTGGGGGGTGATGGCCAACGATGCATTCTTCCTCGGGGGCATCGAGAAACGGCGGGTGCTGCAGGTGCTCAAGCCGCACATCTTCTTCGACGACCAATCGGGGCATCTGAAGAGCACCAGCACCGTGGCGCCGTCGGTGCACATCCCGTTCGGGGTGACCAACCGGGCGCGCTGAGCAGGCAGGGGCCGCATGGCGGCCCCGGGTTTCTTGCGCTCAGTGATCCGCCAACCCGTCATCCTGCGACAGTAGCGCCCGGGCCAGTTCCTCGTCACTGACCTGCAGCCCGGGATTGGCCTGGCGTACATGGGCCAGCGCCGACTCCAGGTAAGCCCCGCGAATGGCACCGCCACTGGCGACGAAGGCCGACAGTTCGTCACGGGCCGGAATGATCCGTTTGTCGTCCTTGAAGGTCGAGTACAGCGATGCGGAGATCCCCGCCGAGGTGGCGACATCCCCGGCATCGACGCGAGCCAGGGCGAAACCTGTGGGGAGCAGGAGCAGCAGTGAGGGAACGAGCAGTAAATGGCGCATGGCGAGTCCTCCGGAAAGGTAATGCCCAAGGGAGTTACTGCATGATGTTAAGAGCGCAAAGGGTCGCCGGGAGTTCCACTGTGACGCCAAGGCAAACGGCTGTAGCGTTCACAGCCGTTGCAGGATTAGGATCTGGTCATTCTGCTGACCTGCATTGATCAAGGGAACCTGACACTCATGGCCGAATACACGCTCCACTGCTTTGCCGAATCCGGCAACGCCTACAAGGTCGCACTGATGCTGGAGCTCACCGGCCAGGACTGGGCGCCGGTGTTCGTCGATTTCTTCCACGGCCAGACCCGTGGCCAGGACTGGCGTGATGCGGTCAATGAACAGGGCGAGGTGCCCGTGCTGGAGCATGCCGGCGAGAAGCTCACCCAGTCGGCGCTGATCCTCGACTACCTGGCCGAGCGCACCGGCCGCTTCGGCCCGCGCGACGATCATGAGAAGCGCGAGATCTGGCGCTGGATGCTGTTCGACAACCACAAGTTCACCAGCTATTACGCGGCATTGCGTTTCATCTACTGCCTGAAGAACATGGGCGAGTCGGATGTCACCCGCTTCTTGCGCGAGCGGGCCAGGGCGGCCTACCAGATCGTCGATGCGCACCTGGCAGACACGCCATTCATGGTGGGCGGGCGCCTGACTATCGCCGACCTGTCCCTGGCGGGATATGTGTACATGCCCGAAGACACGGGTTTGGCGCTGGACGAGTTCCGCCATATCGAAGCCTGGAAGGCACGGATACAGGCGGTTCCTGGCTGGAAACACCCCTACGACCTGATGCCGCGAGCTGCCGGCTGAGACAGCCCGGCACGTTCAGGGGCAGGCGTGACGACGTACCGCAGCACGGATCACGACAGTGCACGTGGCGATCGGTCATTTCTCGTGCACACTGTGTAAGGCCACGTTGTCAGTGGCGTAATCCATAGCGCGAGGAACGCAATGAGCGGACGTTGTCTGGGCCTGTCTGTGATGTTGTCGTTCGCCCTGGCGATGGTGCCCAAGATCACCGTCGCCGCTGACGCCTGTCAGCATCTCACCGCCACCGGCAATCCGGAGTATCCCCCTTATCTCTGGCGAGACCCGCAGGACCCCGAGCGCCTGATCGGCGCCAATGCCGACCTGCTCAAGCAGGTGGCCAAGGAACTCGGCCTGGTGGTGGACGTGGTGTATGTCGGACCTTGGTCCAGGGCCCAGGAAGAGGTGAGCAGCGGGCGCGTCGACATGCTCGCCGGGTATTTCCGCACCCAGGCGCGAGAGCGGCTGGTGGACTTCGTCAGCCCGCCGTTCCTGTTCAACTCCAGTGTGGTCTGGGTGCGCAAGGGGGAGGGCTTCGTCTACAGCGACTGGTCCGACCTCAAGGGGCGACGTGGCGGAACGCTGGTCAACAACAGCCACGGCCAGGCCTTCGACGACTACGCTCGGGCGCAGCTCAACCTCGAGGCCGTGCCCAGCGTCACCCAGGCTTTCCAGAAGCTGCTGCTCAAGCGCAGCGATTATGTGATCTTCGAACACTATCCCGGGCTGGCCCTGGCTCGCACGCTGGGTAAGGAGCAGGCGCTAGAGGTACTTGAACCACCAATCTCCAGCGAAGGGTTGTACCTGGCGTTGTCACACAAGTCCGGCTGCAACAAGCCGGCGCTGCGCGAGCAGCTGGCGCGCAAGATGAAGGCGCTGGTTGCAGGCCCGCTGCCCGAGCAGCTGGTGGTCGAGAACCTGCAACGCTGGCAACGCCAGCAGGCGGGTCAATAGGCTTTTGCGTCATTTGCGGGGGTGCCGTCCAATGCCTTTGATCTAAGGCGCGGTAATCGGTGGCCTATGCTGTTGCGGCGAATCACATCCCTGTTCCCTAGCGAAGGTCTTCATCCATGAGCAAGCCTACTGTCGTATTGGTACATGGTTTCTGGGGCGGTGCCGCCCATTGGGGCAAGGTGATCGTCGAGCTGGCGCGCAAGGGCATCAAGGATGTCCGCGCCGTGGAGCTGCCGCTGACCTCCCTGGCGGATGACGCCGAGCGCACGCGCAAGATGGTGGCGCAGGTTGGCGGGCCGGTACTGCTGGTCGGGCATTCCTATGGCGGGGCGGTGATCACCCAGGCGGGCAACCAGGGCAATGTGACGGGGCTGGTCTACATCGCGGCCTTCGCACCCGATGCGGGCGAGAGCCCAGGCGCACTGACCCAGCAGCATCCACCGCTGGCGGCAGCGAACCTGGCGCCGGATACCGACGGCTACCTGTGGATCAAGGTCGACAAGTTCCACGAGAGCTTCTGCCAGGACCTGTCGGCGGACGAGGCGCTGGTCATGGCGGTGACACAGAAGGCGCCGCTGGCGAGCACCTTTGGCGATACCATCGTTGATCCTGCGTGGAAGCACAAACCGTCGTGGTACCAGGTCTCCAGCCAGGATCACATGATCGCGCCGGCCAACCAGCAGATGATGTCGGCGCGGTTGAAGGCGCGCAAGGTCATCACCCTGGATGCCAGCCACGCGTCGCTGGCCTCGCGGGCCAAGGAAGTCGCCGCGCTGATCGAGGAGGCGCTGGGCTAGCTCAGCCCTTGCACTTGGCCACGACGACCTGGCAGGTATGCGGCGTGCCGCCCGACCTGCCGGCGTAGCGCACGCAACTGGCCAGCGATTTCTTGCTGGCCATGGCGAGGGTGGGGCCGAAGGCCAGGCCGCCTTCACCGCTGCTGGGCAGGGCCTTGGCGTAGCAGGCGGAGCCTTGCGCTGCGTAGCGGGTGGTGGCGTGTTTGCTCGAACAGCCAGTAGTCAGCGACAGTGCGAGGACGAGCAGGGAGAGTAACGCTGCCCGATGGGGTGCTGTGGCCATTGCGAGCTCCTGGGACAGCGTGATTGCAGGGTGTCAGCCTGTTGAGAATAGCTGGAGTCGCTTGGCTTGGCTTGGCTTGGCTTGGGTTTTGTCGTGACGCTATCGCGGGGCAATCCCGCTCCCACGTTGATACAAGCCTGACTGAGCTGGGTGATGGCGTGGGAGCGGGCTTGCCCCGCGATGAGGCCCGAGACGACCAATGGCAATATGCCTTCAATTGCTGGGCAATGTGCTCTAGCCCAGTCCCTGCGGTGCCTGGCACCGATCATTGGATCCATTCAGACGCACGAAAACCCCGTGCGTTTCGCCAAAGCTTGAGTACAATTATCGGCTTTTCCCGGGCCGTCCTTCGGCCTGCTCCTGGAAGTGCGAATGCTGATCGGTAGTTACTCCTCCTCGCTGGTGTTGATTTCGCTGTGCGTGGCCATCCTTGCCTCTTATACGGCCCTGGACCTTACCGGGCGCATCGCCACGGCCAAGGGGCGGGCGGTGTACCTGTGGATGGGGGGCGGGGCGTTCGCCATGGGCATCGGCATCTGGTCGATGCACTTCATCGGCATGCTGGCGTTCAGCCTGCCGATCGAGCTGGGCTATGACACCGCCCTGACGGCCTTGTCGCTGCTGATCGCGGTGGCCTCCTCGGGCTTTGCCCTGTGGCTGGTGAGCCAGCCGAAGCTGCCGTGGCTGCAGCTGGCGTTCGGCGCCTTGATCATGGGCACCGGCATCGCCTGCATGCACTACATGGGCATGGCCGCGCTGCGCATGCAGCCGGGTATCGACTACGACCCGACGCTGTTCGGCGCGTCGCTGGCCATCGCCGTGGGCGCGTCGGCGGCGGCGCTGTGGATTGCCTTCCGCCTGCGCCAGCACACCCCCTATGTGCGCCAGATCCGCGGCGTCGCGGCAGTGGTGATGGGCATCGCCATCGTCGGCATGCACTACACCGGCATGGCCGCGGCCAACTTCCCGGTGGGCAGCTTCTGCGGCGCGCTGACCACCGGCCTTGCCGGCGACGGCCTGGACTACCTGGTACTGATCACCACCCTGGCGGTGCTGGCGGTGGCCCTGCTCACCTCGGTGCTGGATGCGCGCCTGGAAGCGCGCACGGCGGAGCTGGCGCGTTCGCTGACCCTGGCCAACCAGGAACTGACCCAGCTGGCCCTGCACGACACCCTGACCGGGCTTCCCAACCGCACGCTGCTGGCTGACCGTATCGACCAGGCCATGGGCCGGGTGGCGGAGCAGGGCGGCTGCTTCGCCCTGATGTTCATTGACCTGGACGGCTTCAAGCCGGTCAACGACGCCTTCGGCCACCATGTCGGCGATCTGTTGCTCAAGGCCGTGGCGGCCCGCCTGCGCGGCCATCTGCACAGCCAGGACACCCTGGCGCGGATCGGCGGCGACGAGTTCGTGCTGCTGGTGGAGCTGGACGAGCCGGACGACGCCATGAACGTCGCGGTCAAGCAGGTCAACCTGATGGCCAGGCCGTTCCGCGTGGCCGAGCACGACCTGCAACTGTCGGCAAGCCTGGGTATCGTGCTGTACCCGGGCAACGGCCTGGACCAGCACGAGCTGCTGCGCAATGCCGACGCGGCCATGTATCACGCCAAGAGCGCCGGCAAGAACGGCTACAGCTTCTTCGACGCCTCGATGAACAGCAACGCGCGCCAGCAACTGCAATTGCTGCAGGATTTGCGCACGGCCCTGGAGCACAGGCAGTTCCGCCTGTACTACCAGCCCAAGTTCGACGCCGTGCAGCGCCAGCCCATCGGCGCCGAGGCTCTGCTGCGCTGGGAGCACCCGCTACATGGCCTGATGCTGCCGGACCGCTTCATCGGCCTGGCCGAGAAGACCGGCCTGATCATTCCGATCGGCGAGTGGGTACTGGGCGAAGCCTGCCGACAGATGCGCCAGTGGCTCGATGAGGGCAACGACGACTGGCGCATCGCGGTCAACCTGTCGGCCATCCAGTTCTGCCATGCCGGGCTGGTCGACAGCGTGGCCCAGGCGCTGAACGAGAACGGCCTGCCGGCCAACCGCCTGACCCTGGAAATCACCGAGACTACCGCCATGCGCGATGCCGACGCCAGCCTGCATGTGCTGCAGCGCCTGTCGGACATGGGCGTGGACCTGTCCATCGACGATTTCGGCACCGGCTACTCCAGCCTGATGTACCTCAAGCGCCTGCCGGCCAACGAGTTGAAGATCGACCGCGGCTTCGTGCGCGATCTGGAACAGGACAGCGATGACGCGGCGATCGTTTCGGCCATCGTCGCCCTGGGCCAGGCGCTGGGCTTGCGGATTGTCGCCGAAGGGGTGGAAACCGACCGCCAGCAGGACTTCCTGACCCGCCTGGGTTGCGACTCGCTGCAGGGCTACCTGCTTGGCCAGCCGGTGCCGCCCGAGCAGTTCATGAAGGGCTTGCAGGCGTTGAAGGCACGCCAGGAACAGGCAATCTAGACGGCGCTGCGCATGGGGCCGGCCAGCAGGTCGAAGGTTTCCATCTCGGCCTCCACCGCCTCGATGATCCGCTCGACATCGGCGGCGGGCATGATGGTGGCGCAGGGAATGCCGGCGATCGCCAGCAGGGTTTCGCCTGTGGCCCGGTCGAACAGCCGGGCGACCATGCTGCGCGGGGCATCCATGCTGGCCTCGAAGCCCAGCGGATGGAAATGCCAGCGCATCACCTGGCAGGCGTTGGGGAACGTCATCTTGTTCATGCCAGCCTCCTTGTTCGTGTCCTGAACGCGGTGATTCCGTAGCAGTAGCACTGCGGCCGTCCTGGCCTGTCGGGACTGTAACCATAGCACCTGCCATGGCAGCAATCGCCAGAAAATATGGCAGATGTACTAATGCATGACGGCGGTCACAGTCCTGTCACGATGAACGGTGGGTGTATATAGGCCGGGGCAAACGTTTTCCCCGTGGGCGGGCGGCTGGCAGCGATGGTTGCTCTGCTATGTTTATCGGCAGCGCTTTTCGGACCAACGGTGCCGGCCGGCAGACAGGGAGACAGTCATGCGTTATTCCACGCTCACCCAACGTATTGCCGGCCATGCAGTCACCGCCTGGGACATTCACTACCAGGCCCTGGAGCAACGCCGCCAGGGGCGCGAAATCTTCCTGCTGTCGGTGGGCGACCCCGACTTCGATACCCCGGGCGCGGTGGTCGAGGCCGCCGTGGCCAGCCTGCGGCGTGGCGACACCCATTACAGCGACGTGCGCGGCAGTCTCGCCTTGCGTGAGGCTGTGGTGCGCCACAGCCAGCTACCTCTGGATCCCGCGCAGGTCGTGGTGACCGCCGGCGCCCAGTGCGGCCTGTTCGCGACTTTTCAGTGCCTGTTCGAGGCCGGTGACGAGGTAATCGTCGCCGAGCCCATGTACGTGACCTATCACGGCGTGTTCGGTGCCTGCGGTGCACGGGCGGTACAGGTCGCGGTGCGGCCGGAGCAGGGGTTTCGCCTGGATCCTGCGGCGGTGGCCAGGGCGATCACCCCGCGCACCCGGGGCCTGCTGCTCAACAGTCCGCACAATCCGACGGGTGCGGTGATCGACCAGGCCGACCTGGAGCGCCTGGCGCAGTTATGCCGGGAGCATGACCTGTGGTTGGTCTGCGACGATGTCTACCAGTCACTGCTGTACGACGGCGAGGCGCCCAGACCGTTGAGCCAGCCGGGCATGGCCGAGCGCTGCGTGTCCATCGGCAGCCTGTCCAAGTCCCATGCCATGAGCGGCTGGCGGGTCGGCTGGGTGATCGGCCCGCCGCTGTTTGCCAGGCACCTCGGTACCCTGGTCATGAGCATGCTGTTCGGCCTGCCGGAGTTCGTCATGCAGGCCGCCTGCGTGGCCCTGGATCAGGCAGGGGATGACGTGCGCCACATGCGCGAGATCTACCGGCAGCGGCGTGACCGGGTATGTGCGGTGCTGGAGGGTTGTCCAGGCATTCATGCTCATCGGCCGGCCGGTGGCATGTTCGTGATGCTCGACATCCGCAGCAGCGGGCTCGGCGCCCAGTCGTTCGCCCAGCGCCTGCTGGACGAAGAGGGCGTGGCGTTGTTGCCGGGCGATGGTTTCGGGCCGAGCGCGGCGGGGCATCTGCGCCTTGGGCTGGTGCTGGAGGCTGCTGTGCTGGAGCAGGTGTGTCGGCGCATCGCGGCCTGCGCGCAGCGGGTGCTAGCCGAGCAATCCGGCGGCGATGTTGATGGTAAAACCGAGGATCGCCGTGTTGAACACGAAACCTACCAGTGAGTGGGCCAGCACCACCCGGCGCATGGCCCTGCCGGCAACGCCGATGTCCGAGGTCTGCACGGCGACGTTGATGGTGAACGAGAAGTAGTGGAAGTCCCAGTAGTCCGGGTTGCGCTCGCCGTCGGCGAAGCGCAGGGGCGGTTCATGGCGGTCGCCGGTGTAGAACAGCCGGGCGTAGTGCAGGCTGAAGATGCAGCCGATCAGCAGCCATGAGCCAGCCACGGTCAGCCCGGTGTACAGGTAGTGCAGGGCCAGGGCGCCGCCCTCCAGGCCGCGGCTGGACACCAGTTGCAGGGTGACGGCGGCCAGGCTGGCGATGGCCGAGACGCAGACGGTGATCAGTACCAGGCCGGCGTTTTCATCCTCGATACGGGCAACCTTGCGTACCCGCTCGGCATTGGCCCGCAGGCTCAGCCACAGGACCATACCCAGGTACAACCAGACGCCGAGGTTCCAGCCGGCGAGGATATGCTGCACGGTGTCGCCGGCGGGGATCAGCCAGCCACCGAGCAGGCCGGCCAGGGTGGCGATACTGAGACGGGGGTGGGTGCGGGTGAGGTGGTGGAAGGCCATGCGGTCCCTTGGCGGATGGGCGTGGGTTGAACTGTAGACTATCGCGGGGCAGGCCCGCTCCCACGCAATGCGCGAAAGCCGAGGCGGGGCGTTCAGCCCGGCATGCCATCCACCCGTGCCCGCAGCAGGATCGGCAGGTAGTGCCAGAGGAACAGCAGCAGCGCGGCGCTGCCGAACAGCACCGACAAGCCCAGCCCCAGCGCCGTGAACGGCACCACCACGACCCGGGCCAGCGCCGCCAGCTGGATCAGCGCGAACGCCCAGCCAATGCTGCGCGGCACCGTCAGAGGCCGCCCGGTATGCCCCAGGCTGACCCGGGCCATCATCGCCACGATCAGCCCGGTCATGGCGCCGACCGTCAGGGCGTGGGCGGCCAGGCTCGGATTGATCGCCACCCCGGCATGCCACAGCGCCAGGCCCAGGCAGGCCGGGATCAGCCAGGCGTAGGCCAGGTGCAGTGACCACAGCAGCGGCACCCGCCACAGGCCACGGTCATGCCACAGCGCCAGGCGCACGCCGTGCAGCACTGCCAGGGCGGCGAACAGCGCGGCCATCAGTGGCTGCGGCTCATCATTGAAGCCCAGTACGTAGGTGAGCGGCAGCGTCACGCTGCCCAGCAGGCAGGCACGATCCAGCCAGGGCCGGGCCGGTGCCGGGCTCATGTTGCCCAGGCCGCGACGGGTGAAGAACGGGATCACCCGCCCGCCGATCACGCTCATCATCGCCGCCACCAGCCACAGCCCGGCCAGCACGCCGCGCCGTTGCCATACCTCGTCGCCCTGCAGCCCGCCGGCCAGGGTCAGCCACTGGCAGGCGGCGATCAGTAGCACCAGGACCACGATGGGGTAGTTGTTGCGCAGCCGCCGTTGGATGATCGGCCGTGCCAGGGCCAGCGCCACCAGAGGCAGGAAGGCGCCTTCGATGAGGACCAGCAGCCAGGCCGGCAAGGGCAGGAACCAACTGACCCGGCCCAGCAGCCAGAGCAGGAACAGCCCCTGCAGCGGCCGGCCGCTCAGGCCCGGGATGCCGCTCCAGTTCTGTACGGCGGTGAGCAGGAAGCCGGCGACGATGGCCACCGCGAAGCCGAACAGCATTTCATGGCGGTGCCAGGCGAGCATGCCGCCCGCCGGGTCGAGCTGGAACGCGCCGGCCAGCACGCCGGCCCACAGCAGCAGGGCGAGCAGGGCGAACAGGCTGCCGCCGAGGAAGAACGGACGAAAACCCAGGGCCCAGAGGGGCTGGCGTGGGCGAGCGGTGATCGGCTGGACGAGCATGGCGGGGACCTTGGTTCGATCGGAGCGGTTGAATGGGGTACCATCACGAACCATGCCAGCGTTCAAAGGCCTTGAATATCAAGGTGATGGCACTGCGTGAAGTCATTATGACTCTTTTTGGTTGTAGTCTTTTTGACCTTGATCAGGGTCAAAACGACTCGCTTTGCGCCGTCTTGCGCCGCCGCGCATTCGGCTTTGCTACAGGATCCCCGCTGTGACCGACCTCCTGCGCAATCCGCTGCCGCAGTACCTTGCCCGCCTGGCCCCGTCCAGCCAGCTGACCATGCGCTACATCCTGCAGGATGCCGCCGACCGCCTGGGCTTCGCCGATGGCGATATCGCCGAGGTGCCCTGGCACCGACTCGAACCCGGCCATGTGATCGCCCTGGTCGCGGCGCTGCGCGCCGATGGCTACGCGCCCAATACCTCATCGCTGTACGTCAATGCCGTGCGCGGGGTGATGAACGAGGCCTGGCGCCAGGGACTGATCGACCACGAGCAGTTGCTGATGATCCGCGAGGTCAAGCCGGCCGGCGGCAGCCGCCTGCCGCCGGGGCGCAACCTGCGGCGCAACCTGATTCGTGAACTGATGGATGTATGCGCCGCCGACCCGCGCCCCCAGGGCGTGCGCGACGCGGCGATCCTGGCGCTGCTCTACGGAACCGGCATGCGCAAGTCGGAATCGGTGGACGTCGACCTGGACCAGGTGGACTTCCAGGAGCGCAGCGTGCAAGTGCTGGCCAAGGGCAACCGCCAGCTGGTCAAGTACGCCCCGGCCTGGGCCTTCGACAAGCTGCAGGCCTGGCTCGACCTGCGCCGTCAGCACTTGCCCGCCGGCGAGCGCGACGACAGCTTCCTGTTCAACCGCATCCGCCGCGGCAGCCATATCACCCGTGCGCGCATCACCAAGCACGCGATCTACTACATCGCCCGCCAGCGCGGAGCGCAGGTGGGGGCCAAGATCATGCCCCATGATTTTCGCCGGGCGTTCATCACCCGGGTGATCGAAGAGCATGACCTGTCGATCGCGCAGAAGCTCGCCCACCATGCCAACATCCAGACCACGGCGAGCTATGACCGGCGTGATGACAACGAGCGGCGGCGGGCGGTGGAGCGTTTCGATTACTGAATGGAATCGAGGCCGTCAGCACACCTCGGCATAGCGCAACACCCGGCCACGCCCCTGTTGTTTAGCCGCATACAAGGCCCGGTCGCCCATCGACAGCAGCCGCGACAGCTCACCTTGCGCGGCCGGCTGGCTGACGATGCCGATGCTCACGCCCAGCAGCCCCGGCTCCAGCAGCGCCAGCCCGGAAAACCCGGCGCAGATCCGCTGCGCCACCCGTTCGGCCTCGGCTTCGCTGGCGCCACGCAGCAGGCAGGCGAACTCCTCGCCACCGATGCGCGCAAACAGGTCGTCCCGGCGCAGGTGACGAGCGGTTTCCCGGGCGAACGCCAACAGCACCTCGTCCCCTACGGGGTGGCCGAAGCGGTCGTTGATGCGCTTGAAGTGGTCCAGGTCGCACAACAGCAACGCCACCGGTGCCTGGCCTGCCGCGCAGTCATGCAGCAACCGTGCGCCGCGCTCCATGAACGCCCGGCGGTTGTCGATGCCGGTCAGTGGGTCGCTGTAGGCCGCGACGCGGAGCAGGATCTCGGCGCGTTCGCGGACCATCGCCAGGGTCACATAGGAGATGCCGATGGCGAACAGCATCGACTCGAACAGGATGAAGGCGAAGAAGCCCGGGCTGGCGCCGCCGTTGTTGATGGCCTGGTCGAGGGCTACCCCCTCCTCGATGAGCGTGCGCATCAGGTAGAGCGCTGCATGCAGGGTGGTCAGGATCAACGCCGGGGTATAGGACACCTGCAGGCGAACCCGGGGACGCAGCAACTCGCCGATGCTCAGGCAGGTGTAGCCCAGGGTCAGCAGCGAATACACCTTCACCCGCAGGCCGAGATCGCCGTAAAAGCCCGGCCACAGGCTGAACAGCCCCCAGAACACGGCGCCGGCCAGCAGCAGCGGCCAGTGCGGTTTGCGCCCGCCGAGCACGCGCATGGCCGTCCAGCCCAGGCCGGTGCCGACCAGCAGGACGATGTTGCCCAGCACCAGAGCCAGGTAGTCCACGCCAATCCCACGCAGGGCGTTCAGGCAGACCCCCAGGCCCGAGATCAGCAGCATCGCGCCCAGGTAGCCCAGGCTCGGGTCGCTGGCGCAGCGCCGCCAGGCGTGCAGGGTCAGGATGCCCATCAGGGCCAGGATGAAAACGGCGACCAGGATCAGGGTCGGCAGGCTAAGCGGCACGATACAAGGGCTCAGAAGGGCATACCGGCGATGCTAAGCCATGAGCATGGCCATTTGCTACCTCGCTCAGTGAATGCTCGACGCCAGCTCGAAGATCGGCATGTACATCAGGATCACGATCAGTCCGATCAGCAGGCCGATGAAGGTCATCAGCAAGGGCTCGAACAGTTTGACGAACCACTCGACCCAGCGGCCGATCTCCTGGTCGTGGAAGTCCGCGCAGCGCTCGAGCATTTCGCCCAGGTTGCCCGATTGCTCGCCGGCGCGCAGCAGGCGCAGCGAAACCGGCGTGACCAGTTGCCCGGCCTGCAGTGCATCGGACAGCGGCAGGCCCTCGGCGACCCGCCGGCTGGCCTGCTCCAGGCCTTCGGCCGCGCTGCTGCCCAGCAGCCCGCGGGCCATGCCCAGGGCGGTGAGGATGGGAATACCGCCTTGCAGGAGGATCCCCAGCGAGCGGTAGAAACGCGCCAGCTCGTACATCACCAGGCGCTGGTGCAGGGCCGGTACCCGCCGCAGCAGACGGCCGGCGCCGCGGCGCAGCGCCGGGTGGCGGCGCAGGGCGACCAGCGCGCCGATGCCGGCGAGCGTGCCCAGGCCCAGGGGCAGTTGCTGGGCATGCAGGAACAGGCCAATCTGCATCAGCACCCGCGACAGCCAGGGCAGCTCGCTGCCCATGCCCTCAAACACCAGGCTGAAGCGCGGCACCACATAGCCCAGCAGGAACAGCACCACGCCGCCGCCCACCAGCAACAGCAGCAGCGGATAGACCGAAGCGCCGACCAGCTTCTGGCGCACCAGGTCCAGTCGCTGGCGATAGCCGATGTAGCGGTTCAGGGCGTCGCCCAGGGCGCCGGTGCGTTCACTGGACTGCACCAGGGCCACGTACAGGGCGGGGAACACCCGTGGTTGCTGGGCCAGGGCCTGGGACAGCGAGCGCCCCTCATACAGCTGGCGCACCAGCTGCTCCAGGGTCTTGCGCGTGGCGCCGCCCGGGGCTTTCTCGGCCAGGCTCTCGAGGGCGTCGATCAGCGGCAGGCCGGCGCCGAGCAGGGTGGCCAGCTCCTGGCTGAACAGCATCAGGTCGAACGCCGTCGGGCGGCGGCGCAGGGCCAGGCCCGGGCTGCGCACGCTGAGCACGCGCAAGCCCTGGTCTTCGGCCAGGCGCCGGGCCTGTTCGCTGTCCTCGGCCTCGACCTGCAATTGCACCACGCCCTGGCTGCCCAGGGCCTTGAGCTGATAGCGCATGGCCGGGCTCCTCACTGCCAGCTGGTGATTTCGGCGTTTTCCCCGTCACCGCCGGGCTGGCCGTCCTTGCCCATCGACAGCAGGTCGTACTCGCCGCCGTTCTCGCCGGGCTGCTTGTAGATATAGGGGCGTCCCCAAGGGTCCTGGGGCACCGCTTTCTGCAGGTACGGCCCCGACCAGCGCGCCTCGCCGCCGGGGGCGACCACCAGAGCCTGAAGGCCTTGTTCGCTGCTGGGGTAGTGGCCCACTTCCAGGCGATAGAGGTCCAGGGCCTTGCCCAGGCCTTCGATCTGCGCCCGTGCCACCTTGGCCTCGGAACGGCCCAGCTGGCTGAAGTACTTGGGCGCGACGATGCCGGCCAGCAGGCCCAGCACCACCAGCACCACCAACAGTTCGAGCAGGGTGAAGCCGCGTTGGCCGTGGATGTTGCGCTGCATGGTGAAACCCTCCAGTGCGTTTGCCTCTGTCATGCAACAGCCGTGCACGTCTGCGCCGGGCCCTTGCACCATGCGCGCTGGCGACCGGCACGGCGCTTGCGTCATAACCGAAAAGCCCGGATCGACGGGGCATTTCCCCCACATCGGGGGCCACTCTTGATCTTCTGCGGCGGGAGGCGACCGACATGCGTGGACTGATCCTGGGACTGGCGGCAGGGCTGATGGCATTCGGCGCCCAGGCCGATATCTACATCGCCAGCGATGGCAAGGGCGGCTTCGTGTTGTCCAATGTGCATCGGCCAGGACGGCACTATGAACGGGTGATCAAGGAGCGCGGGGTGGCTGGCGGGCCGGTCAACGCCCAGTTGGTCACCGGGCGGCCCTATGCCGACCTGGTGGCGGCCGCGGCCCTGGCCAACGATGTGTCGCCGGCGCTGCTGCATGCGCTGATCAAGGCCGAGTCCGGCTACAACCCCAAGGCCCGTTCGGCCAAGGGGGCGGCGGGATTGATGCAGCTGATGCCGGACACGGCGAAGGAGATGGGCGTCGCGGATGTGCTGGACCCGGCCTCCAACGTGCAGGGCGGGGCGCGCTATCTCAAGCGCATGCTCAAGCTGTTCGACAACGACATCACCCTGGCGGTAGCGGCCTATAATGCCGGGCCCGACGCGGTACTCAGCCGGGGGCGGGTGGTGCCGCCGTTTGCCGAGACGCGGCGATATGTGCCGGCGGTGTTGCGTGAGTATCGGTTGTTGCGGGGGTTGGCCGAGGATGCGCCGCTTTGAGGGGGTGGGTTTCCAGGTGTCCGCCGCGAGCCTTGCAGCGAACACCTGGCAGCCTTCACGCGACTAATAGCCCACCCGACACCCCTGCTTCCCCCAACTCTGGGCTATAACCTCTAGAGGTGCCCAGCCGCGGAGCCCGCCATGGACCTCGCCCCCCGTCCCGACACACTGCTGCCCGCCGACAGCGGCCCGGCGCGCAAGCCATTCAACCTGCTGCGCTGGTACGCCTGGGTGAGCCTGGCCATCATCCTCTCGGTGGGTGTCGGCCTGGGCCTGATCTCCAGCCGCTTCATCATCGACGAGAGCGTCGAGCGCGATGCCTTGCTCACCGCGCAGTTCATCACCTCCATCGCCGACGCCGAAGTGCGCCATGTGTCGATCCCCAACGTGCGGACCATGGGCGAACTGCTCGACCCGCGCACCGACCACGCCTTGTCGGACGTCGATCCCGAGGCCCGGCGCCGGGCCCGGGGCGAGTTCCTCGACCATATCGCCCACCTGCCGGACATGCTCCTGGCCAACATCTACGCCCCCGACCGCACGGTGATCTGGTCGAGCAACCCGGCGCTGATCGGCAAGCTGATCGAGTCGGACGACGACCTCGACCGGGCGTTCGAGTACAAGATGCGGGTGTCGGCCAGCTACCACGATTTCGAGCAGGCGCGCAGCGAACAGAAGTTCGTCACCCCACCTGAACAGCTGTTCATCGAGAACTACATCCCCCTGTTCGATGCCGACGGCGAGCAGGTCACGGCGATGGTCGAGATCTACAAGGAGCCCCACGACCTGATCGTGCGCATCGAGCACGGCCTGCTGCTGATCTGGCTGGCCATCGCCGTGGGCGTCGGCCTGGTCTATGTCGGCCTGTACGGCATCATGCGCCGCGCCGCCCGGTTGATGGCGGTGCAGCAGAAGCGGCTGATCGGCAACGAAACCTTCATCGCCCTGGGCGAGGTGTCGTCGGCGGTGGCGCACAGCCTGCGCAACCCGCTGGCGAGCATCCGCTCCAGCGCCGAACTGGCCCAGGCCTTCGACGAAGGCCCGGCGCAGAAGAACATCAGCGACATCATCAGCCAGGTCGACCGGATGTCGCAGTGGGTGCGCGAGCTGCTGCAGTCGCTGCGTCCGCTCGGCGACGAGGCCGTGCCGGTGGATGTGGCCCAGGCCCTGCGCGACAGCCTCCAGGCCCATGGCCAGGCGCTACAACAGGGTGGTGTGCGGTTGGTACTGGCCGACCTGCCGGCGGTCCGGGTGCTGGGCCAGCCGGCCTTGCTCGGGCAGATCTTCAACAGCCTGATCGCCAACGCCCTGGAGTCGATGGAGGCGGGTGGCGAGCTGCGCGTGGAGGTGATGCGTCACGACCGGCGCACCCTCAGCCTGCGCCTCTCGGACACCGGCAAGGGCATGAGCGAGCAGCAGCAGCGCATGGCTTTCCGGCCATTTTTCACCACCAAGCAGGGTGGCGTAGGGGTGGGGCTGATGCTGGTCAAGCGGATCATGGAGTGCTTTGGAGGCTCGGTGCGGTTGAGCAGTCGCGAGGGGATGGGAACACGGGTGCTGTTGAATTTTCGCGTCGCAGCAATGTGATGTTTAACTGTAAATAAATTTCTTAATGCATTGTTTTAAAAGCATTTTATGAAATATGGGGTACGACTCCCCAGAAGTGGGGGTTTTTTCAATAATCAGCATTAAGAAAATAACTTATGTCTATGATTTATAACAAAATAAAAAATATTGAATGCACTGGCTGACTTTTTGCTTGACCTGACACAGGCCTGCGGTGGCACCGTCTGCCCGGCCTCAATGAAGTCACTTTGCTACCACCGGTAGCAAGGGCATGCCGATAGCCCTCATTGGCCCCCAGGCGGGAGCGACGCGATGCAGACGCTCGAAAACGATGCCCCCGACAAGCCCGGCGCCTCCGCCACCGGGCTGGCAGCGCCGCTGCGCGAGTTCAACCTGCTGCGCTGGTTCTCGCTGGTCAGCCTGTTGATCATCGCCTCGGTCGCCGGCGGGCTGGGATATGTCTCGACGCGTTTCGTGGTGCGTGACAGCGTCGAGCGCGACGCCATGCTCACCGCCCAGTTCATCCAGGCCATGGCCCAGGCCGAAGTGCGCCATTCGCAGCTGCCGCCGGGCATCACCATGGGCGAGCTGCTCGACCCGCGCCTGGACCAGCAGCACCTGCAGTTCACCCCGCAACTGGCCGAGTCGACCCGGGTCGAGTTCCTCGACCACGTCGAACACCTGCCCGACACCCTGCTGGCCAATGTCTATGCTCGCGACCGCCTGGTGGTCTGGTCGACCAACCCCAACTTGATCGGCAAGCGCATCGACGAGGACGACGACCTGGAGCATGCCTTCCATTCGCGCCAGTCGGTTTCGGCCAGCTACCACAAGGCCGACGAGGATCGCGAGGAGCAGAAGTTCCAGCGCGAGCCCCGGCACCTGTTCATCGAGAACTACATCCCGCTGTTCGACAGCCAGGGCGAGCAGGTACTGGCGATGGTCGAGATCTACAAGGAACCCCAGGACCTGGTTCGGCGCATCCAGCGCGGCTATGTGCTGATCTGGGCCTCGACCCTGGTCGGCGGGGCGCTGATCTACTTCGGCCTGTTCTGGATCGTGCGCCGCGCCGCCAGCCTGCTGCGCCACCAGCAGGACCGCCTGGTGGCCAGCGAGACCTATGTGGCCCTGGGCGAGATGTCCTCGGCGGTGGCCCACAGCCTGCGCAACCCGTTGGCCAACATCCGCTCCAGCGCGGAGCTGGCGCAGGACATCGCCAGCCCGACGGCGCAGAAGAACATCGGCGATATCATCACCCAGGTCGACCGCATGTCGCGCTGGGTCCGCGACCTGCTGGTATCGCTGCGCCCGGCCAGCGACGAGCCCGAGTCGGTGGACCTGGTGGCGGCCATCGAGGATGCGCGCCAGACCTTCGCCCCGCAGATCGAGCGCAACGGCGTGCGTTTCGCCTTCGACGGGCCGCCGACGCAATGGGTGGCCAGCCAGCCGCTGCAGCTGACGCAGATCCTCAACAGCCTGTTCGCCAACGCCCTGGAGGCCATGCCACAGGGTGGCGAGCTGCGCGCCGAGGTGCGCCAGCTGGAGGGCCAGCAGGCCCAGCTGCAGCTCAGCGACACCGGCAAGGGCATGAGCGAGCAGCAGCGGCGCATGGTGTTCAAGCCGTTCTTCACCACCAAGCAGGGCGGGCTGGGTGTCGGCCTGGCCCTGGTCAAGCGGATCATGGAACGCTTTGGCGGCGCGGTCGAACTGACCAGCCGCGAAGAGGAAGGAACCCGCGTCAGCCTGACTTTCAACATTGCAGCGGGAGGGGACCATGGAGCACAGCATCCTGGTGGTCGAGGATGATGAAATCCTCGCCGACAACATTCGCACCTACCTGAGCCTGAAAGGCTTCGAGGTCACGGTGTGCCACAGCGCGGAGCTGGCGCTGGAGCAGATCAAGCGCGCCCAGCCGGACGCCGTGCTGACCGACAACTCGCTGCCCGGCATGAGCGGCCACGACCTGCTGCGCACGCTGGTGGCGCAGGCGCCGGAGCTCAAGGTGATCATGATGACCGGCTACGGTAACGTCGAGGACGCCGTGCTGGCCATGAAGGAGGGGGCGTTCCACTACCTGACCAAGCCGGTGGTGCTGGCCGAGCTCAAGCTGATGCTGGACAAGGCCCTGGCCGCCGAGCGCATGGAGCGCACGCTGTCGTTCTACCAGGAGCGCGAGGCGCAGAAGTCCGGGCTGCAGGCGCTGATCGGCGAGTCGCCGGCCATGCTCGAGCTCAAGCACACCCTGCGCCAGCTGCTCGACGCCGAGCAGCGCATGGCCAGCGGCGACCTGCCGCCGGTGCTGGTGGAGGGTGAGACCGGCACCGGCAAGGAACTGGTGGCCCGCGCCCTGCATTTCGACGGCAGCCGGGCCAAGGGGCCGTTCATCGAGTTCAACTGCGCCTCGATTCCTGCCAACCTGCTGGAGGCCGAGCTGTTCGGCCATGAAAAGGGCGCCTTCACCGATGCCAAGGAGCGCCGTGTGGGCCTGGTCGAGGCGGCCGACGGCGGTACCTTGTTCCTTGACGAGATCGGCGAGATGGACCTGGTGCTGCAGGCCAAGCTGCTCAAGCTGCTGGAGGACCGCACCATCCGCCGCATCGGCGCGGTCAAGGAGCGCAAGGTCGACCTGCGGGTGATCAGCGCCACCAACTGCAACCTCGAGCAGATGGTCCAGCAGGGCAAGTTCCGCCGCGACCTGTTCTTCCGCCTGCGCATCATCGCCCTCAAGGTGCCGCGCCTGTACGCGCGTGGGCAGGATATCCTGCGCCTGGCCCGGCATTTCCTGGCCCACCACGGGCGGCGCTACGGCAAGCCCAACCTGCGTTTCTCGGCCGAGGCCGAGGCGCTGATGCTGGGCTACGGCTGGCCGGGCAACGTGCGCGAACTGCGCAACATGCTCGAGCAGACGGTGCTGCTGGCGCCCAGCGAGGTGATCGGCGCCCACCAGCTGAACCTGTGCCTGACCCTGGTCGACGAACCGCAGACGCAACCGGCGCAGGTGCTGGCATTCGAAGCACTGCGCCAAGAGCCTCCGGGCGCCGCCAGCCTGCCGGACATGGAGCGCGACATGGTCTGCCGCACCCTCGACCGTACCGACTGGAACGTCACCAAGTCGGCACGACTGCTGGGGCTGTCGCGGGACATGCTGCGCTACAAGATCGAGAAGCTGGGCCTGACCCGCCCGGACAAGCGCCAGTGGTGACCAGCCCTGCGCGATCCCTGTAGGAGCGGCCTTGCGTCGCGAAAGGGCCGCACAGCGGCCCCGGCAGGCCCAAATCGGACGTTAAATATCAACACCTTGAAAGGGCCGAAAACGGAGCGCCCCAGTATCTATGAGGCGCTACGGACTTGAGCCATAGGATAAAACATTTGAGGTATGGCTGTAGTCAGTTTGTCGTTATCCTCAGGATCATACTCACGTAGAGGCATTGGTTTACCATCTTCCGAAAGCTGGTTAATTAGGTGGGCCTTGGGGGCTTTGAGCTTTCTCATGTATGCGATGACTGGTCTGTGCAATGTATCGGCGACAATCTGTGCGGCGCCAGTGGACCCTGCATAGCATGCGAGTAGAATGAGGGGTTTGTTTGGGTCTTCGCGGTAGGCTTTCATCCCCATCAGTCGAGGGGCAATCTCTTTCCTTGCCACTTTTTTCGCTGCCCTGAGATGACCGAATTCATTGGTCAATCGCGAGTCGCTCGGTGTGGAGTGTGTAACGAAACCTGCCATCCCACTACCTAGTACCTCTTTATGGAACACGGTTGGCGCAATCTGGTCATTACCTTTGAACAGAACCTGGTATGCACCTTCGAACACAACCCTTCCGGTAATAGCATTACGGACTTTCTCCAAGATATGCCCGGACGGGTCAGTATTGTTGACCGGGTCACCCGCGCAGTAACTGTAGGCATTGATGCCTCCATCACCAAACGGGCTTTTACTATCGGCGGAGTGGAAGCGCATCAAGACGCTATTGAAGGCACGATAGCCATTGCCCAGAAGATAGAGGGGGATGGGCAGTTCCAGAGGCTGTCCGTTGAACCTCAACAACGTTGAGTTGTTACGTTCTGGTAGGTAGCCGTAAGGGCAATAGGTGAATGTGGAGGGCTGTGATACATGGCTTCTCCTCAATACAGTGGCCTGCCGGTCGACAGCCAGTATTCCCGGGGCTGCTGAACGGCCCCGGTTTGATTTGTCCATGTGTCGCCCCCGACCAGTATTCCCTGGTAATACTGGTGCGCCACTGGGTGCTGTACAACTGGTAAAAATGTCAGGTGGCAGGACTCAGGGCTTGCTGCTCCCTGAACTTCCCCCGTCACGCCCCATCCCCTCCGACCCACTACCCCCCATCCCCGGCAGATCACGATCATCGTTCTGCTCGGCTGGCGGGCTTTCCGGGTCATTGCCCTTGATCCGCGGGTCGGCATCCCGCGGCATGGGCTTCTCGATCGGATTGAGGGTGCTGTCGACCCCCGGCTGTGGCGCCGGATTGTGCGGATCGTCAGGGTAGGTGGCGCCGGTACCGGCGGCCAGGGCCAGGGGCGAGGCGAGCAGGGCGGCGAGGAGGAAGGCGTGTTTCATGGGGCAGGCTCCTTTGCAACGGAGAAAGCGGCCCTGCCTGCGCAGGGCCTCTGTCTCACTTGGGCCTGTGGCCCGTCAGCAAGGTGCCATGACGGCGACCAACGGTCACACCACCATCGACAGCAGCATGATGAAGATGATGCCGACCACCGAGAGGATGGTCTCCATCATGCTCCAGGTCTTGAAGGTCTCGGCCACGGTCATGTTGAAGTACTGCTTGACCAGCCAGAACCCGGCGTCGTTGACGTGGGACAGGATCAAGGAACCGGCGCCGGTGGCCAGCACCAGCAACTCACGGTTGACCCCCGGCACCAGATCGATCACCGGGGCGACGATGCCGGCGCCGGTGATGGTGGCCACGGTGGCGGAGCCGGTGGCGATGCGAATTACCGCCGCCACCAGCCAGGCTAGCAGGATCGGCGAGATCTCGGCCTGCACTGCCATCTGCCCGATGACGTTGCCGACACCGGTGTCCACCAGCATTTGCTTGAAGCCGCCGCCGGCGCCGACGATCAGCACGATGGCGGCGGTGGGCGCCAGGCTCTGGTCGAGCATCTTCATGATCTGCTGGCGGTTGAAGCCACGGGCCGAGCCGAAGGTGTAGAAGGCCAGCAGCAGGGCGGCGAGCAGGGCGGTGATCGGGTGGCCGATCAGGTCCATCCACTGGCGCACGATGTGCTCGGCCGGCAATACCACGTCGGCGAAGGTTTTCAGCAGCATCAGCACCACCGGCAGCAGCACGGTGATCAGGGTCACGCTGAAGCTCGGCAGGTTCTGCTGGTTCGACTCGCGGGCGATCTGGTCCATCAGCTCCTGGGACGGGTTGCCCGGGATGTAGCGCGAGATGAAGTTACCGAACAGCGGGCCGGCGATCACTGCGGTCGGCAGGGCCACTAGCAGGCCGTAGAAGATGGTCTTGCCGATGTCGGCGTGGAAGATGCCGATCGCCAGCAGCGGCCCCGGGTGCGGCGGCACCAAGCCGTGCACCACCGAAAGGCCCGCCAGCAGCGGGATGCCGATCTTCACCAGCGACACGCCGGAGCGGCGGGCGACGATGAACACCAGCGGAATCAGCAGCACGAAGCCGATCTCGAAGAACAGCGGGATGCCCACCAGGAAGGCGGCGAACATCATCGCCCAGTGCACCTTCTGCTTGCCGAAGGCGCGGATCAGGGTCTGGGCGATCTGGTCGGCGCCGCCGGAGTCGGCCATCAGCTTGCCGAGCATGGTGCCCAGCGCCAGGACGATGCCGACGAAGCCGAGCACGCCGCCGAAGCCGTCCTGGAACGACTTCATCACCTTGGCCACCGGCATGCCGGAGGTCAGGCCGAGAAAGCCCGCGGCCAGGGTGAGGGCGACGAAGGGGTGGACCTTGAAATGGGTGATCAGCAGGATGAGCCCGACGATGGTGACCAGTGCGTCGAGCAACAGGAAGGTATCGGTAGCCAGTCCGAACATGGTTCGTGAACCTCGGTCTTTTCGTTGTTGTTTTGGTGTCGCGTGTCTTGCGTCATTGCGTCTTGAGAAGCATGGAGACAGCGCTGTCTTTGGTGAGCCGGAAAAACCGCCGGATCAGGCAGTCCGCGCCAGCGCCTGCTCACCGCAAGGCTTTAGCCATTGGTGCACGTCCTCGGCCAGCGTCGTCAGCGGGCGGGTGGCATCCAGGGCCAGGGTCAGGGGTTCGGCGTGCGGTGGCTCCAGTGCGGCGAACTGGCTGTCGATCAGGCTGGCTGGCATGAAGTGGCCTGGGCGGGCCAGCACGCGCTTTTCCGCTTCCTGCGGGGTCAGTTCGAGGAACACGAAGCACAGTTCGGGCACGGCCTGGCGCAGGGTGTCGCGGTAGCGGCGCTTGAGGGCCGAGCAGGTCAGGATCGGGCGCTCGCCGACGGCCAGGGTGTCTTGCAGCTCCTGGCCCAGACGCACCAGCCAGCCGGCGCGGTCGTCGTCGTCCAGGGGAATGCCGGCACTCATCTTGGCGATGTTCGCGGCGGGGTGGAAGGCATCGCCTTCGATCAGGCGGCCGCCGCTGCGGGTGGCGATGGCGGCGCCGACGCTGCTTTTACCACAGCCGGCTACGCCCATGACCACGATCGCGGACAGGGAAGGGTTCATCTGTACCTCCTGCTGGGTGAGATAGCGCTGTCTTGGCCGGGACGAGCCTAAGGTGATGCGCCACCCTCCCGGGTGTTATTGATCTTGTCTTTGGCAGTATGGACGCTGAACGCATGCCTGCTACCAAGATTGCATTGCCTGCATTCAGAGACAGCGCTACCTTAGTGACCGTTCCCCATTCCTGCAAGCGGTAAAATTACAACACTCATGTCCCGCACTGGCTCGCGCACTACCGGTCGTCCCACCCTGGCGGAAGTCGCCAGGCTTTCCGGGGTTTCCCCCATCACCGCTTCCCGCGCCCTGCGCGGCGTCAGCACGGTCGCGCCGGAACTGGCGCAGAAGGTCATGGCCGCGGCGGCCAGCCTGGGCTACGTCGCCAACCCGGCGGCGCGCGCCCTGGCCTCGGCACGCAGCCAGTCGGTGGTGGTGTTGATCCCGTCGCTGTCCAACCAGCTGTTCATCGACACCCTCGAGGCCATTCACGAGGTGATGCGTCCCCGTGGCCTGGAAGTGCTGATCGGCAACTATCACTACGATATCGCCGAGGAAGAGAACCTGATCCGCAACTACCTGGCCTACCAGCCGTGCGGCATGCTGCTTACCGGCTTCGAACGCAGCGACGCCTCGCGGCAGATGCTCGCCGCCAGCCGGGTGCCGTGCGTGCACATGATGGAGCTGGGCGGCGAGGCCGATGCCCTGTCGGTGGGCTTCTCCCAGCACGAGGCCGGTCGCGCCGCGGCCCGCCACCTGATCGAGCGTGGTCGGCGGCGTCTGGGCTTCATCGCCGCGCAGCTCGACCCGCGGGTGATGCAGCGCGCCGAGGGCTTCCGCCAGGCCCTGGCCGAGGCCGGCCTGCAGGCGCCCGAGCTGGAAATGCTCGATCCGCAGCCATCGTCCATCGGTCTGGGCGGCACGCTGTTCAGCCACCTGCTGGCCAAGGCGCCGGATGTCGACGGCATCTTCTTCTGCAACGACGACCTGGCCCAGGGCGCGGTGCTGCAGGCGCTGCGCGAAGGCGTCGAGGTGCCGCGGCGGGTGGCGATGGTCGGCTTCAACGACCTGCCAGCCTCGGCGCACATGGTCCCGCGGCTGACCTCGATCCGCACCCCGCGTGCGGCGGTCGGCCGCGGCGCGGCCCAGGCGCTGCTGGCGCTGCTCGACGGCAAGCGGGTGGCCAGCGGGCAGCAGGACCTGGGGTTCGAGTTGATGGTGCGGGAGAGTTCCTGAGCCGCTACAGACACTGCATGAATCTGCCTGCACAAAACGGATAGCACTCTGCACAATCCGGATATCCCCGTCCCACCCAGGGACCTAACCTGACTCGGCCTGAACAATAACAACGGAGGCCCTGGCCATGTCCCTGGGATTCGACTATCTCAATGCCTTGCTCGAGGATGACCGGGAGAAGGGCGTCTACCGCTGCAAGCGGGAGATGTTCACCGACCCGCGCCTGTTCGACCTGGAGATGAAGCACATCTTCGAGGGCAACTGGATCTACCTGGCCCACGAAAGCCAGATTCCCGCCAACAATGACTTCCTCACCCTGACCATGGGGCGCCAGCCGATCTTCATCGCGCGCAACAAGGACGGCGAACTCAATGCCTTCCTCAACGCCTGCAGCCACCGCGGTGCCATGCTCTGCCGGCACAAGCGCGGTAACCGCTCCAGCTACACCTGCCCGTTCCACGGCTGGACCTTCAACAACAGCGGTAAGCTGCTCAAGGTCAAGGACCCGGGCAACGCCGGCTACCCTGACAGCTTCAACTGCGACGGCTCCCACGACCTGACCAGGGTCGCCCGTTTCGAGTCGTACCGGGGCTTCCTGTTCGGCAGCTTGAATGCCGAGGTCAAGCCGCTGGTCGAGCACCTGGGCGAGTCGGCGAAGATCATCGACATGATCGTCGACCAGTCGCCCGAGGGCCTGGAAGTGCTGCGCGGTGCCAGCTCGTACATCTACGAAGGCAACTGGAAACTCACCGCTGAGAACGGCGCCGACGGCTACCACGTCAGCTCCGTGCACTGGAACTACGCCGCCACCCAGAACCAGCGCAAGCAACGCGAGGCGGGCGACGAGATCAAGACCATGAGCGCCGGCGCCTGGGCCAAGCAGGGCGGCGGCTTCTACTCCTTCGAGCACGGCCACCTGCTGCTCTGGACCCGCTGGGCCAACCCCGAGGATCGCCCGGCCTATGAGCGACGCGAGCAACTGGCCGCTGACTTCGGCCAGGCCCGCGCCGACTGGATGATCGAGAACTCGCGCAACCTGTGCCTGTACCCCAACGTCTACCTGATGGACCAGTTCAGTTCGCAGATCCGCGTGGCCCGGCCGATCTCGGTGAACAAGACCGAGATCACCATCTACTGCATCGCGCCCAGGGGTGAAAGCGCCGAGGCCCGCGCCCGGCGCATCCGCCAGTACGAGGACTTCTTCAACGTCAGCGGCATGGCCACTCCGGACGACCTGGAGGAGTTCCGCTCCTGCCAGACCGGCTACGGCGCAGGTGCCGGCTGGAACGACATGTCCCGGGGGGCGAAGCACTGGATCGAAGGCGCCGACGCGGCGGCCAGCGAGATCGCGCTCAAGCCGCTGCTGTCGGGCGTGCGCACCGAGGATGAAGGCCTGTTCGTGCTGCAGCACAAGTACTGGCAGGACACCATGGTCCAGGCCCTGAAGGACGAACAACAGCTGATCCCCGTGGAGGCTGTGCAATGAGCCTGCATGACACCGTGCGCGATTTCCTCTACCGCGAGGCGCGCTACCTGGACGATGCCCAGTGGGACCAGTGGCTGGAGCTGTACGCCTGTGACGCGACCTTCTGGATGCCGTCCTGGGATGACGACGACACCCTGACCGAGGACCCGCAAAGCGAGATCTCGCTGATCTGGTACGGCAACCGTGGCGGCCTCGAGGACCGGGTGTTCCGCATCAAGACCGAGCGCTCCAGCGCCACGGTCCCGGATACCCGCACCTCGCACAACCTCAGCAACATCGAGATCGTCGCGGCGGACGAGGGCAGCTGCCAGGTGCGTTTCAACTGGCACACCCTGAGCTTTCGCTACAAGACCACCGACAGTTACTTCGGCACCAGCTTCTACACCCTCGACCTGCGCGGTGAACAGCCGCTGATCAAGGCCAAGAAGGTGGTCCTGAAGAACGACTACGTGCGCCAGGTCATCGACATCTACCACATCTGATTCACCGCCGAGCCTGTCGGTGTGCCTGAGGGCGCGCCGCGCCCAGGCTCGCCCGCGAGGTGCACCATGAGCTACCAGATCGCACTGAATTTCGAGGACGGGGTCACCCGCTTCATCGAGGCCGCCGGCCACGAGACCGTGGCCGACGCCGCTTACCGCCAGGGCATCAACATTCCGCTGGACTGCCGCGACGGCGCCTGCGGCACCTGCAAGTGCAAGGCCGAGTCCGGGCAATACGCGTTGGGCGACAACTTCATCGAGGATGCCCTGAGCGAGGAGGAAATCGCCCAGGGCTACGTGCTGACCTGCCAGATGCGCGCCGAGAGCGACTGCGTGGTGCGCATCCCGGCTTCGTCGCAACTGTGCAAGACCGAGCAGGCCAGCTTTGAAGCGGCCATCAGCGACGTGCGCCAGCTGTCGGCCAGCACCATCGCCCTGTCGATCAAGGGCGAGGCGCTCAGCCGCCTGGCGTTCCTGCCAGGGCAGTACGTCAACCTCAAGGTGCCGGGCAGCGAGCAGAGCCGTGCCTACTCGTTCAGTTCGCTGCCCAAGGACGGCGAAGTCAGCTTCCTGATCCGCAATGTGCCGGGCGGGCTGATGAGCAGCTTCCTCACTCAACTGGCCAAGGCCGGCGACAGCCTGAGCCTGGCAGGCCCGTTGGGCAGTTTCTACCTGCGGCCGATCCAGCGCCCCTTGCTGCTGCTGGCCGGCGGCACGGGCCTCGCGCCATTCACCGCAATGCTGGAGAAGATCGCCGAGCAGGGCAGCGCGCATCCGTTACACCTTGTGTACGGGGTGACCAACGACTTCGACCTGGTCGAACTGGACCGCCTGCAAGCCCTGGCCACGCGTATTCCCAACTTTACCTTCAGCGCCTGTGTGGCCAACCCCGACAGCCAGTACCCGCAAAAGGGCTACGTCACCCAGCACATCGAGCCGCGCCACCTCAATGACGGCGATGTCGATGTGTACCTGTGCGGCCCGCCGCCGATGGTCGAGGCGGTCAGCCAGTACATCCGCGAGCAGGGCATCACCCCGGCCAATTTCTACTACGAGAAGTTCGCCGCGGCGGCCTGAGGTTTCACAGGGCTGCCTGCATCGTGCGGGTGAGGGTGGCCTCTTTTTATTCGGCGTGTGATTTCGCCTTCGTGGGAGCGGGCTGGCCCCGCGATCGCAATCGCGGGGCAAGCCCGCTCCCACGCTGGTGAATTGGAGAAGTCAGCATGAATGCAAGATTCCACAACAAAGTCGCCCTGGTCACCGGCGCCGCCCAGGGCATCGGCCGCGCCGTGTGCTGGCGGCTCAAGGCCGAGGGTGCGCAGGTGGTGGCGGTGGACCGCTCCGACCTGGTCCACGAACTGGCGGGCGAGGGCGTGCTGACCCTCACCGCCGACCTCGAACGGCATGCCGACTGCGCCCAGGTCATGGCCCGCGCCGTCGAGACCTTCGGCCGCCTCGACATCCTGGTCAACAACGTCGGCGGCACGATCTGGGCCAAGCCCTTCGAGCACTACCAGGTCGAGCAGATCGAGGCCGAGGTACGCCGCTCGCTGTTCCCCACCCTGTGGTGCTGCCACGCCGCGCTGCCGTTCATGCTCGAACGCGGCAGCGGCGCCATCGTCAACGTCTCGTCCATCGCCACCCGCGGCGTCAACCGCGTGCCCTACGGCGCGGCCAAGGGCGGCGTCAACGCGCTCACCGCGTGCCTGGCCTTCGAGACCGCCGGGCGCGGCATCCGGGTCAACGCCACTGCTCCCGGCGGCACCGAGGCGCCACCGCGACGCATCCCCCGCAACGAGGCCGAGCAGAGCGTCCAGGAGCGCGCCTGGTACCAGCAGATCGTCGACCAGACCCTGTCCAGCAGCCTGATGAAACGCTACGGCAGCCTCGACGAGCAGGTCGGCGCGATCCTCTTCCTGGCTTCTGACGAGGCCTCGTACATCACCGGCGTGACCCTGCCGGTGGGCGGTGGCGACCTCGGCTGAAGGCCGCCCCGGCAAGGTTTCTCTGCACACAACAAGAACAACGGAGACAGATGCCATGCGAACACTCGACATCCACGCGATCATCGACAATGCCCGCTTCACCCCCTTCCACTGGATGGTCATGGCCTGGTGCGGCCTGCTGCTGATCTTCGACGGCTACGACCTGTTCATCTACGGCGTGGTGTTGCCGGTGATCATGCAGGAATGGGCGCTGACCCCGCTGCAGGCCGGCGCCCTGGGCAGCTACGCGCTGTTCGGCATGATGTTCGGCGCCCTGGCGTTCGGCAGCCTGGCCGACCGCATCGGGCGCAAGAAGGGCATCGCCCTGTGCTTCGCGCTGTTCTCGGGGGCGACCATCCTCAACGGCTTCGCCAGCAGCCCCAGCGAATTCGGCCTCTATCGTTTCTTTGCCGGTCTGGGTTGTGGCGGACTGATGCCCAACGCCGTGGCGCTGATGAACGAGTACGCACCCAAGCGCCTGCGCAGCACCCTGGTGGCGATCATGTTCAGTGGCTACTCGCTGGGCGGCATGCTCTCGGCGGGTATCGGCATTTTCCTGCTGCCGCGTTTCGGCTGGGAATCGATGTTCTTCGCCGCCGCCGTGCCGCTGCTGTTCCTGCCGGTGATCCTGTTCTACCTGCCGGAGTCCATCGGCTTCCTGGTGCGCAAGGGCCGTACCGAAGAGGCCCGCAGTCTGCTGAAGCGCCTCGACCCGACCTGTGATGTCACCGAGCGCGACACACTGGTCGTGGGAGCGGGCTTGCCCCGCGAAGCTGGCAACGCCTCATCTGTACTCGAACTGTTCCGCAACGGCCTGGCCATCCGCACCCTGGCCCTGTGGCTGGCGTTCTTCTGTTGCCTGCTGATGGTTTACGCCCTCAGCTCCTGGCTGCCCAAGCTGATGGCCAGCGTCGGCTACAGCCTCGGCTCGAGCCTCTCGTTCCTGCTGGCGCTGAATTTCGGCGGCATGGCCGGGGCGATTCTCGGCGGCTGGCTGGGCGACCGTTACAACCTGGTCAAGGTCAAGGTGGCGTTCTTCCTCGCCGCCGCGCTGTCGATCAGCCTGCTGGGGGTAAACAGCCCGATGCCGGTGCTGTACCTGCTGATCTTCATCGCCGGCGCCACCACCATCGGCACGCAGATCCTGCTGTATGCCGGGGCCGCCCAGCTGTATGGCCTCTCGGTGCGCGCCACGGGCCTGGGCTGGGCCTCCGGCATCGGCCGCTACGGCGCCATCGTCGGGCCGTTGCTGGGCGGCGCGCTGATGGGCATCAACCTGCCGCTGCAACTGAACTTCATCGCCTTCGCCATCCCCGGCGCCGTCGCCGCGCTGGCCATGGCCGTGCACCTGGCCAGCGGCCGGCGCCACGCCCTGGCCGTAGCGGCCTGAACTCCCACCCTGACTGAACTGGAGCCTGCATGACACGCCCGACCATCGACCGGCTGGAGACGCTCATCGTCGACCTGCCGACCATTCGCCCGCACAAGCTGGCCATGCACACGATGCAGCGCCAGACCCTGGTGATCCTGCGCCTGCGTTGCAGCGACGGCGTGGAAGGCATCGGCGAGGCCACCACCATCGGCGGCCTGGCCTACGGCTACGAAAGCCCCGAGGGCATCAAGGCCAATATCGACGCACACCTGGCGCCGGCACTGATCGGCCTGCCCGCGGGCAACATCAACGCCGCCATGCTCAGGCTGGACACGCTCGCCAAGGGCAACACCTTCGCCAAGTCGGCGATCGAGAGTGCCTTGCTCGACGCCCAGGGCAAGCGCCTGGGGCTGCCGGTCAGCGAGCTGCTCGGCGGGCGAGTACGCGACAGCCTGGAAGTGGCCTGGACCCTGGCCAGCGGCGACACCGCCCGGGATATCGCCGAGGCCGAGCACATGCTGGAGATCCGTCGTCACCGGCTGTTCAAGCTGAAGATCGGCGCCAATGCGCTGGAGCAGGATCTCAGGCACGTGCTGGCGATCAAGCGCGAACTGGGCGAGCGCGCCAGTGTGCGGGTCGACGTCAACCAGTACTGGGACGAGTCCCAGGCGATCCGCGCCTGCCAGGTGCTGGGCGACAACGGCATCGACCTGGTCGAGCAGCCGATCTCGCGCATCAACCGGGGTGGCCAGGTTCGCCTGAACCAGCGCAGCCCGGCGCCGATCATGGCCGACGAGTCCATCGAGAGCGTGGAGGACGCCTTCAGCCTGGCCGCCGAGGGCGCGGCGAGTGTCTTCGCCCTGAAGATCGCCAAGAACGGCGGCCCCCGCGCCGTGCTGCGCACCGCGCAGATCGCCGAGGCCGCGGGCATCGCCCTGTATGGCGGGACCATGCTCGAAGGGGCGGTGGGCACCCTGGCCTCGGCCCATGCCTTTCTCACCCTGCGCCAGCTGACCTGGGGCACCGAGCTGTTCGGCCCGTTGCTGCTGACCGAGGACATCGTCCGCGAAGCACCAGCCTACCGCGATTTCCACCTGCACGTTCCGGCCACCCCCGGCCTGGGCCTGACCCTGGACGAGGCGCAGTTGTCGCGCTTCGCCCGCCGCTGAGACAAGGAGAGACACCATGCTGTTCCACGTGAAGATGACCGTGAAACTGCCGGTCGATATGGACCCGGCCAAGGCCGCGCAACTGAAGGCCGATGAAAGGGAACTGGCCCAGCGCCTGCAGCGCGAGGGCACCTGGCGCCACCTGTGGCGCATCGCCGGCCACTACGCCAACTACAGCGTGTTCGACGTGCCCAGCGTCGAGGCGCTGCACGACACCCTGCTGCAACTGCCGCTGTTCCCCTACATGGACATCGAGGTCGCCGGCCTGTGCCGTCATCCCTCGTCGATCCATGCCGACGACCGCTGAACCCCACAAGACAAGAACAACCAGAGGTACCTGATCATGACCGTGAAGATTTCCCATACCCCTGAAGTGCAGCAGTTCTTCGAAGAGGCTGCGGGCCTGCACAACGACAACGGCAGCCCGCGGCTCAAGCGCATCGTCCAGCGGGTGCTGCAGGACGCCGCGCGCCTGATCGAAGACCTGGAGATCAGCGAGGACGAGTTCTGGCACGCCGTCGACTACCTCAACCGCCTGGGCGGGCGCGGCGAGGCCGGTTTGCTGGTAGCCGGGTTGGGCCTGGAGCACTTCCTCGACCTGCTGCAGGATGCCAAGGATGCCCGGGCCGGCCTGGGCGGCGGCACCCCGCGTACCATCGAAGGCCCGTTGTATGTGGCGGGCGCGCCGATTACCGAGGGCGAAGCGCGCATGGACGATGGCAGCGAGGAGGGCGTGGCCACGGTGATGTTCCTCGAAGGGCAGGTATTCGGGCCGCAGGGCCAGCCGCTGGCCGGCGCCACGGTCGACCTGTGGCACGCCAACACCCGGGGCACATATTCGTTCTTCGACCAGAGCCAGTCCGCCTACAACCTGCGTCGGCGCATCGTCACCGACGCCGATGGCCGCTACCGCGCCCGCTCGATCGTGCCGTCGGGCTACGGCTGCGACCCGCAGGGGCCGACCCAGGAATGCCTGGACCAGCTCGGTCGCCACGGCCAGCGCCCGGCGCACATTCACTTCTTCATCTCGGCACCGGGGCATCGCCACCTGACCACCCAGATCAACCTCGCCGGCGACCGCTACCTGTGGGACGACTTCGCCTATGCCACCCGTGAAGGGCTGGTGGGCGAGGTGGTGTTGCGCGACGGCGGGCAGGGGCGGGTTGCCGAACTGACCTTCGACTTCCAGTTGCAGCAGGCACAGGACAGCGAGGCCGAGCAGCGTAGCGCAAGGCCACGGGCTTTGCAGTCCGCTTGAAGGCCTTGCGTTACTCAGATCAAAACGTAGCCCGTTGATTTGACAAGGGCAGCGTGGGAGCGGGCTTGCCCCGCGATCACCGGCGAAGCCGGTGCCATACATCGCATCGCGGGGCAAGCCCGCTCCCACGCTGCAGATGCTTGCAACTCTGGTCCCTGCGCGACAGCGCAGCCCAAAGGGCAGCCCCGGTTTCCCTCCGTTCCAGCACTTCATCACATAACAACAAGATCAGAGAGCTTCGGAATGAATCACACCCCTTGCGTCGTCCTGGGCCTGACCCTGCTCAGCCCCTCCCTGCTGGCCGCCGAAGGCGGCTTCCTCGAAGACGCCAAAGCCAGCCTCGGCGCGCGCAACTATTATTTCAGCCGTGACTACGGCGACATCGTCGGCGCCAACCGGCAGTCCCGGGCCGAGGAGTGGGCCCAGGGCTTCATCCTCGACTTCAAGTCCGGCTATACCCCCGGCACCGTCGGTTTCGGTGTGGACGCCCTGGGCCTTCTGGGCATCCGCCTGGACAGCAGCCCCGATCGGGTCAACACCGGGCTGCTGCCGGTGCACGGTGATGGTCGCGCCGCGGCCGAGTACAGCCGCCTGGCGCCGACCTTCAAGGCGCGCTGGTCGAAGAGCGAGCTGCGCCTGGGCGAGCTGCAGCCCAACCTGCCGGTCCTCACCTTCAGCGATATCCGCCTGCTGCCGCCGACCTACCAGGGCATCAGCCTCAGTTCCGCCGAGCTGGAGGGCCTGACGGTGCAGGCCGGTCACCTGAGCAGCACGCACCTGCGCAACGAGGGTGGCGACGACAGGATGAACGCCATGCTTGGTCATGTGCCGATGCGCCAGGCACAGAGCGACGCCTTCGACTATGCGGGCGGCGACTATGGGTTCAATGCCGGCCAGAGCAGTGTCAGCTTGTGGTATGGGCAACTGCAGGATATCTACCGGCAGGGTTTCGTCGGCCTCAAGCACAGCAAGCCGGTGGGCGACTGGGTGCTCAGCGCCAACCTCGGCTACTTCAGCGCCCGCGAGGCAGGCGACGCGCTGCTGGGGCGGATCGACAACCAGGCGTTCTTCTCGCTGCTGACTGCCCGGCGAGGCGGGCACGGCTTTCATGTCGGCTACCAGGGCATCTACGGCGACAGCCCGTTTCCCCGGGTGTTCGCCAACATCTCGCCGCTAGGCAACGAAGTACCGACCTACGAGTTCGCCTACACCGACGAGCGCTCCTGGCAGCTGCGCTACGACTATAACTTCGCCGCCCTGGGCATCCCCGGGTTGACCGCGACGGTGCGCTACATCACCGGCGACAACGTCGACACCGGGCAGGGCTTCGAAGGCCGGGATCGCGAGCGCGATATCGATCTGGGCTACGCGGTGCAGAGCGGGGTGTTCAAGGGGCTGGGGATCCGGGTGCGCAACGCGATGGCACGTTCGAACTATCGCAGCGACATCGACGAGAACCGCTTGATCCTGGTGTACACCTGGCAGCTGTTCTGACTGCCACGATGGCTATTTGCATATTCACTGGCGAAGCAGGTAGCTTGCGCAGGTCTCGCTCAGGAACCGTTCCCTTTGGACTCACTCACCCAAGCCGTACTCGGCGCCGCCCTGCAGGGCACTGTGCTGGGTCGCCTCCAGGGGCGCCGTGCGCTGCTCTACGGCGCTGCCCTGGGCACCGTGCCCGATCTGGATGTGGTGATCCGCTACGCCGATCCGGTGTCGCAGATGACCTTCCACCGTGGCTTTTCCCACTCGATCTTCGTCCTGACCGGCCTGGCCTTGCTGCTGGCCTGGCTGGTCGCCTGGCGCTGGCCGGACAAGGGCTACACCCGGCCCCGGCTGTTCCTGGCCTTCTGGCTGGCACTGGTCACCCACCCGATTCTCGACGCGTTCACCGTCTACGGTACCCAGCTGTTCTGGCCTTTGCACCTGACGCCGGAAAGCTGGGCCGCGGTGTTCATCATCGACCCGGTATACACCGTGCCGTTGCTGCTGGCGGTCGGCTATGCGGCGGTCAAGGGCCTGAAGGGCAGGGCGACCGTGCTGCTCTCCCTGGCGCTGGCGTTCAGCACTGCATACCTGGGCTTCGGCCTGGCTGGGCGGATGGCTGCCGAGCAACGTTTCGCCACGGCCCTGCAGGCGCAAGGCGTCACCAACAGCGAGGTCCGCGCGGTGCCCATCGCCTTCAACAGCCTGATCTGGCGAGTGCTGGCGAAAACCCCAGAGGGCGATTACTACGAGGGCGTGAGCAGCTGGTTCGACCGCGAGCCGCCCGAGATGCTGCGTCAGTCGCGCAACCTGGAGATGGCCGGGGTACTGGCGGGAGCCGCGTTACACGAGCGGCTGCGCTGGTTCACCGATGACTGGTTGCGCTACGACATCATCGGCGACTCGCTGGTGGTCACCGACCTGCGCATGGGCATGCCTGGTAGCTACAGTTTCCGCTTCGAGATGGCCCGGCGTGACGCTGCCGGACAATGGGCGGTTTCCCAGCCCCGGGGCTGGATCGGCGGCGGAGCCGCGTCCCTGTTCGATGGCGGCAGGCTGGCCTTGATCTGGCGCCGCATCCTCGACCAGCAACCGCCGCTGCCTTTGGCGGCGTGGGCGACGCCGGGCTCCGGGCACTTGTGAGGCAAAAAAAAGCCCGCCATGACGGCGGGCAACAAGAGGCGTAGGGAGCAACGCACAACAAATTCGGGGTCAGGCGGCGAACGTATCGCCGAGCAGGCGACCGGCCAGGGTCTCGGCCGAGCGGCGGCTGGTCAGCGGGCCGCTGATGGTTTCACCGTTGCGCATCAGGTACCAGCAGGCCAGCAGGCCTTGTTGGCGCAGGCTGCTGGGTACCGCGCTGCCGACAACGGACATGATCTGGATCGGGGCCATGGTGTATCTCCTCTCGAACATGGCCCCACCTTACGCAGATGCCCTCAGGGTTTGAAATCAATGTCCTCGATAGTGGTCATTGCTTTTATCAACTATGGCGCCTACCAGCGCGGCGGACCGTAGTACACCGGTGGCGGGCCGTAGTAGCGACGGTACACCGGTGGCGGCGGGGCAGGCACATAGCGCTCGACCACATAGGGCTGGTAGTAGACCGGCGGTGGTGGCGCCTGCACGTAGACCGGAGGCGGCGGGTAATAGGCCGGCTGGCGCTCGACGTAGACGGTACGGTCATGGCCGCCCGATACCGCCGCCCCGACCACCGCGCCCACTACCGCCGCGCCGATCACTGGCCCCGGGCCATACCAGCCGCCGCCACCATGGGCCGATGCCTGCCCGCTGATGGCCAGCGCACCGACCAGCAGGGCGATTCCGGGGATGAAACGCTTCATGGCGAACACCTCGCAAGACAACCCCACGCACGGGGCCTGATAACTATGACCGCAGCCACGGTAAAGTGCGCGCTGGCAAAGGGTAAAGGTTGTGTAAGGGGCGACCGGCGGCAGGGTCTGGTACGCTGGCACAATCGATTCAGCCATGACAGAGGAACCGCGATGAGCCATTCACCGAGCCGGGACACGGTGCTGTGCATCTCCCTGGCAGGGCGCCCCGGGACGTTCGGCGTGCGCTTTCACAACCATCTCTACCGCCAGCTCGGGCTGGATTACTACTACAAGGCCATGACCACCCAGGACCTGCCCGCCGCCGTGGCCGGCATCCGCGCTTTGGGCATCCGCGGCTGCGGCGTGTCGATGCCGTACAAGGAGGCGTGCCTGGCGCTGGTGGACGAGGTCGATCCGTCCGCCGCGGCCATCGCCTCGGTGAACACCCTGGTCAACACCGATGGCTATCTCAAGGCCTATAACACCGATTACCTGGCCGTGCGCCAACTGTTGGCCCGGCATGAGCTCGATCCGAGCACCGCGTTCGCCCTGCGCGGCAGCGGCGGCATGGCCAAGGCGGTGGCCAGTGCGCTGCGTGACGCAGGATTCCGTGAGGGCACCATCGTCGCCCGCAACGAGCAGGCCGGGCGGCAATTGGCGGACATCTGCGGGTATCGCTGGCTGCCGGACCTGGGCGACCGGTGTCCGCCGATGCTGGTCAATGTCACGCCGATCGGCATGGCCGGAGGGCCTGAAGCCGAGCAGTTGGCGTTCAGCGAAACCGCCATTGCGGCGGCGCAGCAGGTATTCGACGTGGTGGCCATGCCCGCGCGCACGCCCTTGATCCGCGCCGCCGAGGCGCTGGGCAAGCCGGTGATCACCGGGCTCGATGTCATTGCATTGCAGGCGCTGGAGCAGTTCGTGCTGTATACCGGGGTGCGGCCAACAGCTGAGCAGGTGGCGGCGGCAGTGGCACATGCCCGGGAGGTCTGACCTGAAACCTTGCCCCAAACATCAGACTTGACCGCTTCCTTCTGACCTTGGTTGGGGTAACGGAGAGCGAACCACGCATGGTCTGGGCCGCTCACTATCTCAGTGCCCTGGCCAAGGCGTTGATGGACGATGTCGAATTGGGCAAGGTGCATTAAGCCTCACTTGGCTTGTAATCGCCGGGGCGCAAAGCGCCCCCCGTCTTTGGGGCAGCCTCCCCAGTTTTCTCTGCTACTTTCTACAATACATTGATTTAAAACACTTTTATTGCTGGCATAACGCTTGCTTCCACCCTCCACAGAAGCCTTGAACCCCGTGGAGGTGCAGCATGGTCATCCCGCTCGAAGGCGCTGCCCCGTGCGCGCCCATCCCCGTCAGCGGAGCGCGGGCATGAACCGCAAGCTGCGCCCAGCCTACCTGGGCCTGCTGCTGGGCACCGCGCTGATCGGCCTCGGCGTGGCCTACGAAAAGCTCTGGTGCGACCCCCGCGAGCTGCTGCAGGAGGCTGCCGATCCCCAAGCCTTGCACACGCTCAGCCGCGACGGCGTCACCGTGGAGTTTGAGGCGCGCCCCCTCAGCGGCGGTGAACTGCGTGAAGGCGATTTTGCCAATATCCGCTTCAAGGTCAGCGACCAGTCAAGCGGCCAGCCGCTGTCGGGCATGGCCCCCGGCGCCTGGCTCGACCCTGCGCAGTCGGCGCCGGTCGGCGACCGCGATAGCAGCTGCAAGGCGCGGGTGGCGTTGTTCCTCAAGAGCAGCATCGGCGCTCGACCTTTGCTCGACCTGAACAGCTACTTCCTGCTGGTGCTGAACAAGGACGCGAGCCTCACCGTGATCGACCCGACCGTGTCGGTGGGCGGGGTCACCAGCACCCTGGCGCGCATCGACCTGCCGGGTCGGCCCATGGACTGGGTGGCCACCGGTGACGATAAGCAGGTGTTCGTGTCCATCCCCGAACGCAACCAGGTGGCGCTGATCGACACCGAGACCTTCACCCGCGTCGCCACCCTGGAGGCCGGCGAGCAGCCGCTGCGGGTGGCGCTGCAACCCGACCAGCGCCTGCTGTGGGTGGGCAACAACAGCCAGGACCCGGCCAAGGGCGGGGTGACGGTGATCGACGTGCCCAGCCGGACCATGCTCAAGTCGTTCGTCACCGGCTCCGGCCACCACGAGATCGCCTTCAGCGCCGATTCGCGCTTCGCCTTCGTCAGTAACCGCGACGGCGGCACCCTGAGCGTCATCGACACCGCCCAGATGCGCTTGGTGAAAACCCTCGAAGTCGGACCGCATCCGCTGTCGGTGGCCTACTCGCCCTTGTCGCAGGCGGTGTACGTGGTCGATGGCCAGGAGGGCACGGTGCGGGTGATCGACGCCCGCAGCCATAGCCTGCGCCACACGGTCAAGGCCGAGCAGGGCCTGGGGCCGATGCGTTTCAGCCACGATGGCCGCTACGGCGTGGTGCTCAACACCCTGGAGAACCAGGCGCTGGTGATCGATGCCAGTACCGACCAGCTGATCCACCACATCCCGGTGGCCGCCGAGCCCTACCAGCTGACCTTTACCAAGGCCTACGCCTACGTGCGCGGCCTGGCCTCGCCGAAGGTGAGCATGATCAACCTGGCAAGCCTCGGGCAGGGGCGCACGCCGATCGTCCAGGGCTTCGAGGCCGGTCCGGCGGCGCCGCGCCAGGCCGGTGACCTGCCGCTGGCCCAGGGGGTGAGCATTTCCCGCGACGACAACTCGGTGTTCGTGGTCAACCCGGTGGACAACACCACCTACTTCTACGCCGAGGGCATGAACGCGCCGATGTCGGGCTACAACAACCGCGGCCACCAGGCACGCGCCGCGCTGGTCATCGATCGCAGCCTGCGCGAGGTGGCGCCGGGGGTGTATGGCTCGACGGTCAAGCTGCCAGCGGCCGGAACCTTCGACGTGGCGTTCCTGCTCAACCAGCCGCAGATCATCCATTGCTTCAGCACCGAGGTCGCGGCGCTGCCGCAGTCGAGTCTGCGCAAGCGGGCCCATGCCGAGTTCATCGGCACCGCGCGGCCATTGCTGCAACACGCGCCCTACATGGCCCAGGTACGCATCCTCGGCGAGGATGGCAAGCCGCGCCACGGGCTTGAAGACCTGAGCCTGCGCTACTTCCTCGCGCCTTCGTCGCTACCGCGCGACGTGGCGCTGGTCGAGGTGGGCGACGGGCTCTACCAGGCACCGCTGGAGCTGGCCGAGGCCGGCGCCTGGTACCTGCACGTGCAGTCGCCCAGCCTCGGGCGCGCCTTCACCGAAGACAACTACACCAGCCTGCGCGTCCTGCCGAGCGCAGCAAAGCCCAGCACTTCCCAAGGGGAAGCCAGGAGTGTGCGATGACGCGTCTGCATGGCGGAAAACTGCTGGGCCTGAGCCTGCTGCTGGCCAGCAACCTGGCCCTGGCCCACGCCGGCCACGATCATGGCGGCCAGCCCGAGCCACCACCGGCCGCGCGCCAGGAGAAGGCCAGCGTACGCTTCGCCGACGTGGCGCTGCTGGACCAGGACGGCATGCCGGTGCGTCTGGAGCAGGACCTGGTGGGGGATCACCTGGTGGTCATGGGCTTCATCTACACCAGCTGCACCACGGTGTGCCCGGTGGTCTCGTCGATCATGAGCAAGGTCCAGCAGCAGCTGGGCGGGCGGGTGGGCGAGGAGATCCGTCTGGTGTCGATCAGCGTCGACCCGCAGCGCGATGACTCGAAACGCCTGGCCGGGTACGCCCGGGCGTTCCAGCACGGGCCGGGGTGGAGCTGGCTGACCGGCTCGCCCTATGCCATCAGCGAGACGCTCAAGGGGCTGGGCAGCTTCAGCGCCAACCTCAGCGAACACCCTCCGTTGATCCTGGTCGGTGACGGCCGCAGCGGGCACTGGACGCGCTACTACGGCTTCACCGACCCCAACGTGCTGATCGGCGAGATCAACCGCCTGAGCGCGCGCCGGGTGCACGCCAAGAGCACGGCCATCGCCGGCCAGGAGGTGCGGCCATGAGCACGCAGACCTCCCGCCATGCCGGCATGCGCAGCCTCGACTGGCTGGTGCTCGGCGGCTGCCTGTGGATCCTCGCCTCGGTCGCGTTCGCCCACGAGGGCCACGCGCCGGCGCCGCAACCCGCGCCGCAGCCCATGGTCAGCGGCGGCGGTACCCGTGATGCACAGACCTGGTTCACCGACACCGTGCTCAAGGACCAGGATGGTCGCGAACTGCGCTTCTACAGCGATGTGCTCAAGGACAAGGTGGTGATGCTCAACGTGATCTTCACCCACTGCAACGACGCCTGCCCGCTGATCACCCGCAAGTTGCGCGAGGTGCGCGAGGCCATGGGCGCCGAGCTTGCGGCGCAGGTGACCTTCGTCTCGGTGAGCAGCGATCCGCTGAACGACACGCCCGAGGTGCTCAAGGCGTTTGCCCGCAAGCAAGGGGTGGACGGGCCGAACTGGCTGTTCCTGACTGGCGACAAGGCCAGCGTCGACCTGGTGCTCGGGCGCCTGGGGCAGTTCCTGCCCAGCCCCGAACAGCATTCGACGCAGTTGATTGCCGGCGACGTGGCAGGCAAGCGCTGGAGCAAGATCCGCCCGGACGCGCCACCGGCGGCGATTGCCCAGCGCATGCAACTGCTGGCCCAGCCGTTGGCCGGGCGGTGACATCATGAACAGGCGCACCGCCGCTCCCACGTTGGCCCTGCTCATGCTGTGGTGGTGCCTGTGCGGGGCGGTGCAACTGAGCGAACAGGAACTCGCCGGCAAACGCCTCTACCGCGAAGGCGTCTCCAGCAGCGACGCCCAGTTGCTGGCCCGGGTCGGCCCCGCTGACATGAGCGTGCCGGCCAGCGTGCTGCCCTGCGCCAGTTGCCACGGCAACGACGGGCGCGGCCGCAGCGAGGGCGGGGTGCGCCCGCCAAGCCTGGATTGGCAGCGCCTGGCCCTCGGCCCGGGCGATCGCGAGGTCAACAACCGACGCTACCCGGCCTATACCGAAGCCAGCCTGGCGCGGGTCGTGCGCAGCGGCATCGACCCCGCCGGCAATCGACTGGACCCGGCCATGCCGCGCTTCGAGCTGAGCCTGGCCGACCAGCGCAACCTGGCGGCCTACCTCAAGCGCCTGGGCGAGGACCGCGATCCGGGCGTGGAGGAGGGTATCCTGCGCCTCGGCACCTTGCTGCCCGAACAGGGTCCGCTGGCCGAGGCCGGGCGGACGGTGAGGGCGGTGCTGGAGGATGGTGTCGCCCAGCTGAACCAGGCGGGGGGCATCCATGGCCGTCGCTTGCAGCTGATCGCGCTGGACCCGGGGCCGGATCCGGCCAGTACCGCACAGGCGCTGGACCAGCTGATCCAGCGCGAGCGGATTTTCGCCCTGATCGCCCCCGTGGCACCGCTGCTCGACAGCCGCCAGCTGGAACAGGCGGGCCTGCCGCTGATCGGCGCCACGCCGCGCAGTGGCGGCAGCGCCCAGGTGTTCGACCCTTTGCCGGGCGTGCCCGAGCAATTGCTCAGCGTGGCCCTGCATGCCCGCGACAGCCTTGGCCTGGCAGCCGATGCCGTGCAGGTGGTCTACGCCGGCGAAGACCAGGCCGAGGCGGCACAGGTCGTACAGCAACGTTTGCGCCAGTTGGGCTTTACCGGTGTATCCGCGCAAGCGTTCACGGGCCAGGCGCCGGCAGGCGAGGGCATCGTCTTCCTGGGGCGCGCCCAGGCGTTCGCCGAGCTGGCCGCCAGCCTGCAGGCCGCCGGCCGCAACCCCTACCTGCTGGCCGCGTCGAGCCAGGTGGCCGGTGCCGTACCGGGGCTGGCACCGGCCTGGTCGCGGCGGGTGCTGCTGGCCTATCCGTTCGTGCCCGGCGATTGGACCGCACGAGGCCGGGCGACCCTGGCCGGCGTGCAGCAGCGCCAGGGGCTGGAACCGCGCCAGGCGTCGCTGCAGGTGAGCACGCTGTGTGCCTGGCAGTTGCTGGTCGAAGCGCTGAAACAGGTGGGGCGCGACGCCAGTCGTGAACAGTTGCTCGGCGCCCTGGAACAGCTGCATGACGTCGACACCGGGCTGACACCGCTGCTGGGCTTCGGTCCTGGGCGGCGCCAGGGCATGGCGGGCGCCCATGTAGTGGCGGTGAGCCTGCCGGGACCGGGCTATGTCGAGGTGGCGCCGTATCGTCCGGTACCGGACTCACCATGACCCTTTCAGGAGTGGATGACCATGCGCGTACTGATTGCCTGCCTGCTGTCATTGCTTGCCCTGGCAAGCCACGCCGACACGCCGGCGGCGCGAGTCAATGGCGTGGACATCGGCGTGCTGCGCCTGGAGCGCTACTTCAGCGAATACCTGCAGGCCCAGGGTCGGGCGGTGGCGAGCATCCGCAACCCCAACCTGTACCAGCGCCTGCGCGAGCAGGCCCTGGACGAGCTGATCGACAAGGAACTGCTGTGGCAGGAGGCCCAGCGCCAAGGTGTCGAGATCAGCGAGGCGCAGTTGACGGCGCGGGTCGGCGAGGTGGAGGCGGCCTTCGGCAGCCCCGCGGTGTTCGAGCGCCGCCTGGAGGAGGCGGGCTTCGATCGGCGCAGCTTCGCTGACTACACTCGTCAGGAGATGGCCGCCCAGCAGGTCTACGCCCGTCTGACGGCGGTGGCCGAGCCCAGCGAAGCCGAGGTCGTGGCCTTCCATCAGGCCAATCGGCAAAGACTGCAAGGGATGCAGAACCAAAGTGATAATACTTCTGTCTTACCTGAACACGGCCTGCACCTGGCCAGGGCTGCGCTCGTCGCGCAAATGCAGGCTCAGGCGCGGCAAGCGGTGCGCCAACGTTTGCGTGATTCCGCTACAGTGGAGCGCGCCGATTGAAGCGGCGCCAGGGCGTTCCCCCACTGTTGGGGAATGCCCCAAAGGCAAAGTGCCATCAGCTTCCCCGGTTGTGGGGGACGGCCTGCCGGCACGGCCTGAGGTGGATGGAAAGCGACAACGATATCAATGACTTGAAAGCGGTGCGCAATGACTTTTCATGCCTGGCACGAAGCCTGCTCAAGCCTCTACAAGGCCGCACTTCGCAGACCGGGAAACCGGGCAGTTCATGGGAGTGGACCTTGGTGAACAGAGTATTGGTAGTCGATGACGAACAGACCCTTGCGCAGAACCTGCAAGCGTATCTGCAGGCGCAAGGCCTGGAGGTCCATCTCGCCCATGACGGTGCCAGCGGCATCGATCAGGCCGAGAGCCTGGCACCGGACGTGATCGTGCTGGATTACCGCTTGCCCGACATGGAGGGGTTTCAGGTCCTGGAGACCGTGCGCAGGAACAGGTCGTGTCATTTCGTGCTGATCACCGCCCACCCGACCGCCGAGGTCCGTGAGCGCGCCGCCGAGCTGGGTGTGACCCATGTCCTGTTCAAGCCGTTCCCGCTGATGGAACTGGCCCGCGCCGTCTTCGACCTGATGGGCATCGAGCGCCAGCGCAGGAGCACCGACCAGCCGGCCGCGGGGTTCGTCGAACGACGCCAGAACAGGAACGAGTCGTTCCCCTTGCAGTTGTACGATGGCAGCTGGGTCCTGGCCGACCGCCGACGCAACGGCGCCAAGCCAGGCGAACCTGACGACGAACAACTGCTCACCGGGGAATAGCGGCGCCCAAGGTCCCCCAGCCTGCGGCGCCGCCCCTGAGCGGAGTCGCAGGCCATGTCCCAGGCATTCGATGCAGATCCACTGGAGCAATCGCGGGGCAAGCCCGCTCCCACGCAACTGGCTACGGACTCGTGGGAGCGGGCTTGCCCCGCGATTGCTGGCTACCCCCGCGATCTCCTGACCCAGGCCCGCCAGCAAGCCGGCGAAGAGCGCCTGCTGGCCTGCCTGGAGCGTCTCTGCAGCGACACGCCTGCCACCTTCACCCAGCGCCTGGCCGCCACCCTGCATTACCCGGTCCTCGCCACCCAGACCCTGTTCGCCTGCACCCCGGCCTTCGACCAGGTCAGCCTGGCGCAATGCCTGAAGCGTGAATTCGCCCTGGTCGAGCACGGTGGCGAGCGGGTCGGGGTGTTCGCCGACCCCTTCGACAGCGCCCGCCTGGCCTGGATCGACGACTGCCTGCAGGGCGCGCCGCTGTACCTGGTCCATGCCGCCGACCTGGCCGCGTTCCTGGCCCGCCACGAAGAGAGCTTCCACGCCGTCGACGCCCTCGGCCATGACGTCGAGGCCGGCGGCGAGGCCGACCCGCTGCAGCGGCTGTCGCTGACCAGCATCAGCGAAGACCAGAGCCGGGTGGTCAAGCTGGTCAACTCGACCCTGTACGACGCCCTCAAGCTGCACGCCAGCGACATCCACTTAGGCATGACCGGCCAGGGCCTGACCATCAAGTACCGCATCGACGGCGTGCTCAACGGCGCCGGCAAGGCCAGCGGCAGCGCCTTCGCCGAGCAGGTGATCTCGCGGATCAAGGTCATGGCCGAACTGGACATCGGCGAGAAGCGCGTGCCCCAGGACGGGCGCTTCAAGGTGGCCATCGGCGAGCGGCAGATCGACTTTCGCGTCTCGATCATGCCGAGCATCTTCGGCGAGGACGCGGTGCTGCGGGTGCTGGACAAGCAGGACCTGTCCGACCAGGTCAGCGGCGTGCAGCTGCAGGCCCTGGGCTTCGAGGAGCACACCCTGCGCGCCCTGCGCCGCCTGGCCAGCGAGCCCTACGGCATGATCCTGGTCACCGGGCCCACCGGCAGCGGCAAGACCACCACGCTGTACGCCATGCTCAGCGAGATCAACCACGGCGTCGACAAGATCATCACCATCGAGGATCCGGTCGAGTACCAGCTGCCCGGCGTGCTGCAGATCCCGGTCAACGAGAAGAAGGGCCTGACCTTCGCCCGCGGCCTGCGTTCGATCCTGCGCCATGACCCGGACAAGATCCTGGTCGGCGAGATCCGCGACCCGGACACCGCGCAGATCGCCGTGCAGTCGGCGCTCACCGGGCACCTGGTGTTCACCACCATCCACGCCAACAACGTGTTCGACGTGATCGGCCGCTTCAGCCAGATGCAGGTCGACCCCTACAGCTTCGTCTCGGCGCTCAACGCCGTGCTGGCCCAGCGCCTGGTGCGCCTGGCCTGCCCGCATTGCGCGGTGCCCTGCGAGCCTGATGACGAACTGCTGGCGGCCTCGGGCCTGGCCCGTGACGCGGTGGCCGGCTGGCGCTTCGTGCGCGCCCAGGGTTGCGGCCAGTGCCGCGGCAGTGGCTACCGCGGGCGCAACGCCATTGCCGAGCTGCTGCACCTGGACGACGACCTGCGGCAGATGATCGTCGAACGCCGCCCGCTCGCGCAGATCAAGCAGCTGGCCTGCCAACGCGGCCTGCGCCTGCTGCGCGCCTCGGCCCTGGACCTGGTCCGCGACGGCCGCACCACACTCGAGGAGATCAACCGTGTCACATTTATCGCCTGATCGGTATTGCGCCGTGCTCGGCGCCGAGGGTGTCGGCCTGGGTCGCTGGCACGGTCATCAACACCAGTGGCTGGGCAGCCGCGCCTTCAACTGCGACGCTGCCCAGCCGGCCTGGGCCCCGGCCCTGGAAGCCCTGGGCGGCCTGCTTGGCGAGCACCCGGCACGCGGCGCGCAACTGCGGGTGCTGCTCTCGGCCCGCTACAGCCGCTTCTGCCTGGTGCCCTGGAGCGACGCCATCGGCACCCCGGGCGAACTGGACAGCTACGCCAGGGCCTGCTTCGAACACCTCTACGGCCAGGCCCTGGACGATTGGCGCATCGTGCTGTCGCCGGAGCCGGCGGGCGCCGCGCGCATCGCCACCGCGCTGCCCGAGGCGCTGCTCCAGGGCCTGCAGGCCCTGGGCCGGGAAAGCCGCCTGAGCCTGCGCTCGGTGCAGCCTTACCTGATGGCCGCCTACAACCGCTGCTCGGCGCAGCTGGCCCAGGGCGACTTCCTCTTCGTGCTCGCCGAGCCGCGCCGCAGCGTGCTGCTGCTGGCCGCCGGCGGTGCCTGGCAACAGGTGCTGGCGCAGGGCTGCGCCGACAGCGACCAGGCCCTGCAGGCACTGATCGAGCGCACCTGTGAGCTGTACGGCGAGCAACTGCCACGGGTGTACCTGCATGCGCCGGGGCGCACGGTGGCCTCGCAGCTGGCGGCTGTGCAGCTGTGCGCGGCGAACGCCGAGGCCGATCCGCTGTGCGCCATGTGGCGGGCGGTGGCCTGACATGCGCCGCCTCGACCTGGAATTCCAGCCCCGTCACAGCAGCCCCCTGGCCTGGTCGTTGCTGGCCCTGGGCGGTGCCGTGCTGGCGGTGCTGGTGCTGGCCCAGCAGCAACTGGTGAGCGAGCAGGTGGACCTCGAAGGCCGCGTGCATCAGCTCGAACTCAAGCTCGGCCGGCGCCCGGCCACCGCCGCCGTGCAGAGCAGCGCAGTAATCCGCGAGCAGGCCGAGCGCCTGGCACAGATGCGCAGCGTCTCGCAGCAGCTGCAGCGGCCCTGGCAGCAACTGTTCGCCATGCTCGAGGCGATGCCCCAGGAAGACGTGGCGCTGCTCAGCCTTACCCCCGATGCGCGCAAGGGCCAGGTCCGCATCAGCGCCGAGGCGCGCAACCTAGAGGCGATGCTGCAGTACCACCAGCGCCTGGAGCGCAGCAGCGAGCTGTCCGACGTGTCGCTGCTCAACCATGAAGTGCTGGCCGGACAGGCCGAGCATCCGGTGCGCTTCAACCTCACCGCCACCTGGGAGACCGGCCATGCGCGTCCCTAGCCTGATCGTCCATGAAGCGCTGCGGCGCCTGGGCCGGGCAGGGCTGGCCGCCGTGCTGGTCGGTGCCCTGGCGCTGGCCGTCGCCCTGGCCGGGGTGCTGCCGCAGTGGCAGGCGGTGCGCGAGCTGCGCGCCAGCGAGGCCGACGCCACTGCTCAGGTGCAGCGCCTGGCGCGTGGCGAGCTGAAGGTCCAGGCCCGGCCCGAGCAGCAGGCACTGGACGAACTGCGTCAGCAGTTGCCCGGCCAGCCCCAGGCCAGCGAGCTGATCGAGCGCCTGTACCACCTGGCCAGCGCCGAGCGCATCAGCCTGTCCCGCGGTGAGTACGCCCTTGGGGTGGACCCCAAGACCCAGCTGGCGCGCTACCAGATCGTCCTGCCGGTGCGCGGCAGCTACCCGCAGATACGCGGCTTTCTCAAGGCGCTGCTCGGCCAGTTGCCGACCCTGGTGCTGGAAGACCTGGAGCTGCAGCGCAAGCGGATCGGTGACCGGGAACTGACCGGTCGTGTGCGCATGACCCTTTACCTGTCGAGGTCGTGATGAACACTCAGCGTGCGGTGATGTGGGCCGGGTTCCTGGGGTTGAGTGCCGCGCTGGCGTGGGCACCGGGGCACTGGTTTGGTGTGGAGGAGGAGGTTGGCCCGATCGCGGGGCAAGCCCGCTCCCACGCAGCATCCACGGTCCCGGTGGGAGCGGGCTTGCCCCGCGATGAGGCCGCCAGCCCTTCACGCGACCTGTTCCCCAGCCAGCAATGGACCCCACCCCAAGCCCTGGCCACCGTCACCGAGCAACCCGTGGTCGCCACCCCGGTGGCCGCCGCGCCCACCGCCCCGATACTGCCGTTCCGCTTCATCGGCCGCATGGGCGAGCGCGACGACCTGCAGATCTTCCTGCAGAGCGGCGACAAACTCTACGTCGTGCGCCAGGGCGACGTGATCGATGAAACCTACCGTCTGGATCACGTCTCGGCCACCGAGCTGAGCCTGGTCTACCTGCCACTGCACCAGCCACAGACCCTGTCTGTCGGGAGCGCACCATGAAATCGTCGAAGTTGTGCAAGCCTGCGCCGTTCATGCTCCTGGCCCTGTGCGTGGCCATCGGCGGATGCGGCTCGAGCGCCGCGCGCAAGGACAGCCAGGAACTGATCAAGGAAGGCCAGTACGAGGCCGGGATCGCCCGCCTGGAAGAGGCCCTGCGCGAGGACCCGCGCGACACCGAACTGAACATCGCCCTGGCCCACGGCCGCCAGGCCGCGGTCGAGGCGCTGCTGACCCAGGCCGACAGCGACCGCGTGCGCCACGACTTCGCCGGCGCGCGCATGGGCTACGGCCGGGTGCTGACCATCGAGGCGAACAACCGCCGCGCCCAGGAAGGCATCCGCCAGCTGGAGCTGATCCGCACCCTCGACGATCGCGTCGCCCTCGGCCAGGCGGCGTTGCGCCAGGGCGACCTGTTCGGCGCCGAACGCTACATGCGCGAGGTGCTGCGCCTGGATCCGCAGAACCAGAAGGGCCAGACCCTGCGCAGCGACATCGAGAATGTCCAGGCGCGCACCGCCACGCCGTACCCGCAGCTGCGCAGCAAGCTGGAGCGGCCGGTGACCCTGGAGTTTCGCGATGCTGACCTGAAGACCATCTTCGAGGTGCTGGCCCAGGTCGCCGGGATCAATTTCATCTTCGACAAGGACCTGCGCCCGGACATGAAGGCCACCATCTTCGTGCGCGAGGTGCGCATCGAGGACGCCGTGGCCCTGCTGCTGGAGCAGAACCAGCTGCGCCAGAAGATCGTCAACGACAACACCCTGCTGATCTACCCGGACTCGCCGCAGAAGACCAAGGACTACCAGGAGCTGGTCATGCGCACCTTCTACCTGACCAGCATCGACGCCAACACCGCGCTGAACATGGTCAAGACCATGCTCAAGACCCGTGACGTGTTCGTCGACGAGCGCCTCAACACCCTGACCATGCGCGACACCCCCGACGCCGTGCGCATGGCCGAGAAGCTGCTGCAGTCCCAGGACCAGTCCAACCCCGAGGTGGTGCTGGAGGTGGAGGTGATGGAGGTGGCCACCTCGCGCATCCTCGACCTCGGCCTGCAATGGCCCAACACCTTCGGCGTGCTGACCAGCGACGGCAAGTCGGTGAGCGTGCTCGACCAGCTGCGCGGCATCGACTCCAGTCGCATCAGCATCTCGCCAGCGCCACAGGCCAAGATCAACGCCCAGGACAAGGACATCAACACCCTGGCAAGCCCCGTGATCCGGGTCAGCAACCGCGAGCAGGCGCGCATCCACATCGGCCAGCGGGTGCCGATCATCAGCGCCACCTCGGTGCCCTCGACCCAGGGCCCGGTGATCACCGAGAGCGTCACCTACCTGGACGTCGGCCTCAAGCTCGAGGTGCAGCCCACCGTGCACCTGAACAACGAGGTGGCGATCAAGGTGGCCCTGGAAGTGAGCAACGCCACGCCCCTGGAGGCGACCCGCCAGGGCACCATTCCGGTCCAGGTCGACACCCGCAACGCCCAGACCAGCCTGCGCCTGCACGACGGCGAGACCCAGGTGCTGGCCGGGCTGGTGCGCAACGACCACAACGCCAGCGGCAACAAGATCCCGGGGCTGGGCGACATTCCCGGCCTGGGCCGGCTGTTCGGCAGCAACAAGGACGACATGAGCAAGTCCGAACTGGTGCTGGCGATCACCCCGCGCATCGTGCGCAACCTGCCATACCAGAGCCCGTCGGACATGGAGTTCGCCACCGGCACCGAGTCGGCCCTGCAGGTGCGCCAGCTGGCCCAGCCGGTGCCGGCCAGCGCCGTGCCCACCGAGGTGCCGGGTAGCGAATCGCAGGAGGCGCCGCTGGTGGAAGGGCAGATGGCGGTGGTGCCGGCCAGCCCGAGGCCACGGCCATGACACGCCGCCAGCAGGGCTTCAGCCTGATCGAGGTGGTGCTGACCCTGGCGCTGCTCGGGCTGCTCGCCAGCATGGCCGCGCCACTGACCGAGACTGTGGTGCGCCGGGGCAAGGAGCAGCAGCTGCGCGAGGCCCTGTACCAGATCCGCGACGCCATCGATGCCTACAAGCGCGCCTTCGACGCCGGCTACATCGAGAAGCGCCTGAACGGCAGCGGCTATCCGCCGAACCTACAGGTGCTGGTGGACGGCGTGCGCGATGTACGCAGCGCCAAGGGCGCGAAGTTCTACTTCCTGCGGCGCATCCCCCACGACCCGCTGCGCGCCGCCAAGGCCGACGACCAGGGCGGCTGGGGCCTGCGTGCCTACGACAGCGCGGCCGACAATCCGCGCGAGGGCGAGGATGTGTTCGACGTCTATTCCAAGGCCGCCGGCAAGGGCCTCAACAACGTCCCCTACGGGCAATGGTGACGGCGATGAAACCGAGCAAGGGCTTCACCCTCATCGAACTGCTAGTGGTGATGGCGATCATCGCCACCCTGATGACCATTGCCATGCCGCGCTACTTCAACAGCCTGGAGGCCTCCCGCGAGGCCACCCTGCGCCAGAGCCTGGCGGTGCTGCGCGAGGCCCTGGACCACTACTACGGCGACACCGGCCACTACCCCGATTCCCTCGACCAACTGGTCGAGCAGCGCTACCTGCGCAACACCCCGGTCGACCCGATCACCGAACGCCGCGATGCCTGGCAGCTGGTGCCACCGCCCGAGGGCGTGGCCGGCGGGGTGGCCGACATCAAGAGTGGAGCCAGCGGGAGGGCGCGTGATGGCAGCCTCTATGCCGAATGGTGAAACCGGCTTCACCTACGTGGGCGTGCTGCTGCTGATCGCCGTCAGCAGCGTGGCCCTGGCGGCCACCGGCACCCTGTGGGCCACCAGCGTGCAGCGCGAGCGCGAGCGCCAGTTGTTGTGGGTGGGCGGCCAGTACGCCCAGGCCCTGCGCAGCTACTACCGGGCCTCGCCGGGCCTGGCCCAGTACCCGCAGGACCTGGGTGAACTGGTGGAGGACAACCGCTTTCCGGCGCCGCAACGCCACCTGCGCAGGCTTTACCCGGACCCGATTGGCGGCGGCGAAGAGTGGGGCCTGCTGCGCGCGGTCGATGGCCGCATCACCGGGGTGTACAGCCGCTCCGAGGCCGCGCCGCTCAAACGCAGCGGTTTCGATGCCCAGTGGAGCGCATTCGAAGGGCTGGAGCACTACAGCGACTGGCAGTTCGTCGCCGAGCAGGCCTTTGCCGAAAGCGCCGGCGGCGCCCGCCAGCACGCAGGCCCGGGAGAAGCGCCATGAAACGCCTGGCCGCGCTGCTGTGCCTGTGCCTGGCGCTGCTGCAGGGCCAGGCCCGGGCGGGTGCCGAGGACGAGATGATGGGTTTTATCGTCGACAACACCATCTCGCACATCGGCCACGACTTCTATCACGCCTTCAGCGACCGGCTGCGCGCCACCAGCCGGCTCGACTTCAACCTGGTGGTGCGCGAGCGCCCGGATGCCCGCTGGGGCAGCCTGGTGACGGTGGAATACGAGCGCGAGGTGCTGTACCGGCGTTTCCTGCCGCCCAACACCACGCAACTCAACGACGAGGCCATCGCGGCCGCCGACCTGGTCAGGCAGCAGATCGTCCAGCGCAAGCTGCAACGACTGCTGCAGGACACAACCGATCTGGAGAGGGACGAGCTATGAGCACCCACCTTGCACGACGCATCGCCGCCTGCCTGCTGGCCGCCGGCCTCGGTGGCCAGGCCCTGGCCACGGAGCTGGTGTACACCCCGGTCAACCCGTCCTTCGGCGGCAACCCGATCAATGGCACCTGGCTGTTGAACAACGCCCAGGCGCAGAACGACTACGACGATCCCGACCTCAAGGACCGCAGCTCGGCATTCGCCGGCACCTCGGCCCTGGAGCGCTTCAGCAACCAGCTCGAGTCGCGCCTGCTCGGGCAGCTGCTGGACAACATCAGCAACGGCAACACCGGCAGCATGTCCACCGATGCCTTCCTGATCGACGTCATCGACGACTCGGGGGCGCTGAGCATCAAGGTCACCGACCGGGCTACCGGGGAAGTCTCGATCATCGAGGTCAGCGGCCTGAACCCCTGAGAGGGACGGGTCTTTACTGGGGAGAGAACGCCATGAAACGCCTGCTGAGCACACTGCTGGTCCTCGCCGCCCTGGGTAGCCTGCCAGGTTGCGGCCTGCGCGAGCCGATGCCCGCCGAACAGGACCCCGAGACCCCGACGCTGACGCCGCGGGCCTCGACCTACTACGACCTGGTCAACATGCCCCGGCCCCGCGGCCGGCTGATGGCGGTGGTGTACGGCTTCCGCGACCAGACCGGGCAATACAAGCCGACCCCGGCCAGTTCGTTTTCCACCAGTGTCACCCAGGGGGCGGCGAGCATGCTGATGGACGCGCTCAACGCCAGCGGCTGGTTCGTGGTGCTGGAGCGCGAGGGCCTGCAGAACCTGTTGACCGAGCGCAAGATCATCCGCGCCTCGCAGAAGAAGCCCGACGTCGCGGAAAACATCCAGGGCGAATTGCCGCCGCTGCAGGCGGCCAACCTGATGCTCGAGGGCGGTATCATCGCCTACGACACCAACGTGCGCAGCGGCGGTGAGGGCGCCCGCTACCTGGGCATCGGCCTGTCCCGCGAGTACCGGGTCGACCAGGTCACGGTCAACCTGCGGGCGGTGGACGTACGCACCGGCCAGGTGCTGGCCAACGTGATGACCAGCAAGACCATCTACTCGGTCGGGCAGAACGCCGGGGTGTTCAAGTTCATCGAGTTCAAGAAACTGCTCGAGGCCGAGGTGGGCTACACCACCAACGAGCCGGCGCAGCTGTGCGTGCTGTCGGCTATCGAAGCCGCGGTGGGCCACCTGCTGGCCCAGGGGATCGAGCGGCGGTTGTGGCAGGTGGCGGGGGATGGGGCGCAAGGGCAGGCTACGGTGGACAAGTATCTCAGCCAGAATCAGAAACCGTGATTGCGCTTGGGGGACTAGGAGACTGAATCAGTTGTATAACCTGAAAGCACGTCGATGTCCCCGAAGACAATATAATTGCTTGGGTAGCGCAGATGCAAAATATGACAACTAGCAATTATGCCAGTGGTAGGTTTGACGCTTGTCTGTAATGGTTAGCGTAGGGCGACGTTGTCGATACGATTTACTGATGCGCTAGTGTTGAGTGTGAGCAGGTTTGCTGCTGAAACTACACGTGGTGCATTTGGTAGTGAGAACGGTGGCAGGATGTAGTGTTAAAGGTTGTTGGTGCGGTAGCAGTGCAAAAGGAGGGTGTATGGTTTTATTGAACGTCGATAAGTCGCAGACAGTGCTCGGCAGGATGAGTTCACGCCATTCGCTTCAGACCTCCACCTACACAGTGTATGGTCATTGCCAAAAGGGGGATAGATTACTCGGGTTCAATGGTGAACAAGTAGATCGATTGGTCAGGAATTACATATTGGGTAATGGTTATAGGATGTTCTGTGTGAACTTGATGCGTTTCAACTCACCGGATGATATCAGTCCGTTCGATTCGGGTGGTTTGAATGCATATAGTTACTGTATGGGGGACCCGGTAAATCTAATAGACACGAACGGGCATAGCCCCATACCGTCCTTGTCACCGAGTTTTAACTATTATAGGTATAGGCAGGCTGCTATGGATGTCTACAAAGTGACAGGTGTACCTAGAACAAGATCCAACTCATTACCTTCGCTAATTGATCGCCCACCCCAAGGCCATGCACCAAAGGACTGGGATTTGATTGGATATCATACTAGTTCGATAGAGAATGGTGCCAGCCTGAAATTGGGTCTGGATCCGAAATTCATCGGGAGTAATTACGACAGTGAGCCAGATTTTGGTCCAGGGTTTTATCTTGCGGTGATGAAAGATCTGACTGTAAAAATTGGTCTTTACATAAGAGATGTCAAGGGTAAGACACCTGGCTTGTATGGTGTGTATGTCCAAAATATGGGGCGCCTTAAACAGGGTAGAGACTTTACTTTTGGCCAGCTTCCCGAATACCCTTCTCACCGTAGAAACATGGAAGTTATTATAAGGGAGTCTGCATATCCTTTAATAGAGGTCCGATCTCTGAGAGAAGGTGACACGCAAGTCGTCTTGCCTAGATCTAAAGAAGCCCCTTTTTGAGCCATCCTCTAATCGACTGATGGGGGATGCCTAGGCCGAGGTGGGCCACTTGCTGGCCCAGGGAATCGAGCGGCGGTTGTGGCAGGTGGCGGGGACAAGGCGGTGCTGGACAAGTACCTGAGTCAGTATCAGCAGCCGTGAGCCGAGGTTACGCGCTTCTCTGTAGGAGCGGCCTTGCGCCGCGAAAGGGCCGCACAGCGGCCCCGGGATTTCCGCATTGATGCAAAGATCGCCGGGGCTGCTTTGCAGCCCTTTCCGACCGGTCCGACGCCTCGGCAAGGCGCTCCTACAGGGAAAGTGCATTGTAGGGGGATCCTGGGGCCGGCCTCTTATCGTAGCGTTGCCGAGCCTGAACAATCGCCGGCATGTTCGACTCCGCCCAATGCGCCAGTTGCTCCACCGTGCCACCCAGTGTCGCGCCCAGTTCGGTCAGGGCGTATTCGACGGTGGGCGGCACGGTCGGGTGTACCTGGCGTTCCACCAGGCCGTCGCGCTCGAGCTTCTTCAGGGTCTGCGACAGCACCTTCTGCGAGACGCCAGCGATATCCCGGCGCAGCTGGTTGAAGCGCACCCGCTCGCCAGCGCTGAGGCGGTCGATGAGCAGCAGCACCCACTTGTCGGCCAGGCGATCGAGCACCAGGCGTGCCGGGCAGTTCGGGGCGAAGACGTCGTAGGCCGGGCATTCGCGGTAGTGGGCCATGGGTTACTCCAAGGTAATCAGGTGAGTGAAAAGTGCCTTCTTGAGCACTTCGTCGGGGCTGGTTAGGCTGTTGTGCATGGTTCGCGGCCGCGCCATGCCCCCTTGTAAACGCACTGAAGGAAATCAGGATGAACACCGAAACCAAGGCTTCGGCGCTGCGTGCCGCCCGCTGGATCTCCATGCTGCTGCTGAGCGCGGCGGCCAACCTGGGCAACGCCAGCGAACTGGTGACGCCGGTCACGCTGGTGGTCGACCAGAGCCTGCCCGAGGCCCAGGCGCAGCAAAAGATCCTCGCCGCCCGCCGCTACGACACCTTCTGGAACACCGGCGACGAGGCCATGGCCCGCGCCGCGCTGGCCGCCGACTTTCGCGACAACACCCTGCCGCCGGGGCGGCCACAGGGCGTCGAAGGGCCGCTGAAGGCTTCCCGGGCATTCCGCGCGGCGGTGCCGGACCTGCGCTGCGAGGTGCTGCAGATGATCGTTGCCGGCGACCGGGTCACCGCGGCGCTGCGCTTCACCGGCCATTTCACCGGCACGCTGGGCGAGCACCAGGGGCAGGGCCAGGCCATCGACTTCATCGCCATGGACATCTATCGCATCGCCGATGGCCGGATCGCCGAGGACTGGCATCTGGAGGACAACCTGGCGTTCATGCGCCAGGCGGGCCTGGTGGGGCTGTAGGAGCGGCCTTGTGCCGCGAAAGGGCCGCAGAGCGGCCCCTGGATTTCAGCTTTAATGCAAAGGTCGCCGGGGCTGCCTTGCAGCCCTTTCGCGGCACAAGGCCGCTCCTACAGGTTGGGCCAGGCTGGCCTGCGATCAGCCGAACACCCGCGGCGGATTGACCGGCGCATCGCCCTGGGCCAGGGTCCAGCGGGCGATGTCGTCCTTGCGCATGAACGCCACCCCGGCATGGCTGCGGGCATAGGCGAAGAACTGGTCCAGCGCCCGCACTACGGTGGGCGTGCCGCCGATGCGGTCATGGGCCGACAGCGACATCAGCCGGCGGCGCTGGCGGCCTTCGGCGTACAGCACGTCGAACTCGTCCTTGAGCTCCTGCAGCAAGGCGGCGCCGGTCATCGCCGTGGACCCGGCGATGCGGCCGATGTCATTGTTGCGCAGGGTGTAGGGCACCACGGCGAACGGCTTGCCGCGCACCGGGGTGATCGAGGGCTCGTCGCGGGCCAGGTCGTCGATGTGGTAGAGGAAACCCAGGTCCTGGAGGATATTCAGGGTCTCGCGGGAGTGGCGCATCCAGAACGCGTTGAAACCCAGCGGACGTTGCCCGGTGACGCGCTCGATGATGACGCTGGCCTGCTTGTATTGGTGGCGCTCCTCGGCGGGCGTCAGGCTGTACTGGGGCGCCCAGTGCAGGCCGTGCCCGGCGGCCTCGTGACCGCGCCGGACCACCTCGGCCGCCAGCTCCGGGTAGGCTTCCACGGCCTTGCCGACCATGTGCGAGGTGACCTTGATGCCGTGCCGGTCGAACAGCGCGAGCAGGCGCGGGACGCCTTCCAGCGGGCCGTAGCGATACCAGCTGGGGGCGATGGTGTCGGGGTAGCGTGGGTCCAGGGGCGGGAAGGGGCTTTCGGCATGCTCCGGCTGGCCGCCCGATTCGAACTGCAACGACACCGAGATCACCAGTTGCGCGCCGTTGGGCCAGAACGCCTTGCCACCGCCGCTCCCTGGCGTCGCCCCGTTGCTGCTGCCGGGGTCGCTCGCCAGTGCCGCGCCCGCCGCCACGGCGATGCCGCCGGCGAGGGTGCCTTTCATGAAGTCTCTTCTGCTGGTCATCGGTTCGCTCCTGAGTGCATGGGTTTCGATGCCGGGCAGTGTAATTAGCGAGAAAATCGCTAATAATCAGCCGAAAGGCAAAATCATATTTCGGAAAAGTCGAAAGCCATGCTGGATCAACTGGCGTTGTTCCTCACCATCATCGAAAAGGGCAGCCTGTCGGCGGCGGGCCGTGAGCGCGGACTGTCACCAGCCACGGTGTCCGAGCGTCTGTCGGCGCTGGAGGCGCATTACGGGGTGGCGCTGCTGACCCGCAGCACCCGCTCGCTCAGCCTGACCGACGCCGGTCGCCTGCTGGCCGACGGCGCCCGGCGCCTGCTGGCCGAGGCCGACGAGCTGGAGAGCCAGCTGCGCCACGGCCAGCAGAAGATCTCCGGGCTGGTGCGCCTGAGCGCCCCGGTGGACCTCGGCCAGCACTGCATTGCGCCACTGCTCGACCGCTTCCTGGAGGCGCACCCCGACGTGTCGATCGACCTGGACCTGACCGATGGCTACGTCGACCTTGTCGGGCAGGGCATCGACTTCGCCATCCGCTACGGCACATTGGCCGACAGCTCCCTGCGCGCCCGACCGCTGGGCGACAATCGCCGGGTGGTGTGCGCCGCGCCCGCATACCTGACTCGGCACGGCACACCGCTGCACCCGGACGACCTCGCGCGGCACGACTGCATTGTCATGCGCTTCGGCATCCATACCGAGCGGGTCTGGCCGTTTCGCCTGGGCGCGGCGGCGTATCCGGTCAGCGTGCGCGGGCGGCGGGTCGCCAACAACGGTGAGCAGGTGCGGCGCTGGGCCCTGGCCGGGCATGGCCTGTGCCTGAAGTCGCTGCGTGATGTGCGCGATGACCTGGACAGTGGCCGGCTGGTGGAGGTGCTGGGCGACTTCAGCGCCGGACCGGTGGCGCTGCAGATCGTCTATCCGCCGACCCGGGTGCAGCCGAGGCGGGTGCGGGCGTTGATGGAGATGATCGTGGCGGAACTTGGTTGAACGGGCCCTTGTAGGAGCGGCCTCGCCGAGGCGTCGGACCGGCCGGAAAGGGCCGTGCAACGGCCCCAGGATGTCAGCATTGACGCAGAGATCGCCGGGGCCGCTTTGCGGCCCTTTCGCGGCACAAGGCCGCTCCTACAGGTGATAGACAGTGGCCTGTCTGAACTATAGTGATGAGCGGCCAGTGCGTGACGACAAGGGACTTTGATGGCAGCAGCCAGGAAACAGACTGATGACGGCGTCTTCGCGGTGACCGGCGAGGGCCGCGCCGTGTCGTTGTTCCGCCTGGTGCTGGGTTTCATGGCGGTGGTCATGCTGGCATTCGTGCTGATCGAGGGCTGGCGGATCTGGCGCGAGTACCGGCAGGTGTTCGGTGATGCCGAGAATGCGGTCACCAACCTGGCCCGGGCCACCGCCCAGCACGCCGAGGACGCCATCCGCCAGGTGGACGCGATCACCGCGGTCCTGGCCGAGCGCCTGGAAGGCGATGGCTTTGCCCATGTCGATCGAGCGCGGATGCACGCCCTGCTCAAGCAACAGGTGCGGATCATGCCGCAGTTGCACGGCCTGTTCGTCTATGGCGCCGATGGCAGCTGGATCGTCACCGACAAGGATGCCGTGCCGCCGGGGGCCAATAACGCCGACCGCGACTATTTCATCTACCACCAGACCCACGCCGATCGCCAGGTGCGTATCGGCTCGGTGGTGCGCAGCCGTTCCACGGGCGACCTGATCATCCCTATCTCGCGGCGCCTGGACCTGCCTGATGGGCGCTTCGCCGGGGTGCTGCTGGGCACCATCAAGGTCGACTGGTTCGTGCGCTATTACGGCGACTTCAAGATCGATGAACGTGGCGCCCTGGTGCTGGCCAAGCGCGACGGCACCATCCTCGTGCGCCGGCCCTTCGTCGAGCAGGTCATCGGCCGCAGTCTGGCCGGCAGCGAGATCTTCCGACTTTACCTGCCCTACGCCAGCGAAGGGGTGGCCGAGGCGGTGGCGGTGGTTGATGGCACCACTCGGCTGTATGCGTTCCGCGCGCTGTCCAGCTATCCGCTGGTGGTGCAGGCGGGCTTGTCCCGCGAGTCGATCGTCGCGCCTTGGCGGCATGACATGATCAAGTCACTGGCCGTGCTGGTCCTGCTGCTGGTCGGCCTGGCCGGTTTCGGTTGGATCGTCCTGCGCCAGTTGCGCGAGCGCATCGCCATCGAGCGCGCGCTGCACCAGGCCCACCAGACCCTCAAGGCGCTGGCCCTGAGCGACAGCCTGACCGGGCTGGGCAACCGCCGGCGGCTGGACGCGGTGTTCGAACCGGAGATCCGCCGGGCGCGGCGTCAGGGCCGGCCGCTGGCTTTGGTGATGCTCGACCTGGACTACTTCAAGGCCTACAACGACCGCTACGGCCACCCGGCGGGCGACCAGTGCCTGCGGCGTTTCGCCGAGCTGCTGCAACAGGCGCTGAAGCGCCCAGGGGATCTGGCGGTGCGTTATGGTGGCGAGGAGTTCACCCTGTTGTTGCCCGATACCGATGTCCAGGGTGCCAGCCAGATCGTCCTGGAGATCCTGCAGCTGTTGCGTCGGCTGGCCATCGAGCATGCCGGCAGCCCGTTGGGGCATGTCACGGCCAGTGCCGGTATCGCGGTGGGCGCACCAACGCTGGAGACGGTGACCCCGGAGAACCTGATGGCGGCGGCGGATGCGGCGCTTTATGAAGCCAAGCGTCAGGGGCGGGATCGCTATTGCCTGGCGGCCAGCGTGGCGCAGCATCCGGCGCATTGACGCGGCAGGAGATCGCCCAGGAATCAGTAGCATTGTGCGGCCTTTCGTGGGAGCGGGCTTGCCCCGCGATAGGTCCCCGTCCGGGGTGTTACTCCACCTCTACCAACACCCCATCACGGCCAAACCGATAACGCTGCAGGTCCCGGGCCAGGGTCAGGTGTCCGTTGTAGTGCGCCTGCGCCTCTTCGCGGACTTCATCGATGGAGCCACCACGCCCACCGCCCGACTGGTAGCGAGCACTGAAATGCGTCAGCACCAGGTTCCTCACGCCCGCCGTTTCGGCAAAGCGCGCCACTGCGGCGGCGGTGCTGTGGCCGAAGGTGGCCTGGGCACGCTCGACCACCGGCTGGGTGAAGGTCGCCTCATGGACCAGCACATCCACGTTCGCCGCCAGCGTGCTCAACAGCTCCGGGCGATCATTGTCGCCACAGACGATGATCCGCTGCGCCGGGCGCGTCGGTTGCAGGTAGGCCTGCGGGTCGAGCTGGCGCCCCTCGTGCTCGACAGTCCTGCCACGGGCCAGTTGCCCCCACAACGGCCCGGCGGGGATGCCGTCGGCCTGCAGGCGCTGGGTGTCCAGCCGTGGCTCTGGGTCACGTTCCTCGAACACGAAACCGTAGGACGGCACCCGATGCGACAGCTCGACCACGCCGATCTGCACATTGCCATGTTCCAGCCCGGTGAAGGTCTCGACCGGCTGCATCTGCAGCTCGAAGGGCAGGTAGGTATCGCTGACCGCCAGGCTCTGGCGCACCCAAGCCTGAAGCTCGGCTGGCAGCACCAGCTGCAAGGGTTCCTTGCGCCCCGACATGCCGGCACTGGCCAGCAGCCCCGGCAAGCCGAAGCAGTGGTCGCCGTGCACATGGGTGATGAGGATGGCGCGCAGGTCGCGCACCGACAGCGGGCTGTGCAGCAACTGGTGTTGGGTACCTTCGCCGCAATCGACCAGGTACCAGCCGGTGCCGGAGGATTCGATGACCGCGGTCGCACTGACGTTGCGGGCCTTGGTGGGCACACCGGAAGAGGTGCCCAGAAACTGCAGGTCCATTGCCTGACTCCTTGATTCGATGTTGTTGCGACCCCGCAGGGCGGGGCGCGCGGAGGCTAGCATGGTGCTGCCGGAGGGGCCAGTGCTGCTTCCTGCTGTTACCGGACCGCTCCCAACATCGAGCTTACGCCCTACAAAGCCTAGTAGACACCGCCCTGGGCGATGGCAGCGTTCCCCTCCTTGAACTTGCCCGCCAACCCCTGCAAGCCGCGCATCAGCACCGTGGTGTCCACTCCCACGGCGACGAACGCCGCGCCCAGCTCGATGTACCGGCGCGCCAGCGCTTCGTCGGCGCTGAGGATCCCCGCCGCCTTGCCGGCACGGCCGATGCGCACGATGGCGTCGTCGATGGCCGCCTGCACTTCGGGATGCCCCGGGTTGCCCCGGTGGCCCATGGCGGCGCTGAGGTCGGCGGGGCCGATGAACACGCCATCGACGCCTTCGACAGCGCAGATCGCATCGAGGTTGGCCAGGCCTTCGCGGTTCTCCACCTGCACCAGCAGGCACATCTGTTCGTCGGCCTGGTCCAGGTAGTCGGGCAGGCTGTTCCAGCGTGACGCCCGCGCTAGCGCGCTGCCGACACCGCGCATGCCGTGGGGCGGGTAGCGCATCGCCCGCACCAGCTGGCGTGCCTGCTCGGCGCTTTCGACCATGGGCACCAGCAGGGTCTGCGCGCCGATATCCAGCAACTGCTTGATCAGCGCGGTATCGCCGATCACCGGGCGCACGATGGGTTGGGCCGGGTAGGGCGCCAGCGCCTGCAACTGGCCGAGCAGGCTGCGCAGGTCGTTGGGCGCGTGCTCGCCGTCGAGCAGCAGCCAGTCGAAGCCGGCATTGGCCGCCAGCTCCGCGCAGTACGGGTCGGCCAGGCCGAGCCACAGGCCGATCTGCGCCTGGCCAGCGCGCAGGCGTTGCTTGAAGGTGTTGATGGGCATGTCCATGGCGGGTCCTCAGATAAATCGGCAGGCGATCGAACCGAGTTGATCGTAGTCGACGTGGAAGGTATCGCCGGGGCGGGCGGCCACTGGGCGGGTGAACGAGCCGCCGAGAATGATCTGGCCGGCTTCGAGGCCCACGTCGTATGGCGCCAGCTTGTTGGCCAGCCAGGCCACGCCCTTGGCCGGGTGGTTGAGCACCGCCGCCGACACGCCGGACTCCTCGATCACGCCGTTGCGGTACAGCACCGCCGGCACCTTGCGCAGGTCGACGTCGCCCGGGCGCACGGCGCGGCCGCCCATGACCACGCCGGCGTTGGCGGCATTGTCGGAGATGGTGTCGAACACCTTGCGGGTGGCGCCGCTGAACGGGTCGACCTGCTGGATGCGCGCATCGATGATCTCCAGGGCCGGAATCACCCACTCGGTGGCGTCGAGCACGTCGAACAGGGTCACGTTCGGCCCCTTTAGCGGCTTGCCGAGGATGAACGCCAGCTCCACCTCGACCCGGGGCACGATGAAGCGCTCGAAGGGAATGTCGCTGCCTTCGTCGAACAGCATGTCGTCGAGCAGCGCGCCGTAGTCCGGCTCGGTGATGTTCGAGGAGACCTGCATGGCCCGGGAAGTCAGGCCGATCTTGTGGCCGACCAGCTTGCGGCCGTCCTTGATCTTCTGCGCCACCCAGGCGCGCTGGATGGCGTAGGCGTCCTCGATGCTGATCGAGGGGTGTTCCAGGGAGAACTGGCCGACCTGTTCGCGGGTGCGTTCGGCCTGGTCGAGGCGGGCGGCGGCTTGCTGGATGATGCGGGCGTCGAGCATGGAGACCTCAGGGCTGACGGGTGAACAGGGGATGCAGGCTGCTGTGCTTGGCGTCGTACACCTGCGCCTGGCTTTCATCGATCTGCAGGGTCACGCCGACCGGGCGACGTTCCAGCAGCGCGTCCAGCTGCCGGCGCAGCACCGCCAGCAGCGCATCGCCGACCTGCCGGTGCACCGTGGCGCTGCGACCGCTGCCCATGCGCAGGTTGGCGTAGACGAAGCCGTAGTCGCCACGACCATCGGCGATCGCCGCGTGGGCGGCCGGGTAGGCCAGCACGCGGGTGCCGCCGGTGGGGAACACCTGTCGATCATCTTCATCGCGCTGGGCGAGCATGCAGTCGGCCAGGGCGCGGCACAGGCCGGGCATATCGGTCTCGGCCTCGATGTCCGGACTGTAGAGCAGGACCAGATGGGGCATGACGGTGCTCCTTACAGGCGGCTGGTGGAAGTGACGCCGGCCGGGTTCGAGGCCTGGGCGGCGGGGATCGCGCGGCCGTCCTGCGGGGTGACCGGGAAGATCGCGTTGATCTGGCCGGTGCCGGAGGAGCCGAAGTACGGCGTCACCACCTCGGCCTTGCCGTCGTACTGCGACCAGCCCAGGGCGCCGAGCAGCATGGCGGTGTCGTGCATGAAACCTTCGCCGTGGCCCTTGACCGCGTACTCGGGCAGCATCGCGCAGAAGTCGGCCCAGTCGCCGTCCTGCCACATGCGCACCACGCGGTGGTCGAGGGTCTCCAGGAACGGGCTCCATACCTTGGTGGCAAAGTCCGGGGCCTGGCCGTTCTGGGCGAAACGGTGCGACAAAGAGCCACTGGCGAGGAAGGCCACGGTGCCGTCGTAGTGGTCCTCGACCGCCTTGCGCATGGCCCAGCCCAGGCGCGCGCTGTCATTGAGGTAGTGCGAGGTGCACAGCGCCGAGACCGAGATCACCTTGAAGTGACGGTCGGCGTTCATGTAGCGCATGGGCACCAGGGTGCCGTACTCCGGGGCCAGGGTGGTGGCGTCGTGGGCCATGGTCTCCACGCCCAGGCGGTTGCATTGCTCGGCGAGGATCCGCCCCAGTTCGGGGTTGCCGGGGAAGCCGTAGTCCATGTTGGCGATGAAGTGCGGTAGTTCGTTGCTGGTGTACAGGCCTTCGAAGTGCGCGGCGCAGTTGATGTGGTAGTTGGCGTTGACCAGCCAGTGGGTGTCGAACACGACAATGGTGTCCACGCCCAGTTCGCGGCAGCGCCGGCCGATCTCGTGGTGGCCGTCGATGGCCGCCTGGCGAAAGCCCTGGCGCGGGCCGGGCAGTTCGGACAGGTACATCGAGGGTACATGGGTGATCTTGGCGGCGAGAGCGAGTGTGCCCATGGGAATCTCCTGTGATTGTTGTTGTGGCCGCATCGCGGGGCAAGCCCACTCCCACGAACCGATGCCTTTGTGGGAGCGGACTTGTCCCGCGATGACGTCAGATGCCCCAGCGCGGAATGTGATGGCTACCCATGGATATACACACGTTCTTGATCTCGGCGAAGACCTCGAAGCTGTATTGCCCACCTTCGCGCCCGGTACCCGAGCCTTTCACCCCGCCGAACGGCTGGCGCAGGTCGCGCACGTTCTGGCTGTTGATGAACACCATGCCCGCCTCGATGCCGCGGGCCAGGCGGTGGGCCTTGCCGATGTCCTGGGTCCAGATGTACGAAGCCAGGCCGTATTCGGTGTCGTTGGCCAGCCGCAGCGCCTCGGCCTCGTCCTTGAACGGGATCAGGCAGACCACCGGGCCGAAGATCTCTTCCTGGGCGATGCGCATCGAGTTGTTCACATCGGCGAACACCGTCGGCTGGATGAACTGCCCCTTGGCCAGGTGCGCCGGCAGCCCGGCCGGACGCTCCAGGCCACCGGCCACCAGGCGTGCGCCTTCCTCGAGGCCGATGCGGATGTAGCCGGTGACCTTGTCGTAGTGCTGCTGGGTGATCATCGAGCCGACCTGGGTCTTCGGATCGGTCGGGTCACCGACGACCAGGCGCTTGGCGCGGGCGGCGAACTCGGCGACGAACTGCGGGTACACGCTCTCCTGGATGAAGATCCGGCTGCCGGCGGTGCAGCGCTCGCCGTTGAGCGAGAAGATGGTGAACAGCGCGGCGTCCAGGGCACGGTCCAGGTCGGCGTCCTCGAAGACCAGCACTGGCGATTTGCCGCCCAGTTCCATGGAGTACTTCTTAAGGCCCGCCGTCTGCATGATCTTGCGGCCGGTGGCGGTGCCGCCGGTGAAGGAGATGGCGCGCACGTCCGGGTGGCGCACCAGGGCATCGCCGGCAGTGGCGCCGTAGCCCTGGATCACATTGAGCACGCCATTGGGGATGCCGGCCTCGACCGCCAGGCGTCCCAGCTCATTGGCGGTCAGCGGCGACAGCTCGCTCATCTTCAGCACCGCGGTGTTACCCAGGGCCAGGCACGGCGCGGTCTTCCAGGTGGCGGTCATGAACGGCACGTTCCAGGGCGACACCAGCCCGCACACGCCCACCGGCTGGTACAGGGTGTAGTTGAGCATCTGGTCGTCCACCGGGTAGGTGTGGCCATCCATGCGCGTGCACACCTCGGCGAAGAAGTCGAAGTTGTGCGAGGCCCGGGGAATCAGCACGTTGCGCGTCTGGTGGATCGGCAGGCCGGTGTCCAGGGTCTCCAGTTCGGCCAGCTGCGGTACGTTCTGGTCGATCAGCTCGCCCAGGCGGCGCATCAGCCGGGCGCGCTCCTTGGCCGGGGTGTTGGCCCACTTCGGGAAGGCTTGCTTGGCCGCGGCCACGGCCTGGGCGACTTCCTCGGCGCCGCCGCTGGCGACTTCGCCGATGGCTTCGCCGGTGGCCGGGTTGTAGTTGATGAAAGTGTCGCGGCTCTCGACTTCGCGGCCGTTGATCCAGTGCTTGATCATGCTGTTGCCTCGTGTGCTTTGCGGGCGAAGAACTCGGCTTCGCTGACGATTCGGTTGACCAGGCGGCCGACGCCTTGCACTTCCACCACCACTTCGTCGCCCGGCACCACGTCGGCCAGGCCTTCCGGGGTGCCGGTGGCGATCATGTCGCCGGGCTGCAGGGTCATGAAGCTGGAGAAGTATTCGATCAGGTAGGGGATGTCGAAGATCATGTCGGCGGTGCTGCCTTGCTGTTTCAGCTCGCCGTTGATCCAGGTGCGCAGCGTCAGCTTCGACGGATCCGGCACGTCGGCGACGTCGACGATCCACGGACCCACCGGGGTGGTGGCGTCACGGTTCTTCACCCGCAGGTTGGGGCGGTAGTAGTTCTCCAGGTAGTCGCGGATGGCGTAGTCGTTGCACACCGTGTAGCCGGCCAGGTAGGCGAGGGCGTCCTCGCGCTTGACGTTGCGCGCCGGCTTGCCGATCACCGCCACCAGCTCGCACTCGTAGTGCATGTACTTGACGTTGTCCGGGCGCCAGGTGACCTGCTCGTGCCCGGTGTAGGTACCCGGCGACTTGATGAAGGCCAGCGGTTCGGTGGGCGGGGTGAAGGCCAGCTCGGCGGCGTGGTCGGCGTAGTTCAGGCCCAGGGCGAACATGTTGCCGGTGGCCGGCGGCAACCAGGTGACCTGGTCGGCATGGACCAGGCGGCCATCGGCCAGGCGCAGGTGCTGGTCGTCCTCGACGGTGACCTGATGGACCTGGCCATCGAACTGGATACGGGCGTGCTTCATGGGGCGAGTCCTTGTTCGGCGACGATGGGGTTGGTCAGCTGGCCGAGGCCGTCGATCTCGACCGTCACCCGGTCGCCGGGCAGCACATCAACGCGGCCTTCGGGGGTGCCGGTGATCAGCACGTCGCCGGCATGCAGGGTCATGAACTCGCTGATCTCGGCGATCAGCCGGGCCACGCCGCGCACGCAGTTGGCGGTGGTGTTCTGCTGGCGCAGCTCGCCGTTGATCCACAGGCGGATGCCCAGCGCGTCGGGGTTGCCGACCTGCGCGGCCGGCACCAGCTGCGGGCCGATGGCGCAGAAGCCGTCGCGGCACTTGGCCTTGACCGCCGGGCGGTAGTAGCTGTCCTCGGGCAGGCTGAACTCGTTGACGATGGTGTAGCCGGCCACATGCGCGAGGGCGTCGTCGACGCTGACGCGGCTGGCGTCCTTGCCGATCACCACACCCAGTGCGGGGCCGGGTTGCAGGCGTTCGACTGCCGACGGGTAGGTCACTGGCTGGGCGTGCCCGTTGCGGGTGTTCGGGGTCTTGATGAACAGCACCGGCTTGACCGGCGGCTGCCGGTACGGCGCTTCATGGAAGGATGCCAGATGCTGCTGCAGCAGGCCCTGGTAGTTCAGGGCGACGCCGAACAAGCTGCCGTTGGCGACCTCGTGCAAGGCACGGCTCATGCTTTTCTCCTGCGGTGATTGAGGCGACCAGGGGCGCCTCGTGGTGTTTTTGTTAATGTGTTAACGTTATATTTAATATGTTAACGATCGTCAAGGCGTCCACCGCTGGCTGGTGGTGCTACGATGGTTTCCCCGGCGCGTTTCACCGCTGCGAGAACAACAATGAAAGAACGACAGCCGATCCCCAACATCAACATCGGTCAGGTCTACGACCAGCGCTACAGCGACAGCGAGGTGCACTACGACCGCCTGGGCAACCTGGCCGGTTTTTTCGGCCGCAACATGCCGGTGCACCGCCACGACCGCTTCTTCCAGGTGCACTACGTCAAGACCGGCAGCGTGCGGGTGTACCTGGACGAGCAGCGCTACCACGAGTCCGGGCCGATGTTTTTCCTCACCCCGCCAACCATTCCCCATGCCTTCGTCACCGAGGCCGACGCCGACGGCCATGTGCTGACCGTGCGCCAGCAACTGGTCTGGCAACTGCTGCAGGCCGAGCCCGGGCTTGCCTTGGGCCCGCGGCTGCAACCGGCCTGCGTTGCCCTGGGGCATCTGCAGGGCGCGGCGGCCGGCGAGGTACGGCGCCTGGAGCAGCTGTTCGACCTGCTCGGCGATGAAATCGGCCATGGCCAGGCCGGGCAGGGCACCGCGGTGCAGGACCTGGCGCGCCTGGTGATGATCAGCCTGCTGCGCCTGGGCGCCAATTCGCTGGAGGCCACGCCCGCGCGGCACGAGGACCTGCAGCTGTTCCATCGCTTCAACGAGCTGATCGAGCGCCACTACCTCGACCACTGGACGCTGCCGGCCTATGCGGCGGCGCTGGGGGTGACCGAGGCGCGGCTGAACGATGTGTGCCGGCGCATGGCCGACCTGCCGTCCAAGCGTCTGGTGTTCGAACGGCTGATGCAGGAGGCGCGGCGGTTGCTGCTGTACACCGGCGGTTCGGCCAACGAGATCTGCTACCGGCTGGGGTTCAAGGATCCGGCGTATTTCAGCCGCTTCTTCCAGCGCCATGCGCAGATGACGCCGGGAGAGTACCGCCAGCGCCAGGCGGGATTGCGTTGACATGGGGCGATCAGTTCCGGGCTGGGGGCTTCAACTGATCGTGCAACGAAGGCGGTGCGTGGAAAATGGGCGTTTGCCGGGAGCGCTGGTACTTTTCACAGGGGCTGGACAGCACGGGTGAAAATGGTTTTCACTTTATTAATATCTTAATAAAACCAGCCGTTTATCCTGATGACCAATCCTAGACCCTCCCTGACATTGACCCTGTTGCAGGCCCGCGAAGCGACCATGGCGTTCTTCCGTCCGGCCCTCAATGCCCACGACCTGACCGAGCAGCAGTGGCGGGTAATCCGCATCCTGCGCCAGCAGGGCGAGCTGGAAAGCCACCAGTTGGCGGACCTGGCCTGCATCCTCAAACCGAGCATGAGCGGCGTGCTCAAGCGCCTGGAGCGCGACGGCCTGGTGGGCCGGCGCAAGTCGCCGGAGGACCAGCGGCGGATCTTCATCAGCCTGACCGTGCGTGGCCAGCAGGCGTTCCTGGCCATGAGCGAGGAGATGGAGCGCAATTACCAGGAGATCCAGCGTCAGTTCGGCGAGGACAAGCTGGAGCAGTTGATGGGACTACTGAATGAGCTGAAGAAAGTCAGGCCCTGATGCCGTGAGCGCTGGTCACCCTATCGCGGGGCCCTTTAGTCGTATACAGGGTCCTGCTACAGCCCGGCAAGATACAGCGAATCATCAAGAATCTTCAGCAACGAAGCCGCCCGCCGCGCATACACCGCCGGGTTCGCATACAACAGTTCCACATGCAGGCTGTCGATGATCCCCAGATACGCATCACCATACAGCTCCAGCTTGTTGCCATCGCTGCGGGCCCAGGCATGGCGCTCGCGCAGGGCCTGGCAGAAGCCCAGGCGGATCTGCTCCAGGTAGGCCTCGAAGCCGCCGGTGACGATCGCACGAATCGGCGCCGGCGGCAGGAACGCCGTGCGCAGCACGAAGCGCAGGTTGGCCGAGGCGGCGTAGCGCTCGGCCAGGTGCAGCGGGTGCCAGTGTCCCGGTGCCTCGCGGTCCGCCGCCTCGTGGCCGAATCCGGCCTCGACGTAGGCGGTCTCGTCTGCCAGCGCCCGTTCGAAGGCGTGCACGAACAACGCATCCTTGTTGGCGAAATGGGCATACAGCGAGGCCTTGCGCATGCCCGCCAGGACGGCGATCTCGTTCAGCGACGAGCCGTCGTAGCCGTGTTCGGCAAAGTGCTCGACGGCATGGTCGCAGATGCGCGCGGCGGAAGGGGTCAGGGCTTTCAAAGCGGTCACTCCGGGTTGACGCTGGGATGGGGCGAGGCGCTGATTGTCTTTGCCGCGGCGGCGCGGGTCAAACCGACGATCACCAAGGCAGCGGCCGCCAGCAGCCAGGCCCAGGCCAGCGGCCCCAGCGTTGCCAGGTGCCCGGCCAACGGTGTGGCACTGGACGAGATCACCAGTTGCAGGGCACCGAGCAACGCTGCGGTAGAGCCGACGTCACGTTGTTGCGACGACATCGCCAGGGCCATCAAGGTGGCCTCGCAAATGCCTAAGCCGAACAGCGCCAGTACCACGCCCGCCAGCAACAGCGCCAGGCCCGCGCCGCTCAGCCCGGCAAGTACTGTCAGCAGCGCGCCGCCACCCATGCACAGCGCGCCCCACCAGGCCACGCGGGCCACGCCATGGCGCGTTACCCAGTAACCGGACAGCGCCGCGCCGAGCAGGATGGCCACGCCACAGCCCCCGAACAGCAGGCCGAAGTGGGCGCTGGAAAGGCCGAAGTGCTGCTGGTACACGTAGGCGGAGCCGGCGATGTAGGCGAACAGGAAGAAGAACACCGCCGACAACGCCAGGGCCGGTCGCATGAAGGCGCCGTCGGCGGCGATGCGCGCATAGGTGTGCCATGCAGTGGTTGGTGCCAGGCGTACCCGCTGCCCTGCAGGCAAGGTTTCGCCGAGCGTCAGTATCGAATTGAGCAGGGTCAGCAGCCCTAGCCCGGCCAGCACCAGCATGATCGCCCGCCATCCATAGGCCGCATCGATCACCCCGCCCAGCGCCGGGGCGAGGATCGGCGCCAGGCCTTCGATGGTCATCAGCAGGGCGAAGATCTGCGCCGCCCGCGCGCCGTCGGCGCTGTCGCGCACCATGCTCATGATCACCACCAGCGTCAGCGCGCTGGCCAGGCCCTGGACCAGGCGTGCGATCAGCAACAGGTCCAGCGAAGGCGCGGCGGCCGCGCCAAGGGAGGCCAGGCTGAACACCATCAGTCCCGCGAGCAGCGGGCGACGACGGCCCAGGGCGTCGACCACGGGGCCGAACAGCAATTGACCGGCACCCATTGCCAGCAGGAACACGGTCAGGGTCAGCTGCACCTGGGTATAGCCGGTGGCGAAGTCGCGGGCCATTTCCGGCAGGCTGGCCAAGTACATGTCGATGGCCGAAGGGCCGAGGGCGCCGATCAGGGCGAGGGAGGCGGCGAAGCGCAGGTGGGAGGCAGGCATGACTGGGAAATCCGTTGGAAAAATAAACCTACCGACCGGTAGGTAGTGTGAATTATGCCAGAGTGCGTGAAAGGGTCAACCATGCCTGCATCCGCTTGCGTCCCAGATACAGGGCATCGGCATGTTTAGCGCCACCGGTCCGATCACCCCGGAATAATCCGAATCCCTCCTTATCGCCGTACTCCCAATCCTGTACGGCATGCAGCCGTGCATCCCCTAGCCACACGAGGTTTTGCAACCATGGCCAACAAAGACAGCAACATGACCGGTCGGCAGGACAGCAACAAGACCGGCAGCCAGGGTGGATCGAAGAACCCGGGCAACTTTGCCAATGACCGCGAGAAGGCATCCGAAGCCGGCCGCAAGGGCGGTCAGAGCAGTGGCGGCGACCACCGCCAGACCGAGTCCGGCCGCAAGGGTGGCCGCTCGTAAGTGAAGGCACGCGGTGCCGGGATTGCCTGGCACCGCGCATAACCCAACGTGGATCGCCTGCCTCTACGGTCCGGCGAAAACGCCGAGTTTCAGCGCTTGTCGAGGGCCGGCCCGGCCTGTCGGCGCAAGGCCTTGGCACGCTTCTCGAGGATCAGGTAGGTGACCACCGCCAACAGCAGCGGAGTCAGGTAGTACAACGTTCGATAACCCAGCAGCGCGGCGACCAGCGTGCCTTGGCCGAGCTGGCCGTGGAGCAGGGCGAGGAACACAGCCTCGAGCACGCCGAGCCCTGCGGGAATATGCGCGACCACGCCCGCCACGCAGCTGATCAGCAGCACGCCCAATACCGACGGATAGAACAGCTCCGGCGGCAGCAGCAGGTGGATCAGCGCCGCCATCAAAGCCCAGTTGCTGACCCCCAGGGCTACCTGGCACAACGCCAGGCGCAGGCTCGGCAGGGTGACTTCGTGCCCGCGCAGGTCCCACGTTCGCCGCTTGGCGAAGGCACAGGCGAACAGGTAGGCCAATGCGACCGCCACCATCAACACGCCGATCAGACGCAGGCCGCCGGCGCCCACCGCCCAGCTATCCGGCAGCTTGACCAAGCCCAAGGCGAACACCGTGCCGGCCAGCAGCAGGTAGCCCATCCAGTTGGTCAACAGGCCC